>NZ_JAFMHR010000006.1 GCF_017854415.1 Yoonia sp. | reverse complement strand
CCGTGCAAACCCTGCGGGTGACACCCGCGATTTGTGGTTTCACGAGGCGGGCTGCGGGGCTTGGCTGGTCGTTGCACGCAACACCGTCACCCATGCGGTGCACAGCGCCACTTTGGCCGAGAAAGTAGAACGATGAGAGTTCGCGCACCCGAAAACACAGTTATGTTCACCTTTGATGGGCAGCGCCTACAAGGTGTGCCGGGTGAACCAGTGGCCGCGGCCCTTTTAGCCAATGGCATCAAGCTGATGGCCCGTTCGTTTAAATACCACCGCCCGCGTGGCGTGATGTCTGCAGGATCGGAAGAGCAAAACGCGCTGATGACCGTGGGGCGCGGTGCGCAAGCAGAACCGAACGTGCGCGCGACGACTTTGGAAGTGTCCGAGGGGCTAGAGGTATCAAGCCAGAACGCTTGGCCATCGCTGCGTTATGACGCGATGGCGGTGAATGATCTGGTTTCGCCGTTTCTAGGGGCAGGATTCTACTACAAGACCTTCATGTGGCCGCGCAGCTTTTGGGAAAAACTTTACGAGCCTGTAATCCGGCGGGCCGCTGGTTTGGGCGCGTTAAGCGGCCAGACAAACCCTGATGATTATGAAAAGGCTTTTGCCTTTTGCGACATGCTGGTGATTGGCGCGGGGCCTGCGGGATTGATGGCGGCCCTGACCGCTGGGCGCGCTGGTGCAGAGGTTATCTTGGCTGATGAAGATACTGCCATGGGCGGCCGTCTGTTGCGCGAGCGCGAAGATATAGATGGCATGCCTGCAGTGGAATGGGTTGCGGTTGCCTTGGCCGAATTGGCCGCCTTGCCCAACGTGCGTATGATGACGCGTACAACGGTGACGGGGGCATATGATCAAGGCACATACGGTGCACTCGAACAAATCGCCGGGCCGCGTGCGCAGGGTAAACCGCTAGAGTGTTTTTGGCGTATAGTTGCTAAACGCGCGATCCTTTGCGCTGGTGCGTTAGAGCGTCCGATCGCATTTCCCAACAACGACCGCCCGGGCATTATGATGGCCAGCGCCGTGCGCGCCTATGTAAACCGTTGGGGCGTTGCACCGGGTAAATCGGTCGCGATTTTTGGCAATAATGACGATGCGCACCGGACTGCACGGGACCTGGCTGCTGCTGGCATCAAGGTCGCAGCTGTCATCGATAGTCGCGAAGATGCGCAGGTGTTGGGTGATTTCCCTGTCTACACGGGCGCGCAAGTCACCGCGACCAAGGGCCGTCATGCTCTCGAAAGTATAACGATCAGCCATGGGAACGGCACGCGGGTTATCCGCACCGATTGCCTTGCAATGTCGGGTGGTTGGAACCCGACGGTGCATTTGACATGTCACATGAATGGGCGCCCGACGTGGAAAGAAGAGATCGCATCGTTCATCCCCACTCCGGATAGCGTGCCGGGTATGGTGACGGCGGGTGCATGTAACGGGGCATTTAGCACTGCGGATTGTCTAGCCGAGGGTGCTACGGCCGCAATGGAAGTTTCAACGGGCCTTGGGTTAAAACCCAAGGTGACGGTGCCCGCCGCTGATGACACTGCATATGCTATCACGCCGCTATGGTCGGTCGAAGGCAAAGGGCGCAAATGGATCGATTTCCAGAACGATGTGCACATCAAGGACATCAAACTCGCTGCCCAAGAGAACTTTCGCTCGGTCGAGCATATGAAACGTTATACCACGCAAGGTATGGCACCCGATCAAGGCAAATCATCCAATGTGGTGGCTTTGGCGATCTTGGCTGATGCGACGGGACGCGGCATTCCCGAGACGGGCACGACAACATTTCGCCCGCCCTATGTTCCTGTTTCTATAGCAGCGATGGGCGCGGGCAGCCAAGGCAAGGGCTTTGCGCCTGAACGGTTTACTACCTCGCACAAGGCTACTGTTGCGCGCGGCGCGCCGATGATCGAGGCGGGGCTTTGGTATCGTCCAAGCTACTTTCCGCAAACGGGTGAAACCAATTGGCGTCAGTCTTGTGACCGCGAAGTCGGGTATGTCCGCGGATCAGTCGGCGTTTGCGATGTATCGACGCTTGGCAAGATCGATGTGCAGGGGCCAGATGCTGCTGCTCTGTTGGATTTTGTATATACCAACATGTTTTCAACCCTCAAAGTTGGGCGGGTCCGCTACGGTCTGATGTTGCGCGAAGACGGGCACGTGCTGGATGACGGCACGACCGCACGGCTGGGCGAACAGCATTTTGTGATGACGACAACCACCGCTGCTGCTGGGTTGGTCATGCGTCATCTAGAGTTTGTCTTGCAAGCGTTGCGGCCCGATCTGGATGCGTCGGTCATTTCGGTGACAGAGCAGTGGGCGCAGTTTGCCGTGGCTGGACCGCAAGCGCGGGCGCTGTTGAATACTGTTCTGGATAAAAAGCTGAATGATGAGGTTTGGCCGTTCATGGCGTGCGGGACTGTCGGTGTCGGCGGTGCCAAAGGCAGATTGTTCCGTATCTCGTTTTCTGGGGAACACGCTTACGAAATCTCTGTGCCGTCACGCTATGGCGAGAGCTTGTTCCGGCAACTGGTCGCCCAAGCCGAAGTCATGGGCGGCGGACCATACGGCATGGAAGCGTTGAATGTCTTGCGCATCGAAAAGGGTTTTATCACACATGCCGAAATCCACGGGCGCACAACCGCGTTTGATATTGGCATGGACAGGATGGTCAGTGCCAAGAAGGATTGCATCGGCAAAGCAGCAGCCGCCCGTCCTGGTTTGCACGGCGAAACCCGCCAGCAGTTGGTCGGATTGCAGTCCAAAGGTCGCGATCACGCGCTAAGTGCCGGTGCGCATTTGTTTAAAGCAGGGGCATCGGCGGTGCGCGAAAACAGCCAGGGCTATGCGACATCTGTGTGCTATTCGCCCACGCTTGATACGCATCTGGCGCTGGGCTTTCTTGAAAATGGCCGCGCGCGCCACGGCGAAGTGATCAAACTATGCGATCATCTGCGGGATATTACTCAAGAGGTCACCGTGTGTGATCCTGTCTTTTTTGACCCAACCGGAGGGCGTGCGCGTGGCTAAATTGATTGCACTTTCGCCTTGTAGCGGCCTGCTGCCATTGGAGATCGGGGGCATTGTGGTGACCGAGGTCAGCATCGATCGCTTGACGTCAGTTGCCGCTTTTGACGGGAAAACCAAGGCAACCTCGACCAGCCTAAAAGACCAAGTTGGTGCTGGATTGGCTGCACCCAATCGCCGCTCTGGTGCTGTGTCTTGGTTTGGACATGGGGTTTGGATGGTGACAGGTGCAGTGTCATTGGACGGGCTGGCAGCGGTGTCAGATCAGACCGATGCATGGGCGGTTGTTCACATCGAAGGGCTTGGTGTCGAGGATGTCTTGGCGCGCTTGGTCCCTGTCGATTTGCGCGGGCACATTTTTCACGTGGACCATGTCGCGAAAACGATGTTGGGGCATTTGTCTGTAACAATCACGCGGATTGGGCCGCAGGGCTTTGAGATTATGGTCATGCGGTCCATGGCTGCGACATTGGTGCATGACCTACAGATTGCAATGCGTGGGGTTGCCCTGCGTTAAGTCAAAATTCGAAGAATTTTGATGCCTCCGGCGGGGATATTTAGGCTCTGAAGAAGGATTGGCCTTTGGGGTGAATTGGCAGATACTAGCAGCCATGAGTCTTCCACCCGGTTTCCTTGATGAATTACGCAATCGGCTGTCTTTGGGGCAGGTCGTAGGCCGTAAAGTTATGTGGGACACCCGCAAATCCAATCAGGGCAAGGGTGATCTATGGGCGTCTTGTCCGTTCCATCAAGAGAAAAGCGCCAGCTTTCACGTCGATGATCGCAAAGGGTTTTACTACTGTTTTGGCTGTCATGCGAAGGGCGATGCCATTTCGTTTGTACGCGAAACCGAGAACGTCGAGTTCATGGAAGCGGTCAAGATACTTGCGGCTGAAGCAGGTATGCCGGTGCCAGACCGCGATCCGCGTGCGCAAGAAAAGGCGGATGCGCGCACTGTTCTAACCGATGTGATGGAACAGGCCGTGCAGTTTCACCGTTTGCAATTGCAGACTGCGGTGGCGGCTGATGCACGCGATTATCTGGAACGGCGTGGATTGAGCGTCGAGGCGCAGGCGCGTTGGGATATCGGGTTTGCCCCCGCAAATGGGGGCGTTCTAGAGCATCTGCAGGGCAAAGGCGTTGATCCCAAGCTAGCTGTCGACGCGGGCCTTGCTGCAGAAAGTGACCGCGGCGGCGGGCTCTATAACCGTTTTCGTGACCGGATCATGTTTCCCATTCGCGATGCGCGGGGTCGTGCAATCGGTTTCGGGGGCCGTGCGATGGACCCGAATGCGCCGGCGAAATATTATAATTCGCCAGAGACGGCGCTGTTTGATAAGGGACGCAGCCTTTATAACCACGGGCCTGCGCGGGAGGCTGCTGGCAAGGGGAAGCCGCTGATCGTGGCTGAAGGCTATATGGACGTGATCGCGCTGTCAGAGGCTGGTTTTACCGCAACTGTCGCCCCCTTGGGTACAGCGATCACTGAGGATCAATTGCGCCTGCTTTGGCGCATCGGGCCAGAGCCAATCATTGCACTGGATGGGGATACAGCAGGATTGCGCGCCGCAATGCGTTTGATTGAAATTGCGTTGCCATTGTTGGAGGCAGGGCAATCGCTGCGCTTTGCACTGATGCCAGAAGGGTTGGACCCTGATGATTTGATCAAGGCGCAAGGGGCAGGAGCGATGCAGCAATTGCTGGATCAAGCGATCCCGATGGTGCAATTGCTGTGGCAACGCGAAACAGAGGGCAAAGTTTTTGATAGTCCGGAACGCAAGGCGGCCCTCGACAAAACGCTGCGCGAAAAGATTAAGCTGATCCAAGATCCATCTATCCGGAACCACTATGGCCAAGCGATCAAAGACATGCGCTGGGCGTTGTTTTCAACGCGTAAGGCGGCAGCGCCACGGTCTGCCGGAAACCGTGCGTGGAATGGTAAGCAAGACCCATGGAAGCGTGATGTCAGTCCCGTAGCCACCGCGCGCAGATCGGCGCTTGCTGGTGCCGCAGCGGACGAAGACCACGTCCGCGAGGCTGTCATATTGGCAGCGATGATCGCGGCCCCCTCCGTGGCCGTCGATTTTGAAACACCGCTTGAGCAAATGAATAGTCGCGATCCAACACACCGTGATTTGCAGTCTTGCTTGCTGCGACATCTTGGCGCAAACGACTTGCGGGCTCGCGTGATCGACGATCTGGGATCAGCACCCCTTGAAAAGCTGATGAGCCAGAACCATGTCGCTATCAGCCCCGCAATACGGCGTGGTGGTGACGTAGAAATCGTGCGGCTTTGTCTGGCAGAAGAATTTGCCAAATTATCGGCGCGACATGGCCACAAGCGCGAAATCGAAGATGCTGTTGCCGACCTTGGCGGTGTTGCCGATGAAGGGCTGACATGGCGGTTGGCGCAGTCTACAGCAGCCGTGGACAAGGCCGGCCGGGGCGACAACGAAGACAAGGCTGAATATGCCATTGGTGAAAACGGCGCACGCATGAAGAAGGAAGAACAAAGTGCATTTGATCAGCTTCTTGGACAGATAAACTTTGCAAAGGGCAGCGATCGGCCTAAATAGCCACAGGCGCAACACTCAATAAATCAGGGCCCAGCCCACTTGCGAATCGCCTCAAAGCGGGGTTGATTCGACATCAACCGAATCAGCCGAATCACTTTGGCTTGAAACGACCGCTTTGAAAGGGCACTTTACATGGCCGCGAAAGATAACGACGACCGTAAAGATGCGGACCAGGATGGCGATATCAGCCTTGATATGAGCCAAGCCGCCGTTAAAAAGATGATCGCCGATGCGCGCGAGCGAGGCTATATCACTTACGACCAGTTGAACGCCGTTCTGCCGCCAGAACAGGTTTCTTCGGACCAGATCGAAGACGTCATGTCGATGTTGTCCGAGATGGGCATTCAGGTGACGGAAGAAGAAGAAAGCGAAGAAACCGACGAGAACCAAGGCAACACTGCGGTGGCCACGGTTTCAGGTTCGCGCGATGTTACCATTGGTGGTGCCGAAGCTGAAAAGCTGGACCGTACCGATGATCCGGTGCGGATGTATCTGCGCGAAATGGGTTCTGTTGAATTGCTGTCGCGCGAAGGTGAGATCGCGATCGCTAAACGTATCGAAGCGGGCCGGAACACAATGATCTTGGGGCTTTGCGAAAGCCCACTGACATTCCAAGCGATCACAATTTGGCGCGACGAACTTCTTTCCGAAGACATCTTACTGCGTGATGTGATCGATCTTGAAACCACCTTTGGTGATCAGCTTGACGAAATAGGTGCCGCAGAACCTGTTGTTTCTGCGCCAGTTGCGGGTGGTGAAGCCAAGAAAGAAGCATCGCCAGAATTAGATGCTGATGGCAACCCGATTGCCAAAGATGACGACGAAGATGAAGACGATCAGGCCAACATGTCGCTTGCCGCGATGGAAGCAGCATTGAAGCCGCGCGTTCTTGAAACGCTTGAGGTTATCGCACGCGATTTTGCTGATCTATCAGATATGCAAGACGCGCGTATGTCGGCCACATTGAACGAAGATTCGTCTTTTTCCGATAAGCAGGAAACGAAGTATCAAAAGCTGCGTTCCGAGATTGTCGAACTAGTGAATTCACTTCACCTGCATAACAACCGCATTGAGGCGCTTATCGATCAGCTTTACGGCATCAACCGCCGGATCATGTCGATCGACAGCTCGATGGTGAAACTGGCCGACCAAGCCCGTATCAACCGTCGTGAATTCATCGATGCGTACCGCGGTCGCGAACTCGACCCTAACTGGCTTGAAGATATGGCCACAAAAGCGGGTCGCGGCTGGCAGATGATGGTCGAAAAATCGACAGGCAAAATCGAAGAATTGCGCGGCGACATGGCCCAAGTTGGTCAATATGTCGGCGTCGATATTACCGAATTCCGCCGCATCGTGCAGCAGGTCCAAAAGGGCGAAAAAGAAGCACGTCAGGCCAAGAAAGAAATGGTCGAGGCAAACTTGCGCCTCGTGATTTCAATTGCGAAAAAATACACGAACCGTGGTTTGCAGTTCCTTGATCTTATTCAGGAAGGCAACATCGGCTTAATGAAGGCTGTTGATAAGTTCGAATATCGCCGTGGCTACAAATTCTCGACTTACGCGACATGGTGGATCCGTCAGGCGATTACCCGTTCGATTGCTGATCAGGCGCGCACGATCCGTATCCCTGTGCATATGATCGAAACGATTAACAAACTGGTCCGTACCGGTCGCCAGATGTTGCACGAAATTGGCCGCGAACCAACACCAGAGGAACTGGCAGAAAAGCTGCAAATGCCTTTGGAAAAAGTCCGCAAGGTCATGAAAATCGCCAAAGAGCCGATCAGCCTCGAGACACCAATTGGTGACGAAGAAGACAGCCAATTGGGTGACTTTATCGAGGACAAGAATGCGATCTTGCCTTTGGATTCAGCGATCCAAGAGAACCTGAAAGAAACGACGACACGGGTTCTGGCGTCACTTACGCCACGCGAAGAACGCGTACTGCGGATGCGCTTTGGTATCGGCATGAACACCGACCACACCCTTGAAGAGGTCGGTCAACAGTTCAGCGTGACGCGCGAACGAATTCGTCAGATTGAGGCGAAAGCGTTGCGCAAGCTCAAGCATCCAAGCCGCAGCCGTAAACTGCGGTCGTTCTTGGATCAGTAAGCCAAGTCATATTTTCGATCCAAGGGGCGCAGCAGATGCGCCCCTTTTTCGTTTCTGCGTTTTGTTTTTGCTTTGTCTGCATTAGCTTTAAAGCAATCAGCAAATCAGGAGCGCTCCAAATGTTCAGCAAACTCTTTGGCAGCAAGGCAAAGCCGGAACCAGAACCCGAACGTTACGAAGGCTTTGCCATCTATCCCGCATCCCAGAAAGACAACGGTGGCTACCGCCTCGCGGCCCGCATCGAAAAAGAATTTGGCGGCGAATTGAAGGTGCATCACCTGATCCGTGCCGATACGTTGAACACCGAAGAGGCCGCGAATGAAGCCGCCTTTGCAAAGGCCAAGCAGTTGATTGATCAGATGGGTGAGCGGATTTTCAACTAGGTCCCAAAGCGAGTCCCTTCTGCAACGGTTCGTGATGCCCGTTCACTTGCTTTATTTGCCCACTACCCAAACGCGAGACGCCTACATATAGTGGTTGTGGATAAGTTTGGGGGCCAAGCAAGTGCTGCCCCCGTTTGAGATATGAGGGATCATCATGCGTTGCCCATTTTGCGGAAATGTCGACACACAGGTTAAAGATAGCCGTCCTGCCGAAGATCATGTCGCGATCCGGCGTCGCCGGTTTTGTCCTGCATGTGGGGGACGATTTACGACCTACGAACGTGTGCAACTGCGTGATCTGGTTGTGATCAAATCCAACGGCCGCCGCGAAGATTTTGACCGACCCAAACTTGAACGCTCGATCCGGATTGCACTGCAAAAACGCCCCGTTGAACCCGAACGGATGGACCAGATGATCAGCGGCATCGTGCGGCGTCTGGAAAGCATGGGAGAAACAGATATTCCGTCGGGCACCATCGGAGAGATCGTGATGGAAAGCCTCGCGCGGATTGATACGGTCGCCTATGTGCGCTTTGCCAGTGTCTACAAAAACTTCCAAGCCGCCGATGATTTTGACAAGTTTGTCAGTGAGTTGCGCCCAGATAGCGCCACTGAAGACCCAGAGTGACCCAAAACGCTGACGCCCGTTTTATGGCGCTTGCCCTTTCTTTAGGGCGGCGCGGGATGGGCCATGTTTGGCCGAACCCGGCGGTCGGTTGCGTCATTGTGAAAAATGGTCAGATCGTGGGTCGCGGCTGGACAGCAGACGGCGGGCGACCACATGCGGAAACGCGCGCATTGGCGCAGGCAGGCAAAGCAGCGCAGGGTGCTACGGCCTTTGTCACGCTCGAACCCTGCGCCCATCAAGGTAAAACACCACCCTGCGCGCAAGCATTGATTGATGCCAAAATTGCACGGGTTGTGATTGCGACCGGTGACCCAGATCCACGTGTTGCGGGTCGCGGCATTGCGATGCTGCAGGACGCGGGCGTCAGTGTTTTGATGGGCGTTTTGCGGGGTCAAGCCGATCAGGATCACGCTGGTTTTTTCCAACGCATCACGCAAAACCGCCCTTTTTTGACGTTAAAACTTGCTGGCACGTTGGATGGTCGTATCGCGACCGCCACCGGCGAAAGCCAATGGATCACCGGACCTGATGCGCGCCGCGCGGTGCATATGATGCGCGCACGCCATGATGCAGTGATGGTTGGGGCGGGCACAGTGCGGGCTGATGATCCGTCATTGACGGTGCGCGGTGTCGGGATTCCCCACCAGCCAGTTCGAGTGGTCGTTTCACGTGCATTGAAGTTATCTGTTGATCTGCAATTGGCAAGAACAGCCCACGACGTACCTGTTTGGCTCTGTCACGGGGCAGGGGCGGACGCCATTGGCTGGACAGATCAAGGCGCAGTGAGTTTGCCATGCAAGACGGCATCCGGAACGGTTGATCCGGTGGATGCAATGCGCGTTTTGGCCGAAAAGGGGATCACACGGGTCTTTTGCGAAGGCGGCGGCATGTTGGCCGCGTCCTTGTTGAATGCAGGTTTGGTTGACCGTCTCGTAGTGTTTTCGGCAGGATCTGCAATCGGTGCGGAAGGCACGCCAATGTTAGCGGCGATGGGGGTTTCCAAGCTAGCCGATGCGCCAAAGTTTGCTTTGCAAGATGTGCGGCAGCTTGGGGCAGATATCTGCCACACATGGGACCGGTTATCTGCGCCAGAGATACGCGTAGCTGGCCAATAACCCTTGCAGCTTTGCAAGTGCACGGTTCGCGTGGCTACAGTTTGGTAAGTCATTGTTTTCAATGCGATCAACGACGACTTCGGGTGGGCAGGCAAGGCCGGTGATGGGGTCAAAATAACGCGGGTATGCAATCAAAGCGGCATGTACCAACGCCGTCAAATCAACGCGCGCTGTTCGCCTTGGGATTGGCATACAACGGTCATCCGTCAGCCCCCATCCGGCGTAAAATGGCATGCCCAGACAGGTCACTTCTTTGCCGCGCAAAAGCGCCTCGAACCCTATTAAGGACGTCATCGTCCAAACCGCATCAACTGCGTCAATTGCCGCGATTGGATCGGTGTTACTTAGGACAACATCAGCATACTCTAGGGCGACTGGCACGGCACCATTCCGCAGGCCGGCCTCGACATCGGGGTGGGGTTTATAAATGACAATCGCCGCAGGATTGGCTGCGCGGACTGTTTTCAGTAAGGTTTTATTGTCTTTGATGTCAGTTGTACCTAACTTGATGGAGGCGTCATCAGCGACTTGGCCGGGCACAAGAATGCGCCGCCCTTTTGGAAGATCAGCAATTTGCGCGCCAGACAAATTGTATTTGGACAGCCTAGCATCGGTGATCCGTGCGACCAAGGCGGTCGCGCGCGCGCGTTCGTCCGCTGCTAAATCGCCCGAGGCATTGATTAAGTTCTCAAGTCGGCTGGGTCGAGTGGCGTCATAATAGATGCCGACGTCATCCAAAACGAGGCTTAGCGGTGCGATCAGGTCCGCCCCAAGGCCGCGCGAGCGCAAAAAACCGTCATCGACCAACACGGCGTCGGTGTCGCCCGCACTTGCCCAACGCATCAAGCGCCTCTGATCTGGGATCGCAGGACCGCTGCTGAAGCGAACGGGTTTGGGGCCGCCGAAGACCTGCTGCAGCGGCTTTCTTTTCCAAAGGCGCATATCAATTGCAGTCCACCCATGCTGGTCATCGCGCCAGGCACGACTAAGACTGGTCAATGTCGCCAATGCTTCTTCAAAGCTACAAAGGCGGTCGTGATAGGGATCGTACCACGTCGGATAAAGGATCATCGCAGCGGCAAAAAGCTGCGCGCGGGTCAAGCTACGTTGACGCCTTTGCAGCGGTTTACGGTCATCGGTCAGCCCCCAACCTACATAGAACGGCTGGCCAAACACGACAGGTTTATGGCCCGCAATAATGGCTTCAAACCCCAGTTGCGAACTCACGGTGTAGACAGCGATCGCCCCTTCGAACAGCGTCCAAGGTGACATGGGATCGTCGCATAGCGTGATCTGATCATTGGTATCGGTGTGCGTGAAGTATCCCTTGCGGTGTCCTGCGGGAGTTTCGGGGTGGGTTTTGATGATAATGCGTGCGCCCGGATGTTCTGTCTGGGCGTAAAATAGCATCTCGCGAAAGGTGTTGCTGTCGGCTCCACTGGCCTTGATCGATGCGTCTTTGCGGATTTGGTCAACGACCAACACATAGCCGGGCTCAGGTGCCGGCAGATCAAGATCAAAGGCGTTGTACTTTGAGATATGGTGCTTTTGCATCAAAGCCATGCCTGCTTTCGCACGGTTTAGCAGGGCTGTGTCGTCCAGCGGATCCTCGGTCAGGATCAGTTCCAGACCAGAGCGGGTGTTGGGATCAAAGTGCACACCGTGGCGGTCGATGTTCAGCCCAAGAGGTGCCTCGCCATCGCGTCCAAGCTTGACCGACCGCAAAAAACTATCTTCGACGCGTAGAACCGGGGCGTTCTTGCGCGCAGCGATTGCTTCGCCCCTTGGGGCGGTCGGACTATGTCCCCAAACGCCGATCAGATCATCATCGCCTGGTGCGCCCAGACGAATATCATAGCCTGAGAGATCAAGAATGCGGCGCACGCGGCCTTCGGTCAGAAAGCCACCGTTGTAGACATAAAGTTTCTGGCGCGTGGATTTTGTCATCAAAGGCAAGTTATGACACAGACGCTTAGTTCACAACGCGCATGGTAGGCTGCTGGGTACTCGGTTTGCTGATTATCGCATCATAAGGTGTATCAGGGCGCAGCATCATGTCGATGACCTGCCGCAAAAGCTGTTTGCGGCCAGCCGATGAATAAAAGCCCCCGGGAACCTGGCTGGTTTCCAGCAAGAATTGGCGATAATCGCGGTAGGCTTGCGCGTCGGGGCGGTATGGGTTGGCAAAGAAGGCAGGCAGCGATTGGTCAGAGACAAATTCAGGTTTGTTGTAGACAGCCGTGCCAAACGATTTCAGCGGGATGCCGCGCCAAAGTGCCTGTTGGCCAGCCGTAGAATTAACCGTCACGGCAGAACGTGCTTCGCCCAAGACCTGCGCGAGTTTTCCACCGCGCACATAGTGCACGCGGTCTGCGATGCCATGCGCGTCAGCATGGTCGCGGATCATCTTGCGCAACGGTGATTGGCCGTTCTCAAGCGGGTGCGCCTTGAGGATCAGATGGTGATGCAATGGCGCACCTTTAGCGAACCCGTCTATGGTCAATGCAATGAATGCATTCATATCTTCGAATGGTGAATGCGCTTGAAAGCTTGCGTCATGTGCCAACTGCAAAAGTGCAATATGATAGGGGTATCCACCCGCTTTGATCTGGCGGGTTTTCCACATCCGCTCAAGCGCCAGAAACGGCATGAGGATCAATCGTTTTGTATAAAGCAGCGCTTCGCGATGGACGGGGAGGGCGCGATGTGTGCGGAATGCTGGATAGCGCCGGTTCTTGAACATAATGAACCAATGATACGCAGCCCCATAAAAGATATGTTGGCGCATATCACCCCATTGCGCAGGCGGAGTCGCCATATCCCCGTCCGATTGCGCCAGCCGGTTTTTCATATCGGTCACACTGATGTGCATTAGTTGCGAATGCCCATTGCTGCCATCGCGTTCATAGGTGACCCAATAGGGGCGCATATACCCTTCTTCGAAAACATGAACGCGGATGCCCGCAGCTTTGGCCTGCTGCACGGCTTGTGCATGCAGCGGTCGGGTATCACCATAAAGGACGATGTCGGTGATTTGGCGTTCTCTTAGCAGGCTGGCAAGCGTATCTGGCCAGCTTTCAAGGGCTGCCTGAAACGGGATATACCCCGCAGCTCCGCCCCAAAACGCAGCATCACCTGCATTAAACCCCACACGCCAGACCTGCGCGCCAGTTTTGCGCAGCATATTCGCCAGCTGGCGAAAAAAGGGGCCGTGTGGCCCCTGAAGGAAAAGAAAAGCCCGAGAAGTCTTCATAGACCCTGTCTAACGCTACATGTTTGATAACGCATTAACGTAATTTGGTGACGCGATTATGGATACCAGGCAAGTGCTGCGGCTTGTCGGGCGCGCACGGACGGGCTAGATCAGGACAAACAGCTAAAGGACGCAACCGATGTTTACAGGAATAGTGACCGATATCGGCAGGGTACTTGTGCTTGAACAGCGCGGCGATCTGCGTGCGCGGATCGGAACCGGCTATGACGTGGAAAGCATCGATATCGGTGCTTCGATCGCATGTAACGGTGTGTGTTTGACCGTGATTGCCTTGGGGCGTGATCCACAGAACTGGTTTGACGTCGAAATCTCTGCCGAAACGGTTGGGGCCACGAATGTAGGCGGCTGGCAAGTCGGCGGTAGATTGAACCTTGAGCGCGCCCTAAAGGTCGGTGACGAGCTTGGTGGGCATATCGTGTCCGGTCATGTTGACGGCGTCGCCGAAGTGGTAGGAATGCACGATGAAGGCGACAGCACACGCGTGATGTTTCGTGCGCCTGACGCATTGGCGCGGTTTATCGCGCCCAAAGGGTCGGTCGCATTGAATGGCACTTCGCTCACGGTGAACGAGGTGTCCGGCACCGACTTTGGCATCAATTTTATCCCGCATACCAAATCGGCGACGACATGGGGCGACGTCGGCATGGGCGACAAGATCAACCTCGAGATTGATACAATGGCCCGTTACGTCGCGCGGCTGCGCGAATATGAGTGATGCGCCTTTCCAAAGAGATAATGCTGGGCTATCTGCAAAGCATTATATTGCGGGGAATGACATGAGCCAGAATTTTGAAAAGCCGGGCCAAGTAGAACAAGACTGGTCAGACGCAATCAGCAGGATCGAAGAGATCATTGAAGATGCGCGCAACGGCAAAATGTTTGTGCTGGTCGACCACGAGGACCGCGAAAACGAAGGCGATCTGGTGATTCCCGCGCAAATGGCGACGCCTGATGCGATCAATTTCATGGCAAAGCACGGACGCGGTCTGATTTGCTTAACGCTTCCGGGCGAGCGGATTGATGCGCTTGGTCTGCCATTGATGGCCTCGCATAACTCGTCGCGGCACGAGACTGCTTTTACGGTTAGCATCGAGGCGCGCGAAGGCGTCAGTACAGGCATTTCCGCGCATGATCGTGCACGTACGGTTGCGACAGCGATTGACGGCGGCAAGACCGCTGCTGATATCGCGACTCCGGGGCATGTTTTCCCGCTGCGCGCCCGTGACGGGGGTGTGCTGGTCCGTGCGGGTCACACTGAGGCCGCGGTTGATATTTCGCGTCTTGCTGGCCTGAACCCATCCGGCGTGATCTGCGAGATTATGAAAGAAGACGGCGAAATGGCGCGGCTGCCGGATTTGGTGGCATTTGCGCAGCTGCATAACCTGAAAATTGGCACGATTAGCGATCTGATCGCTTACCGTCGCCGTCACGACAACCTTGTCCGCGTGCGCGACACCAGCACCATAACATCAGAGTTCGGTGGCGACTGGGAAATGCGGATTTATACCGATGAGACCCAAGGCGCTGAACATATCGCGCTGATCAAAGGCGACATCACAACGCCTGAGCCGGTTTTGGTGCGCATGCATGCGATGGACCCGATGCTGGACGTTTTGGGTGCGGGTCCACGTGGCCGCCGCGACGAATTTGGCGACGCTATGCAGATGATCGCGGACGAAGGGCGGGGCGCGTTGGTTTTGTTGCGCGACGTGCACATGAAGTTGGATTCCGTGGAAGAGGCATCGCCGCAAACGCTGCGTCAATATGGTTTGGGCGCGCAAATCCTCAGCTCGTTGGGTTTGCATGAAATCGAGTTGCTGACAAATTCACCGCGACCAAAAGTCGTGGGGCTTGATGCTTACGGGCTTGAAATTGTCGGCACACGCAAGATTTCGGAGATCGGTTAATGGCCGGACCATCACACTACATTATGCCGCTGCCGGAATTTGAAAAGCCAGTCAAAATCCTGATCGTGGCATCGCCATACTACAAAGACATTTCGGATAATCAGATCTCAGGCGCCAAAGCCGAGATCGAAAAGGCAGGCGGCACTTGGGAAATCGTCGAAGTACCCGGCGCGCTTGAAATCCCGACAGCTATCGGGATCGCCGAACGGATGAGCAATTTTGACGGCTATGTCGCCCTTGGTTGTGTAATCCGTGGCGAAACAACGCATTACGACACGGTTTGCAATGACAGTAGTCGCGCTGTGCAGCTTTTGGGTCTGCAAGGACTTTGCATCGGCAATGGCATCCTGACCGTGGAAAATCGCGCGCAAGCCGAAGTACGCGCCGATCCTGCCGCAATGAACAAAGGTGGCGGTGCTGCCGCTGCCGCGCTTCACCTGATCGCTCTGGCTCGTAAGTGGGGCAAAGCTGAAAAGGGCGTTGGTTTTACGCACGAAATCCTCTTGGCTGGTGCAGACAACAAAGCGTGAATGCGCAGGTGCATACTCTGCGCCCAAAGCATATTCAGGCGGGTTTTGCGGGTTATTTGCCCTCGCGGCCCGCAATCGCATGATCAGAACCTTATGAGGCTGTCAGGCGTGATCCGATAGACAAGCGATGCAAGTTCGTTGGCGTTCATGAACCGCGCGATTGACCCGAATGTCGCCGTTGAAACAGTTGGCCCATGGTCGGCTGTGGTGAGTGCTTGCGATGCCGCAGGGGCAAATGCGCGCTTAAGCCCGCCAATCTGAATGTGTTGCGGTTCGAAATAGGCGGCGATATTGGCCTTGATCTGGGGCACATCAGAGGTGCCATAAAGCGCTGCCATCAAGACATTCAGCGTATGTTCTGTGCAATTTTGGAACCTGTTTGAATTTGGATTCGCCAGAACCGCATATTGCGGATTGTGCAGTGCGGCATAGGTCGGGCTGGCGATCACGCTCAACAGTTTTTCCTGCACGCGCACATCGGGAATGATGACGCCAGCATCCAGCCTGTGTGCTCCGGCAAAGAAATCTGCCGGACTGTCTTGGACAAGAGAACTGCGCGTGTCGTTTTCCGCTTGTTGGTAAAGATTATAGACCTGATAGCCGCGACCAGTGCTGCCATCGGCACGCGTCGTTTGCGAATAGACCCAGAAAGCGACATGCGTGTAGGTCACGCCGTCAGGCAGGACATTGGGGTTGCGCCCCATGCGCGAAACGATTGCGACACTTGCACCGCGTGAAGCCAGATCTTGTTGGACGCGGTTGGCGAAATCCACGACCGCGACTTGGGACAAGATAGGTTTGCCCGCTTCGCTGCTGCCTGCCATAACGTATGATGGCAGCGCCAGCGACAGAATAAAAAGCATCATAGAAATCATATGTGACATGAAATTATCCTTTGAAATATGGGCGAACGAAGGCCTTGATTAATCAAGGGTTGGTGGGCCATTTGGCGCGACGGGCTTGGTCACAACAGCGCGGCCTGTACCGGAGCGGTGCATTTCGTTGCCCAGCAACAGAACCTCTTCGCCGATAATTTGCAGACCAGCGCCAGTGATCGCGATTGCGGAACCAACTGTCATAATTGGCACAGAGGCGACGACGGCAGTCCCCGTTGCTATAGCTGCCGAGCCTTCGCTCGCGGCTTGCCCGCTATGATCGACAGCGTTGGCGGAATGCTGGCCGCTTGGACCTGCGAATGCTGGCGTCACGAGAACCGACATGATGAGCGCGAGGGAAGTAAAACGTTTGGTCATGGTGTATCTCCGCTTATGAACATTGTTCACAAAAGGTAGTGAGCGCATCACCTACCGTCAAGTACAATATTGAACATTGTTCATATTTGGGTGCGCCACCAAATTTTCAGTTCAAACCGGATAGTGGTTAGTGCAAGATCAGTCTCGACAACCCTTGGTGTTGCTGTCAGTTAGCGGGTCTAATCCAACGGCTCTGCTTACTCCGATTCAAAGGGGTATCCATGGCGTATCCAATATTAAGACCTCAGTATGACACTCTCGAATAACCAAAAACGGAAAATGAAGTCAGCGGCGCGGTTCTATACTGTGCAGGCGCTTTTTCAGATGGAAGCCTCTGGGCAGACTGTTGAACAGGTCCAGCGCGAGTTCGAAGACCACCGTTTTGGCGCGTCGTATGACGACATTGAAATGACCGAAGGTGATTTGGATACGTTTCGCGGGCTGATGGAAAAGGCTGTTGATGATCAGGCGATGATCGACCAAATGACCGATCGGGCGCTTGTCGCGAAATGGCCAATTGCACGGATTGACCCGACGTGGCGGGCCTTGTTCCGGGCAGCAGGGGCTGAACTTGCTCTTAAGCAAACGCCGCCAAAGGTTGTGATTAGCGAATTTGTGGGCGTGGCAGAGGCATTTTCCGCCGACAACAAAGAACCCAAGTTTGTCAACGCGGTGCTGGACCATATGGCTCGCGATGTGCAGCCAGAGGCGTTTGGCAACTAGTTCGAACCAAACTTTGCATTGAATTTGATCGTTTCGGCATTATTTTTGCCTAAAGGAGACCTGCAATGCGTCCAGTCCATGAACCAAACCTCATGCGTCTTTACTTGCGTCACTGTGTGATCGGCTTTGGATTGTCTGCGGTGTTTGTGGGCCTGGTACTTTGGTTTGATGTGGTCGGTCTGCGCGGCCTTGTCATGGGATCCGATGTCGGCGTCTTGGCGATATTCTTGTTGTGGTTTTTTAATGGAACCATCTTTGGCAGTGTACAATTCGCAATTGTAATCATGTCGCAAGCAGATGATGACACAGATAACGGCCCGCGGCGCGGAATTATGATGCCCGTTCGTGTGCCAACGCGGGCGAAAAAGAACGCATTGGATCGTCGCGTTTAGCTGATGCATCCTTGTGGGAACGATACGCGGTTGCTGCCGTTTTCAAATGTCGCGCGCTGTGATTGACCCGCGATCGCCAGAACGATTGTTGCACCGTCCAGTTCACTGCCAGAAACGCGTATTTGACCAAGGCTACTGTTGGTCAAAACATCATCCAGATCAGCCGAAATAATGACATCTGCACCTTCAGAGAGGGCGTCTATTGTCAGCCCAAGCGTTTGATCGCCATCTAGAACCTGCGTGATGCTTGCTGTACCGGTTTGGACCTCAACGGGTTGGAACACCTCAACACCTGCACCTTCGCTGGTGACATCAAAGATCAATGATCCGTTTGACTGGCTCAAGTCGATTGTGATCGCGAGGTCGGTGACAGCGCAGTCAGTGCTGATGACAAAGCGGTCTTTGGGTGCGCTTTCTACAAAACGGACGCTGACGTCGGCAAAAGCCGGCTGTGCCGTAAATGCCAAAATCGCAAAGGGGAAAAAATATTTCATAAGCTGAAACTAGCCTAAGATCGGCGGAGGTCAAACAGCGAAGGTGACGGGAACCACGGCAACCGTAGAGGTAACTAATCCCGAGGACCTGTATGTACAGGTGGGCGCCAGGTAAACTGACCAGGGTCAGAACAGAGCCAGCCCCCTAGGATTTGCGTAAGGCCACTGGATTTGTACCTATGGTTTACGAAGAAGCGCAGAACCCGTCGCTCAATAGGTAGGCGCGCAATAGAATAAGGGCAAGGGGTAAGCGGTATTGATTATTCTTCAATGTCACAGCGGATAAGCCAGCCATCGCGGCCAACCATCTCTAACGGGGCGTAGGCCAGGATCAAACGTTCGGCGATGCCAACAAACAAAAGTGCCATTGATACGTCAAAAAAGCTGATACTTGTTAACAGTGACATTGGGTTAAATCCTTTGTTCCGATGATTAGTGGATAGGTAACAAAGCAGACGAAAACATGACGCGCAGGTGGCTTTTGGGCGGTTTTCAAGGCGGATTTGCCCGAATTGCGTCACAAAGCTGAACGTTTTCACTGTCCGTTTGTCGCGCATTCTGCGGTAAGTGATTGAATCTAAGCGCTAAGGTCTTAACCGCGAGTTAACGTGGGCATTTGCCTCAATTTGAGGCCGAGTTTTGGTATGGCTTCGCGCGAGAGTGAGTCGGACCGAGTCGCAAAATTTTTCCACTTGAGTTTTGTTCACCTATTGTTCATCTTTATTTTCATGCCAGATGATATAGCCCCCACACAATTGATGCCCGGCCAGCTTTTGGCACGCGGTGTGAGCCGCGCAATGCGGAGCCATGATTTCGTAGCGGTGGAAGAATTAGTGCCTACGTCGGGGCTGCGGGTTGATGTGATGGCACTTGGACCCAAAGGCGAGATTTGGATTGTGGAATGCAAATCCAGCCGCGCTGATTTTCAATCAGATCACAAATGGCATGGCTATCTGGAATGGTGTGACCGGTTCTTTTGGGCGGTCGATAGCGATTTCCCGACCGAACTGTTGCCCGATGAGACAGGTCTGATTCTGGCAGATGCCTATGACGCAGAGATTATCCGCATGGGGCCAGAGGCCAAGTTAGCAACGGCGCGGCGCAAGGTCATGGTGCAAAAATTCGCCCGTCACGCGGCCATGCGGGCGCAAGCCGCGCGTGATCCGGGGTTTGTTAACGTTTTTTGACGGAACGTGCTGCCATTGCTGCGGCTTTAATCTCGTCAGCAATTTCGTCAGCTTCCTCTGGCGAGAAATCCATTGGTATCTCAATTTCGCCAGCATCGATGAAGATCCGCACCATGCCAAGGTCGGTTGGACCGATCTGCATGTTTGCTTCAATGTCGCGTTCGTTGTTGATACCCATGTCTGTCCCCTTGGTCTGCTGATCAATTTCCTACAGGGCGTCGGGATGGATTGGCAAGGGCGGGCTGTGCATTCCTCTTGGCCAGATCAAATTAAAAGACATGCAAGAATAGCTTTTGAGGGTCTTGCAATCATTCACACTTGCGGCTAATCCGGCGCTGTGCCGCCTTAGCTCAGTTGGTTAGAGCGCCTGATTGTGGATCAGGAGGTCCCTGGTTCGAGACCAGGAGGTGGTACCACCTTTCCCTTTTTGAGATGTCGCCGGTGATTTACGGGCGTTTGCGCGTAGGGTAGGGGCAGGAGCCTCCGGCGGGAGTTTGAAGGGCAAGATGATGACATTGGTCGAGTTTGAGATAGCAGCGGCACCACCGCCGCGCCTTGATAAGGCGCTAGGCCGTGATGTGCCGGAAGATGCGTCGCTCAGCCGTTCACGTCTTGCAAAGCTGATTGCAGATGGTGCTGTGCAGGTTGACGGTGTTGTCGTCACTGATCCCCGTTTCCGCGTGGCGCATGGTGCGCAGATCGCTGTGACCGTCGCTGTTGCCGAGGAAAGCCATATCGGTGGCGAAGATATCGCGCTTGATGTGATCTTTGAAGACGACGATCTGATTGTCGTGAATAAACCCAGCGGCATGGTCGTACACCCGGCCCCCGGCACACCTGGTGGCACTTTGGTGAATGCACTTATCCATCATTGTGGCGATACGCTATCGGGTGTGGGCGGCATGAAACGCCCCGGAATTGTGCACCGCATTGATAAAGAAACCACCGGCTTGCTTGTTGCGGCCAAGACGGATCGCGCCCACCATCATTTGGCCAAGCAGTTCGCGGCGCACACCGTCGCCCGTCGCTATCTAGCCGTATGTTACGGCGTGCCGGACCAGAATGACCCCCGGTTACGCGGGATCAAAGGCACCTCTTTTGACCCGGGCAATATCTTGAAAATTCAGACAATGCTTGGCCGTCACCGCACCGACCGCCAACGCCAAGCCGTGTCATTCACAAATGGCCGCCATGCTGTGACCCGTTCGCGGATCGTCACACCTTTGGGAAATCCGCAATGTGCGGCCTTGATTGAATGTTGGCTGGAAACAGGCCGCACCCATCAGATCAGGGTGCATATGGCCCACTGTGGGCATTCCTTGATCGGTGATCCTGTCTATGGCGGGCGGCGCAAACTGTCACCAAAGGCCGTAGGCGAGGCCGGTGTGACGGCAGTCGCACAGTTTCCGCGCCAAGCACTCCATGCAGCCACTTTGGGGTTCAAACACCCTGTATCTGGCGAGTTTCTAGAGTTTGAGGCCCCTTTGCCTGCAGATATGACTGGTTTGTTGCGCGCACTTGGCGCAGAAGTCTGAAATAATCGATCCCATGTGCGTGAGCGCACGGACACACCCCTTCTAAAACTAAACTGATGAGTTCATATAGTGGTTACGGAAAACGTGTATCGGGCCCTTGAAAGCAGATATCCGTATTCCCATATCGATGTTAAGCCTTTAAACATAGGAGGGCATAGACAGTGAGTAATTATAAGAATTTGCCAGCACCATCCCCGGAAGGTGGTCTGAACCGTTACATGCAGGAAATCCGCAAGTTTCCGATGCTGGAGCCAGAGCAAGAGTACATGCTTGCCAAGCGCTGGGTCGATCACGAGGACACGGATGCGGCACACCAGATGGTCACGTCACACCTGCGGTTGGCGGCAAAAATCGCTATGGGCTACCGTGGCTACGGCTTGCCACAGGCGGAAGTGATATCTGAGGCCAATGTTGGTTTGATGCAGGCTGTTAAGCGGTTTGACCCTGAAAAGGGCTTTCGTTTGGCGACTTATGCAATGTGGTGGATCAGAGCCTCTATTCAGGAGTACATTCTGCGGTCTTGGTCACTTGTGAAGCTGGGTACGACCTCTGCGCAGAAAAAGCTGTTCTTTAACTTGCGTAAGGCCAAGAACCGTATTGGCGCACTTGAAGAGGGCGATCTTCGCCCTGAGAACGTCAAACGGATCGCAACTGATCTAGGTGTTACAGAGACCGAAGTCATATCGATGAACCGTCGTTTGTCGGGCGGGGATGCATCATTGAATGCGACCGTCAGTGCCGATGGCGAGGGCGCTGCCCAGTGGCAGGACTGGCTTGAGGACGAAAGTGCCAATACGGCTGCGGACTATGAAGCGAATGATGAGCTTGATGCCCGCCGTGCGTTGATGGCAGAGGCGATGGAAGTCTTGAATGACCGCGAAAAGGACATTTTGATGCAACGTCGCCTGTCCGAAGAGACGATCACGCTTGAGGATCTCAGTGGTCAATATGACGTTAGCCGCGAGCGTATTCGCCAGATTGAAGTGCGTGCGTTTGAGAAGTTGCAGTCGAAAATGCAAGAGCTTGCTCGTGAAAGAGGGATGCTCGCGACGGCATAAGTTCTTCAGCAGCGTTTGAAAATAGTATCCCCGTCGGAGCCTCCGGCGGGGATATTTTTTCTCGGAAGAAGTTTGGATTTCCTTATCATGGTGATCGCGTTAGCATTTGCTTGAAGAGGAAAAGATGATGACAGCGTTACGTTGGGGTGTATTGGGAGCCGCGAATTTTGCGCGCAAGCATATGGCACCTGCCATTCATGCAGCCAAAGGCGCGGATTTTGTGGGGCTTGCTACGTCGAGCCCCGAAAAAGCGGCTGGATTTCAGGAATTTGCACCGAATATTACGGTTTATGGCAGCTATGACGCGCTATTGGCCGATCCCAATATCGATGCGGTTTATGTGCCGTTGCCAAATCACATGCATGTGGAATGGTCGCTCAAGGCGCTAGAGGCTGGCAAACATGTGCTTTGTGAAAAGCCGATGACATTGGCGGCGACCGAATATGAACAGTTGATTGCCGCGCGCGATGAGACAGGATTGCTGGCTGCAGAGGCTTTCATGATAGTTCATCATCCACAGTTCATCCGTGCGCGTGAATTGGTGCAAGGCGGGGCGATCGGCAAGCTGGTTCATGTTGATGCGACTTTTAGTTATTTTAACGATGATGCGGCTAACATTCGTAACAATCCGGACGCTGGCGGCGGTGGTTTGCGCGATATTGGTGTTTATACCTTTGGCGCTGCCCGGTTTGTGACCGGACAAGAGCCGGTTTCAGTGCCCTATGCCAAACTGCGCTATGAGAACGGCGTGGATGTTTTTGCGCAGGTCGCAGCTGAATTTCCCCGTTTTACCTATGCGGCTACCGTTTCAATGCGAATGTTTCCGCGCCAAGAGATCATCTTTCATGGCGACAAAGGCGTTTTGCGGTTGAATTGCCCGTTCAATGCCAACGTCTTTGACGTGGCCGAACTGACGCTTGAGAACGACGGTCTAACGGTCGTGTCAGAGAGGTGGCCAGCGGTAAATCATTACGTGCTGCAGGTAGAGAATTTCTGCGGAACCGTGCAACATGGCGGAGATTACCCTTGTCCGCTTGAATTTTCGTGCGGAACGCAGCACATGATGGACATGGTATTTGCCGCCGGTGGGCCGCTGCTTTTACAATAGGAGAGAACGATGGCTCTGGATCATCATACAGACGATAGCGACGCTGAAGCGGATTTCGAGAATATCTGGCTCCGTTTACTGCATATGGTCATTATTGCTGTGCTCATGAGCATGGCCAGCACAATCCTGGGCTTTCTGACCGTTGCGCAATTCCTGATCATGCTGTTTAGCAAGCGAACACCCAATGAACCGCTTGCCGAGTTGGGCACGACCATGGGCGTTTGGATGGCCAAAGCTGCGCGCTATCAAACAGCGGCTAGCGAGGTCAAACCTTGGCCTTGGACGGAGCTTGATTGATACAACCCTAGATTTCGCACGCGAAACGACAGGATTGTATCAATGATATCAAGAAGCATTAATTAACAAAAGGTTAAGGCGAGCCGCCTTATCCCTCCATCGCTTCGAGTTCGTCGATCATTCCGCTGATCATCGACAGACCCTTGTCCCAGAATTTCGGATCAGACGCGTCTAGCCCGAATGGGGCCAGCAGTTCCTTGTGGTGCTTTGATCCACCTGCGCGCAGCATGTCGAAATACTTTTCGCGGAAATCAGGGTCACCTTCCTCGTAAACCGCATAAAGCGCATTCACGAGCCCGTCGCCGAACGCATAGGCGTAGACGTAGAAAGGCGAATGCACGAAATGGGGGATGTAGGCCCAGAAGGTCTCATAGCCATCGGCAAAGTCGAATACAGGCCCAAGGCTTTGGGCTTGGACCGACATCCACAGCGCGTTGATATCGTCAGGCGTCAATTCGCCTTCTGCACGTGCTGCATGCAATTTGCATTCAAAGTCATAGAACGCGATCTGGCGCACAACAGTGTTGATCATGTCTTCAACTTTGTTGGCCAATAGGACTTTGCGTTCTTGCTGGGTCTGTGCGCCTTCAAGCATTTTGCGGAAGGTCAGCATTTCACCGAAAACAGAGGCTGTTTCGGCCAACGTAAGTGGCGTCGATGACAGCAATTCACCCTGTTCTGCGGCGAGCACCTGATGCACGCCGTGGCCCAATTCATGCGCCAATGTCATCACATCGCGTGGTTTGCCCAAGTAGTTCAGCATCACATAAGGATGCACAGGTGTTACGGTCGGGTGTGCAAAAGCACCCGGTGCTTTGCCCGGTTTAACCGCCGCGTCAATCCAGCCGTCAGTAAAGAACGGCTTGGCGATCTCGGCCATTTTAGGATCGAAATCGGCGTAAGCCGACATGACCGTTTCTGTCGCTTCATCCCAACCGACGGTCTTGTCGATTTCCATCGGCAAGGGTGCGTTGCGGTCCCAAGTCTGCATGCGTTCCAAACCCAGCCATTTGGCTTTAAGTGCATAGTAGCGGTGCGACAGGCGCGGGTAGGCTGCGACGACAGCGTTGCGCAGGGCCTCGACGACTTCGGCCTCGACGTGGTTGGACAGGTGCCGTCCTGTCTGCGGGGTCGGCATTTTGCGCCAGCGATCCTCGATCTCTTTTTCTTTGGCAAGCGTGTTGTGCACACGCGAGAAGATTTTGATGTTGTCGCGGAACACTTCGGCTAGCGCATGGGTCGCGGCCTCGCGTTTGCTGCGGTCGTGTTCGGTCAACAGATTGAGGGTGGATTCGAGGCTTAGCGTTTCACCGTCCACGGTGAACTCCAGCCCAGCCATCGTTTCATCAAACAGGCGGTTCCAAGCAGCAGAACCAACGCTTGATTGGTCATGCAGGAACTTTTCAAGCTCGTCGGATAGCTGGTGCGGTTTCATCGCACGCATCCGGTCAAAGACAGGTTTATAGCGGGCAAGATCAGCGTTAGCGGCAAGCAGACCTGTCAGATGAGCGTCGTCAAGTCGGTTGAACTCCAGCCCGTAAAATACCAGCGGGGTTGTGAAATTTGTGATCTTGTCCTGACAGTCGGCCATGAACTTGGCACGATCGCTGTCAGTTGTGGCTTGGTAATAGCGCAGGCCCGCAAAGGACATAATGCGGCCAGCGATGATGTCGATTTGTTCGTACTGCTGCACCGCAGCCAAAAGGCCCGCTGCATCCAGACCTGCAAGTTTACCTTCATAGCTGGCTGCAAAACTTGCGCATTCCTGTTCCAGCCACGCCATATCACGCGTCAATTCAGGGCTATCGGTAGCGGGATAAAGGTCGCTGAGGTCCCATTCTGGCAAATTGCCAAAATCCTTGCCGCCGCTAGTGTTTGCATCGAATACGGGCTGTGGATATTTCATTGTAGGACCTTTCATAAACTGTTCTGCGTAACATAGTCATGCGCAACATAGGTTGAAAGCCCATCAGCCATACGTTGCCAACATCTCTTTGAGATCATCAAGCGTATTGGCCTGATCCATAGGTTTATCGCGTCGCCACCTCAGCATGCGAGGGAACCGTAGGGCGACGCCGGATTTATGACGGGGGCTGGCTTGGATGCCTTCGAATGCAATTTCAAAGACATGGTGTGCGGGAACTTGGCGGACGGGTCCAAAGCGTTGCAGGGTGTTTTTGCGCACCCATGCGGTGATTTCGCCAAATTCGGCGTCGGTTAGTCCGGAATAAGCTTTGGTAAAGGGCACCAGATCGTTGCCGTCACGCACTGCAAAAGTATAGTCGGTGAACAGGTTGGCCCGTCGCCCGTGGCCTGCTTGGGCATAGATCATAACTGCGTCGATGGTCAGCGGATCAATTTTCCATTTCCACCAATCACCCCGTTTGCGACCAGCCAGGTAAGGGCTGTCGCGACGTTTGAGCATCAAACCTTCAGCGTGTAACGCACGTGATTGGTCGCGCGCGTTGGCCAGATCATCCCATGTTTGGAAGGGGAGAGAGGTCGAAAGTCGCAGCGGTGCAGTTTTGGGAACGTCGGCGACCAGCGTTTCCAAAATGGCGCGGCGATCTTTCAGCGTGGCGTTGCGGATGTCTTTGCCCGCGTGCTCTAGCAGATCATAAGCCATCACGATTACGGGGGCTTCGATCAATAGTTTCTTGGGCACTGTTTTGCGCCCGATGCGCTTTTGCAGTGCGTTAAACGACAGTGGCGTCTCGTCTGTGAAGGCCAAGATTTCGCCATCGATCACGGTGCCGTCGGGCAAGTAGTCAGTGAGTTGCGCCAGTTCGGGAAAGCGGTCTGTCATCAGGTCTTCGCCGCGTGACCAAAGATGATGTGTTCCACCCCGAACAATAAGTTGCCCGCGGATGCCGTCCCATTTTCGCTCGGCGCTCCAGTCGGCGGGATCGCCCAAAGCATCGAACCCGTCGAGTTGGTGTGCCAGATAGAACGGGTAGGGTCGGGATTGGTCGGCTGTTGGGTCGTTTGCCTCGATCAAGGTTTCCCATGTTGCTGTGTCAGGTGTCCAGTTGCCCATCAGCTTATGGGTCAGTTGCGGCTCTGGCTGGCCTGTGGATTGGGCAAGTGCGCGGGTGATCAACTTGGCGCTGACCCCGATGCGGAACCCGCCAGTCAGCAGTTTTGTGAAAAGGAAGCGTTCGGTGCCAGGCAGACTGTCCCACGCGGCAAGTATACCCTTTTTGCGCGCGTCATCATCCAACGCAGAAAGAAATTTTATGTAATTTATCCAATATTCTAGAGGTTGATCTACATCTAAATTTGCGGGTGGTAAGACCAATGCGATCGTCTCGGCTAAATCCCCGACGATGCTATAGCTTTCCTCAAAGAGCCAGTCAGGTAGGCCTGCGACCTCTGCGGCCCATATGCGCAGTCGGGTTGCTGTGATCGTGCGTTTCGGGCGGCGGCCCGTGAAAAGCGCGATGGTCCATAGACGGTCTTTGGGGGTGGCTGTTGCAAAATAATCTGCCAATGCAGCTGTCTTGACGGACGTCTTGGTGGACTCGTCGATGCGGCTGAAAAGGGCTGCAAAGTCCTTCATTCTTCCGCCTCATCGCCTTGATAGTCTGTGGTGACGATATGCGCGTCGTAACCTTCATCGCGCAACCAACGTTGGAAGACAGATGTATAGCCGTGGGTCGCAAAGATTTTTGTGGCCCCTGTGGCTTTGATCGCGGCGTTTAGTCCATCCCAATCGGCGTGGTCGGACACGATGAAACCGCGATCTGCTGCGCGTCTGCGCCGCACACCGCGCAAGGCCATCCAGCCGCTGGCGAATGCCGTTGAGGTGGGGCCAAAGCGCCGCGCCCATGTGGTGCCAAGGGCGCTAGGTGTGGCAAGCACCAATGCGCCCGGATGGGTTTTGTGTGTGATATCGGGGGTCACAAGTGTGGTGTCGGGCAGTGTGATCCCTTGACCGCGCAGCACAGTGTTTGTGGCTTCTATGGCGCCGTGGGTCAGGATTGGACCAGTATCGGGGTTCACTGTGGTCAACAGCCGCTGTGCCTTTCCCAAGGCATATGCGCCAAGGATCGATGTTTTTCCCGCTGCTGCATTTGCCGCCCACCAATCGTTGATTTGCTGGGTCAGAACATCTTCGGGGGTCCATTTGAAGATCGGCATGCCAAAAGTGCATTCGGTGATGAAGGCGTGGCAGGGTACGGGTTCGAACGGTTCTGACAATCCGTCCGCGACGGTCTTATAGTCACCTGAAACGACCCAGATTTCGCCTTTGACCGCTATCCGGATCTGGGCTGATCCGGGAACGTGGCCTGCAGGGTGAAATGAAACCTCGGCATCGCCAATTTTTCTTTTTTCACCATAGTTTATGGTCTGAAGTTGAATGTCACCTAAGCGGTGCCGCATGACGGGTGCCGTGCCCTTTGTCGCCAAATATCTTCCCATGCCGGGGCGCGCATGGTCGCTATGGGCGTGAGTGATCAACGCGCGATCCACGGGCTTCCACGGGTCGATGTAGAAATCGCCAGCGGGACAGTAGATTCCGCGATCTGTGAAGGTCAAAACATCTGCCATTCACCAACTATAGGGCTTCGGGCTGTATGGCCAATGGCTGTGATGGGTTTCGTCTGTGATCGCGGGCAGCTAGTGTGATTGAAACGACCTAAACGAGGTGGCAGATGGCCCTTGATCCTGCATTGATTGACCAGACGTATGACGCGATCAAATCCGCAACGATGCGCACGCCGACTGTGCATGCAGCGCGGCTTTCGCTGCATTTGGGTGTCGATCTTTACCTCAAATTAGAGAATTTGCAGCATACCAATGCTTTCAAGGCACGCGGTGCTTTGGCGAAATTGCTGACGTTGACGGATGCGCAACGACAGGCGGGTGTCATCGCATGCAGTGCGGGAAACCATGCGCAAGGTGTTGCATATCACGCCAAACGCTTGGGTATTCCGGCGGTGATTGTGATGCCCGAAGGCACCCCTTTTAATAAGGTGAAGCGGACGAAGGATTTTGGCGCAGAAGTTGTGCTGTATGGCACAGGTTTTGACGAAAGCGTGCAGTTCACGCTGGATATGGCGGCTGAAAAAGGAATGACCTTTGTGCACCCTTTCGACGATCCGGTTGTCGCGGCGGGGCAAGGTACTGTCGCGCTTGAGATGTTAGAGCAAGCACCTGATCTGGATTGCATCGTTGTGCCGATAGGTGGCGGTGGGTTGATCGCTGGTATGGCCGTTGCTGCGAAATCGGTGAAACCATCCGTGCAGGTGATTGGTGCGCAAGCGGCCAATTTTGATGCAGTGAAAGCGCAATTTGACAACACTGATACGCATTTTGGCGGGGCAACATTGGCCGAAGGAATTGCTGTGCGTGAACCTTCGCCGACCAACGTAGCCATCATCAAGGAACACGTTGACCGCGTAGAAATAGCGACCGAATCCGAAATAGAAGCTGCCGTCTTTGACTTGCTATCGCTCGAAAAAATCGTAGCCGAAGGTGCCGCTGGCGCTGGTCTTGCTGTAATCGAAAAACTTGCAAAAGACCTGAAGGGCAAGAAAGTCGGGTTGGTCGTCTGTGGCGGCAATATTGATTCGCGATTGCTATCCACATTGATCTTGCGCGGACTTGTACGCGACGGTCGGATCACGCGGCTGACATTCGAGATTGATGACACCCCGGGTCAACTGTCCAACATTTCGCGCATTATTGGCGAAGCGGGTGCAAACGTGATCGAGGTGATCCATCAGCGAATGATGCAAAGTGTTTCGTTGAAACAGGCCGAGCTTGAGATCGTGATCGAAGCGCGCGATCAGCAACATGTAATCGAAACGGTGGCGGAGCTGCGGCAGGCGGGCTTTAAAGTGCGTACGGACAGCGACTTAGGCTAGGTGGTTGTCGAAGAAAGCTGCGGTTTCATCAAAGACCTGCTTTCGTAGATCCGGAAGGTCCATCAGCATTTCATGCTTGCCGCCTTGGATCACGCGCAGCGTGCCATTAGGCCATGCATTCATCCGGTCTTTGATGCGCTGCGGGTCAACGATTTCTTCGTCAGTTCCGAGAAACGTCAGGCAGGGCGTCGCAGGTGAAGGCAGTTTGCTTAACGTGCGCGTCTCATGCAGCGATTTATTCAACCAACGCAATGACGGCCCGCCAAGGCCAAGATCCGGTTGCGCCTTTAGTTGACGACCGAGCATTGCCCAGACTTCGGGATCATTGGTCAAGGTGTTTGCTGCGAAATCTTCGCGCAAAACGTAGTCTTCTTCCATCTGGCCGGGTGCGATCTTTTCGTCAAAGCCAAGCGCGACGCTAAGCGTAGAAAGGCCCCAAGCAAAAGGTCGCAGATGCAACGACATTTCCATGCCCCACATCGGTGCCGAGAACATCGCAGCATTGACATCAAGCCCGTTCATCAGCGCGCGCAGGCCAATGCATCCACCCATAGAATGCCCAACCAGAAAGTAGGGGCGCGGTAGATCAAGTTCGGCCACATGGGCCATCATTGCGGCAATATCACTTTGATAGTCGATGAATTCACCAACATGGCCAATCGCGCGGTTGGATGTCATGCGGTCAGCGATGCCTTGGCCGCGCCAATCGATTGCGATGGTCGCAAACCCGCGCTTTTGAAATTCTTTCGCGGCATCCCCGTATTTTTCGATAAATTCGGTGCGGCCCGGGAAGATCAGAACTGTGCCTTTGGCATCTGTCATATTCCAGTGGGCCACGCGAATGCGCAGCCCATCTGGTGTTGTTAACCAATGCGCAGCACCTCCATCGGGTCCGCCTGCGATATCAGCGTGATAGGGGGCCGACTGCATGATTAAGACAGGACGCTTGAAAGCTTCATGGCCTGACCCATGTCGCCGTCGACGGTCAGTTTGCCAGTCATGAACGCAGTTGTTGGGTTCATTTCGCCATCAAGAATTGCTTTGAAGACATCTGTTGTTGCGGTCAAAGTGACGTCAGAATCCTCGTCGCTTGCCCGCGCGCCGCTTTCGTCAATGATGATGCTGCCTTCGTCTTCGATTGTGAACTTGGCGGTCCCATCAAAGCCCGCGCCATTCATCTTGGCATTCAGTGCTGCGACGGCTTCTGTTATGACATCACTCATATTTTTGTCCTTTTTAGGTTTTGTGACTACGTGGCCTCTGGTGTTGGCCGCTCAGTACGCTACATTTGGTTATATGGTTATGCAGACACAGCGCATCAAATGTATCGTTACGGCACTTTTGCTCATGGTCGGGTTTTCCTTACCTCTTATGGCGCAAGAATCCGGAATTGACGAACTTTTTCAGGAGTTGGCCGAGGCAGACGCCGCAACCTATTCCCGTATTGAGCAGCAGATTATCTCTGAGTGGAGCAAGAGCGGGTCTGCTGCGATGGACTTGCTCATGCGCCGTGGCCGCGATGCGCTGGATGAAGGCGCACCTGATGCTGCGGTTGAACATTTCAGCGCGCTTGTTGATCATGCCCCGGACTTTGCCGAAGGCTATTATGGCCGCGCGTCGTCTTATTATTTGCTTGGTCTGATCGGGCCTGCTTTGGATGATATCCGGCAGGCCCTGATCCTGAACCCGCGTCACTTTGAGGCGATGCGCGGACTGGCTTTGATCATGGAAGAACTGGGGCGGCCCGCAGATGCGATGACGCTTTATGAAATGGTCCTTGCAATTAACCCGCAGTCGACCGAGGTGAATGCATCCAAGGCACGACTTCAACTACAGTTAGAGGGTCAAGCGCTTTAGGCGTGGGCCCTCGTTTAATCGGGGTACGAAATGATGGGTTCCCGGATTACGGCCGTTCTTGGCCCGACGAACACTGGCAAAACACATTACGCAATTGAACGGATGCTGTCGTATAAGTCGGGTGTTATTGGCCTGCCGCTGCGCCTGCTAGCGCGCGAAGTTTACGACCGCATTGTCGCTGCGCGCGGCCCTGGCGTCGTAGCGCTGATTACGGGCGAAGAACGTATCGTGCCGCCGCGCGCCGCCTATTGGGTGTGCACGGTCGAAGCGATGCCGGACGGCATGGGTTGCGATTTTCTTGCCGTGGATGAGATCCAGCTTTGCGGCGATCCAGAGCGCGGGCATATCTTTACCGACCGTCTGTTGAACGCGCGCGGCCTGCACGAGACGCTGTTTTTGGGCGCTGAAACGATGCGCAACGCGATTGCAGCGATGGTCCCTGATGCGCAGTTCATGCGCCGTGAGCGGATGTCCCAGTTAACGTACTCAGGTTCGAAAAAGATAAGCAGAATGCCCGCTAGGGCAGCCATTGTCGGCTTTTCGGTTGAAAATGTATATGCGATCGCAGAGCTGCTGCGCCGTACCAAAGGCGGTGCGGCGGTCGTGATGGGCGCGCTTTCGCCGCGCACGCGCAATGCGCAGGTCGAGATGTACCAAAACGGTGACGTCGATTATCTGGTGGCTACGGATGCGATCGGGATGGGTCTAAACTTAGATATTAGTCATGTCGCGTTTTCATCGCTGACCAAATTTGACGGGCGACGGATGCGGCATTTGATGCCGGACGAGCTTGCCCAGATTGCGGGACGCGCCGGGCGTCATATCGAGAACGGCACCTTTGGCGTGACGGGCGAAGCGCCGCCTTTGGATGATCAGGTTGCGCAGGCAATTTGCGATCATAAGTTCCAACCGGTCAAGAAATTGCAGTGGCGCAATAGCCGGTTGCAGTTTGGGTCGGTCAAGCGGCTGATCGCAACTTTGGAAGACCGCACAGATGATCCGTGGCTCACGCGGGTGCGCGAAAGCGATGATCTGGCAGCACTGAAGGCGCTAGGCGCTGATACGGAAGTAGCGGCACGGGCCACTGACGGTCCGTCAGTTAAATTGCTTTGGGACGTGTGCCGCGTCCCTGATTTTCGCGGTATCAGCAAAGGCGAACATGCGGGGCTACTCACGCAGATTTACAATGACCTGCATCAACTTGGGCATGTGTCATCCAATTGGTTTGGCTTGCAAGTGCGCCGCATTGACCGCACGGATGGTGACATTGATACGCTGTCCAAAAGGCTGGCATATATCCGCACATGGACTTATGTCGCACAACGGAATGGATGGTTGGTTGACGAATCTCATTGGCGCGAAGAGACGCGCGCTGTAGAAGACCGACTATCAGATGCGCTACACGGTGCATTGACGCAAAGATTTGTGGATCGGCGGACCAGCATTTTGCTTCGCCGGCTCAAACAAAAGGAGAGCCTTGTGGCCGACGTGAATGACAAGGGTGAAGTGACCGTAGAAGGCGAATTCGTTGGACGGTTAGAAGGTTTCCGTTTCCGTATGGACAAAGCGGGTAGCCCCGATGAGGCCAAGACATTGCGTCAGGCATCCGTACAGGCGCTGGTGCCGCAGTTTCATCTGCTGGCAGACCGCTTTTACAACGCGCCCGATCCCGAGATTGATTTTACTGAACAAGGTGGATTGATGTGGGGCGATCAAGCCGTTGGAAAACTGACTACCGGTCCTGATCCGTTCAAGCCGACCATCGAAGTGTTCGTTGACGAAGAGGCCGGATCAGATGTCGCAGCAAAAGTGCAGCGTCGGTTGCAGCATTTCATCGATCGCAAGATTGCTGCCGGTTTTGAACCCCTTTTGGCGCTTAAGAACGATGAGGCTTTGACGGGCACTGCCAAAGGCTTTGCCTACCGCATGGCCGAAGGTTTCGGTATTTTGCCGCGCGGCGAAGTCGCTGATGAAGTCAAAGCGCTGGATCAAGATGCCCGCGGTGCGTTGCGTAAACATGGTGTGCGGTTCGGTCAGTTTACGATCTTTATGCCTTTGCTTCTCAAACCCGCACCGACGCGTCTGCGTTTGGTGCTTTGGTCACTGTCCAAGGGTCTGTCCGAATTCCCCGAAAGCCCGCCACCGGGTTTGGTGACAGTACCCGCCGCCAAGGATGCGGTTGCAGGGTATTATGCAATGGCCGGTTACCGTGCTGCCGGCGAACGTGCGATCCGCATTGATATGCTGGAACGCCTTGCTGATATGCTGCGCGACAAAGACAGCCGTGGTGGTTTTGAAGCCAACCCGGATATGTTGTCGATCACCGGTATGACGCTGGAACAGTTTGCGGATTTGATGGCAGGACTTGGCTATAAGGCCGAGAAGGGCGAGCGCGAAAAAGTCAAAGCCGTCGCGACTGAAGTTGTCGCGGATCAGGCTGCGCCTGACGCTGAAGCACCTGCTGAAATTACTGCGGACGCGCCTTCGGAAGATGTTGCGCCGACTGATGAAGCCCCGATTGATACGACACCTGAAGCGGTTGATACCGGACCAGAAATGGAAGCGTTTTACACCTTTACTTGGGGTGGACGCGCGGCCCGTCCAGCGCGCCCGCAAGCGGACAATCGTCCGCGTGCAAAGGGCAAGCCAAAGGGTAAAAGCAAGCCAAAGGCGGATAGCAACAAGCCGCAAACCTTCCAAGCAAAGCCCAAGCGCGAAAAGCCGATTGATCCGGACAACCCGTTTGCTGCCGCATTGGCCGGCTTCAACAAGGATTGAGCGATCCACGCCCCACAATCCGTTTGGATAAATGGCTTTGGCAGGCGCGGTTTTTTAAATCGCGCAGCATTGCTGCGGGGGTTGTGACGGCAGGTAAGGTGCGCTTGGACGGCCAATTGGTTGGCAAACCTGCCCGCGCTGTCGGCGCAGGTGACGTGCTCACTTTCATTCAAGCTGCCGAAACGCGGGTTGTGCGGATTGTGGCTTGCGGCGTGCGACGTGGTCCAGCCCCAGAGGCGCAGGCGCTCTACGAGGACATGACACCCGTTGTTGAAAAACGCCCCTACAACCCCGGAGGTGACCGCAAAGGCCGCCCCACCAAGAAAGATCGCCGTGATCTGATGTCGCAACGTGAAGGTGCGACACCATTCGACCTTGAATGACGGGTGCGACTATTCTAGCAAGTGCGCATTAGTTATCCGGATGAGCCTATGACCTACATCGTCAACGACAATTGTATCGCCTGCAAGTACACAGACTGCGTCGAAGTCTGCCCAGTAGATTGCTTTTATGAGGGTGAGAACATGCTTGTGATCCATCCGGACGAATGCATTGACTGCGGTGTATGCGAACCTGAATGCCCCGCTGATGCGATCCGCCCCGACACAGAGCCTGACATGGAAAAGTGGGTTGAGTTTAACCGCAAGTATTCCGAAATGTGGCCAGTGATCATCACCAAGAAAGATCCACTGCCAACGGCTGACGATATGGACGGCAAAGAAGGCAAGCTTGAGCTGTTTTCCGAAGTAGCAGGCGAGGGCGGCTGATTCGGCGATAGACCTGCCACTCGGGCCATATTTCTAAGGGGTTTTCTTTGCTGCAATGCAGCACTTTTAGGATGCCCATTTTTGTGGTATAGTGTCTGCGATGCTGCGAACAATTTGATCCAATTTCGAGAGCCACAAACCCCGGCGGAGGCACCAAGCCACCGGCGGTTCTTTTGTCGTATCAAATTAGGATCGCTATGAAAGGACGACCATGAGTAAGAAAAAATACGATTTTAGCCCCAACGAGTTTGTTGTCTACCCTGCACATGGCGTAGGCAAAGTCGTTTCGATTGAAACGCAAGAGGTTGCGGGCTTCGAGCTGGAAATGTTCGTGATTGCTTTTGAAAAAGACAAGATGACTTTGCGTGTGCCAACACACAAAGCCACTGACGTCGGAATGCGTGCTTTGGCGACACCTGATGTGGTGAACCATGCGCTGAAGACTTTGCGCGGTAAGGCCAAAGTCAAAAAAGCGATGTGGTCGCGTCGTGCGCAAGAGTACGAGCAAAAGATCAACTCTGGTGATTTGATCGCGATTGCTGAAGTTGTTCGCGACTTGCACCGCCAAGATGACCAGCGCGAACAAAGCTATTCAGAGCGACAGCTATACGAAGCCGCTCTCGAGCGTTTGACCCGTGAATTTGCTGCCGTTGCTGGTGGTGACGAGAATGCTTCGGCAGCTCAGATCGACTCTGTGTTGGTGAACCGCGCAGCTTAAAATGCTTGCGACTTGATTTGCGAAAGCCGCGCTCTGGAAACAGAGCGCGGCTTTTGACTTTTTTGCCTCCGGCGGGGATATTTATGCTCTGAAGAAAGGTGGATCAGAGCGCGCGCCAGCCGATGTCGGAACGATAAAATCCGTCTTTCCAATCGATGTTTTGTGCCATTGCATAGGCTTTTTCGTGGGCTTCGGACAAAGTCGCGCCGCGCGCTGTAACGTTAAGGACGCGTCCACCCGTTGCCGTAATCTTTCCTTCGTTTTCAGTTGTCCCGGCGTGAAAAACCATGTGGAAACTGTCTTCGGGGATGCCGTCCAGCCCGCCAATAATAGTGCCTTTTTGGTATGCGCCCGGATACCCCTTGGCGGCCACGACGATTGACAGCGCATGATCGTCAGCCCAGTTCACTTTGACTTCATGTAGCCGCTCTTCAGCGCAGGCTTGAAGCAGGTCCAGGATCTGTCCTCCCAAGCGCATCATCAGACATTGGCATTCCGGATCGCCGAAGCGCACGTTGTATTCAACAAGCCGTGGCTGGCCGTTCTGAATCATCAATCCACAAAACAGCACCCCTTGGAATGGTGTGCCGCGTTTTGCCATTTCGTCCATCGTTGGTCGGATAATTTCATCCATCGCTTTTTGCGTGATCTCGTCGGTCATGACAGGTGCGGGCGAATAAGCCCCCATGCCGCCAGTGTTTGGACCTGTATCGCCATCATAGGCGCGCTTGTGGTCTTGGGCTGTGCCGACAGGCTTGATGGTCTTTCCGTCGCAAAGCACAAAGAATGATGCCTCTTCACCGTCCATAAATTCTTCGATTACGACTTCTGCGCCAGCATCGCCAAAGCTGCCGTCGAACATGTCGTCGATGGCAGCGAGGGCTTCATTTTCGGTCATGGCGACAATCACGCCTTTGCCTGCGGCCAAACCATCCGCTTTGACGACAATGGGCGCACCTTGGGCGCGGATGTAATCGCGTGCGGCGTCTGCATCCTTGAAATGCGCATAGGCTGCGGTTGGGGCATTTGCTGCGTCGCACACTGCCTTGGTAAAGGATTTTGATGCCTCAAGCAGAGCGGCTTCCTTGCTGGGCCCGAAGACCAAAAGCCCTGCGGCGCGCAAGCGATCAGCGACACCAAGTGCGAGCGGCGCTTCGGGGCCTATGATTACGAAATCAATTGCGTTTTCTTCGGCGAAGGTTGCAACGGACCCGCCATCAAGGATGTTGATATCGGCGCATTCCGCGATTTCTGCGATGCCCGCATTGCCCGGCGCGACAATCAGCCGGTCACACTTGGGGTTTTGTTTGATCGCCCATGCAAGGCTGTGTTCGCGTCCGCCGCTGCCCAAAATCAGAATGTTCATTGTTGCCCCTTACATCGCTGTCTGAGGCTGGTTCTAAGGTGCGGCTAGCATGACTACAAGCAACGACATGGCCAAATTTCTTGCGTGATAGCCTTGGCGTTTGTTGCGGGTCAAGGTATCGTTCCAGCATACATTATCACGCAGAGGTTGTATACTTTGAAGCGCATCAAGTCAGATCGATCATTGTGGCGCCGTCTGGAAGGCTACAGCTTTCACGAGCGCCCTTTGGCGCAGTCTTTGATTGAGCGCCTGCAAGAAGAAACCGGCCATTCGGTCGACGTATGCTATACGATGCTCGAGGAATATCGCCGCTTTATTTATCTGGTGGGCAGCACCGGTGACGTGCTCGCGCCATCGCCGATTGTCGATGTCGTTTGGCGGCTGCATGCCGAAGATACCGATGCCTATTATGAGGACTTTTGCCCGCGCGTTATTGGTCGAACGATCTACCGGCCAGATGGTGATCATAGTGGTTTGCTCGATTTTCAAGACGATCCTGCTTATGGACGAACGCTCGACTATTATGCGCAAGAATTTGGGCGGGCGCAGGTGCAATACTGGCCAGATCCTGATCTTGCGTCAGTGCGGATGTCCAGTGTTCTGTTTTGGTTGATTGGTTTGGCGGCTGTTGCCTTGGCGTTGGCGTTGCAATCGACGGTTTTTGCGGTCTTCGGTACGCTCGTTATTGTTATGACATTGTTTTTGCGATGGAAATTTTCATCACTGCCGTTGCGAAATCTTGGCGCCCAAGGAGACCGGTATGAGTGATTTGTTCGATGACGGACCTATAGATAATACGCCGGAGTTTTCGGTTTCTGAGCTGTCAGGAGCTGTGAAAAAGGCGATCGAAGGTGGGTTTGGCTATGTGCGTGTCCGCGGCGAGGTAGGGCGCGTGTCACGCCCCGCATCGGGCCATATTTACTTGGACCTTAAGGATGACCGTGCCGTTTTGAACGCCGTTATCTGGAAGGGGCGCGCGCAGGGCCTAGCGCACAGTCCCGAAGAAGGAATGGAAGTCATTGCCACTGGCAAGCTGACCACGTTTCCGGGCCAATCAAAGTACCAGATGATCATCGAGGATATCGCACCCGCAGGGGCAGGTGCTTTGATGGCGATGCTGGAAAAGCGCAAGGCAGCGTTGGCTGCCGAAGGGCTATTCGCACCGGAACGCAAGAAACCGCTGCCATATCTGCCAGAGATTATCGGCGTGGTCACGTCGCCTTCTGGCGCTGTTATCCGCGATATCCTGCACCGCTTGCGCGACCGCTTTCCACGTAAGGTTCTGGTTTGGCCTGTCGCCGTACAAGGCCAGCGATGCGCGCCCGATGTGGCCGCAGCGATCGATGGGTTCAATGCATTGACGCCTGGTGGTGCACTGCCACGCCCTGATCTGCTGATTGTCGCGCGTGGGGGTGGATCACTTGAGGATTTATGGGGCTTTAACGAAGAAATTGTGGCGCGTGCTGCGGCCCGTTCGAATATTCCGCTGATATCGGCCGTCGGGCATGAAACAGACACGACGCTGATTGATTTTGTTTCAGACGTACGCGCACCGACACCGACAGCTGCAGCGGAATTGGCGGTGCCTGTGCGGATGGAATTGTTGGCATGGGCGGATCAGCAAGGTGCGCGCCTAAGCCGTGCGTTAAGCACTGGCTTAACGCAGCGCCAGCAGCGTGTCCGTGATCTGGGTCGTGCATTGCCGCAGGTCGAAACCTTGGTTGAAGGACCACGTCAGCGACTGGATTATCTAGGAGAACGTTTGCCAACTGCGCTGCGCGAAGCGGCGGCGAAGAAGCGTTTGCAGATGTCAGAGGCCGCATTGCGTCCGGGTATATTGGCGCGTCGATTGGCAGAGGATCGCAGACGTGTCGATGCTCTTGCAGAGCGGCTTGTCCCTGCCTTGGAGCGACGTGCCCGCGATGGGCGCCGTGTGTTGGACCAAACCAGCCGTGGCTTGCGCACTGATATCTTGCAAACACGCATTGTGCGCCAAGCCGAGCGTTTGGAAGTGCAACTGCGTCGCTTGTCGGATCGTGCTACCCGCCAGCAGGCGGAGCGCGCAGCAAGGTTGGATGCACTGGACCGTCTGCGCGAGACGTTGGGCTATGTTGAAACCCTCAAACGCGGCTATGCGGTTGTGCGCGGTGATGGGGCTGTTGTTACCGGCAAGGGTGCGGCGCAGGCGGCGAAATCGCTTGAGATTGAATTCGCAGACGGGCGTGTTGCGGTTAAGAATACCTAGCAGCTTTACGACGATAAATCATTGCAAATCAACGGGTCATCGCGACCCAAAACTTCGAATATGACGGTTGTGTTTGGATTGGTCGTGTAGACCCCGCGCAAGCCGTTCGGTTCGTCATACATTGTCCAGCACTGTGCCAACGGAATGTCATCGTAGCGAAAACAGATGTCGCCTTTGCTTTCGAACCAAACACCATATTTGCAGGTGCCGTCAAAGGCCGACCACATCACACGGCGGTTGGGCAGGTAACGCTCGACCCCGTATGCGGGGTTTGCTTCGGTGCGGAAAGTGATGGTTTTGCCCGTGACATAGGCGTCAAATTCGGGGCCGTTCATGGCGTCTTGAGCCTGCAGCGGGGCTGCAAACATGAGGCAGATCGCGAGGCTACGCATTGCGCAACGCCGCGACACGCGGGTCCATGATTTTGCGCCAAAGCGGCGGGATCAACGCGATGCTAGCCATCAACGGCAGCGGACGGGGCAGCATCGGCGCTTCAGCAGGAATGGTCAGCGCAGGATAGTGGCGCGCTGGATGCGCGTGGTGGTCAGAATGGCGCGTGGCATTCAGCATAAGGGCGGATGAAAACCAATGTGGGCTGTTCCAGCTATGACGGGGACCGACAGGCTCGCGTTTCCCGTTGATGTCTTTTGCGCGCATCAATCCATAGTGCTGGACGTAGTCTGACATCAAAAGCTGTGACTGCGCATAGGCACAAATAGCGAGATAAGCGACAACGGCACGCCCGCCGCCAAATACAAACGCAACCATGACACAGGCGATCGCACCGCCGATATAAATCAGATACGGATTGCGCCAAGCGGGGCGTCTTATGCGCAGCAATCGCGCAGCTTCAGCACGATATCCTTCGCGAAATGATCCGGTCCATGCCCGCCAGATATAGCGGTAAAGGCTTTCGCCTTTGCGTGATGTGTTTGGATCAGCGGGGGTCGCCACCAGGCGGTGATGCACCAAAACATGCGCTGAGGTGTGATGTCCAAAAAGCAGCGTGATATAGACCCACATGCCCAGACGGTGCAGGCCGTGGGTGCTGCGGTGGATCAGCTCGTGTGCGTTGGCATTGCTGACTTGGCCAAACCAAAGGCCGGCGGCAAAGAACACACCGGCTTTGGCCAAGGGTGCAAGATGATCGGCTGCCAAAGCCCAGACAACCAAGGGAATCAAAGCGAAATGGGTCAGTGCGAGAGCGATTGAGAGGCTATTGTCGAAAGTCGCATCTCCCGCTTTGCTTTCGCGTTTGATCAAGCGGTCCAGCAAACTTGTCATCGCCGTTAAATAGATCAAAGCCACGGCAACCCAGATGCCACCCCAAAGAGCCCCCAGCGCCAGCAGAAGGGCAGGGGTCAAGGTCGCAACCGCAAATTGAAGGATCAGCCTGTTCATGTTTCTGATAGTTAGCATGGGTTTCCGCCTTGGTCAGGGGAAATTGCAAAGCTGCGCGTATTGGTCACCCAGCGTGTCGCTTTTGCGTGGTTCATGGGCACGGCGGACGGTATGTTGAGCGGGATTTGACGGCGGAAGGTACAATGGCTTTGGAAAATCGGGACGGTGTTTGGAAATCCGGCAAAGGCAAAGGGCGTCACACGCCTAAAGGCCGCCAGTTGGATGATGCAGCTTGGGCAGACGTACAAACGCTGTTGGGCGACCGTCCACGCCGCAGGGATCTGCTGATAGAGCATTTGCACCTGATCCAAGACGCACATGGGTGCTTGTCTGCAGCCCACTTGCGTGCATTGGCCGAAGAAATGCGCATGTCCCAGGCTGAAGTTTACGAAGTCGCAACCTTCTACGCTCATTTTGATGTGGTGAAAGAGGGAGAGGTAGCACCACCAGCACTCACTATTCGTGTTTGTGACAGCCTGTCGTGCGAATTGGCGGGCGCGCAGCAACTAAAGGCTGCCTTGGAAGACGGGTTGGATGCATCGCAAGTGCGTGTGTTGCGTGCGCCATGCATGGGCCGCTGTGATACGGCACCTGTGTTGGAATTGGGACATCACCACATCGACCATGCGACGGTCGCAAAAGTAGAGGCGGCCATTGCTGCCGGCGAAACCCATGCGCATTTGCCAGACTATCAAGCCTATGCTGCTTACTTGGCAGATGGTGGGTATCTGGCGCTAAGCGACCTGCGGGCCAATGGCAACTGGGAAGCGGTGCAGGACAATATTCTTGCCTCTGGCTTACGCGGTCTGGGCGGGGCAGGTTTCCCATCGGGCAAGAAATGGGGGTTTGTACGCGGCAATGCGGGTCCACGCTATCTGGCCGTGAATGGCGACGAGGGCGAGCCGGGCACGTTCAAAGATCGCTACTATCTGGAACGCACGCCACATTTGTTTCTTGAGGGTATGTTGATCGCCGCTTGGGCGGTTGAAGCGGACACCTGCTTTATCTACATGCGCGATGAATACCCTGCAGTTTTGGAAATTTTAGCACGCGAGATCAAAGCATTGGAAGATGCAGGGGTCGTGGCCAAGGGGTATATCGATCTTCGACGTGGTGCTGGTGCCTATATTTGCGGTGAAGAATCCGCAATGATCGAAAGCATCGAAGGCAAACGCGGTATTCCACGCCATCGCCCGCCATTTGTGGCACAGGTCGGCATTTTTGACCGACCTACGCTGGTGCATAATGTCGAAACATTGCTTTGGGTGGCGCGTGTTTGTCGCGAGGGTCCGGAGGTTTTGAACACCACTAAAAAGAACGGCCGTATTGGTTTGCGATCCTATTCGGTGTCAGGGCGTGTGCAAAAACCAGGTGTGTTTTTGCTGCCTGCGGGCTCTACCATTTTGGATATAATTGATGCGGCTGGCGGCATGGCTGATGGCCATGTGTTCAAGGCCTATCAACCGGGTGGGCCGTCGTCCGGCCTTTTGCCCGCGACGATCAATGATGTTCCGCTTGATTTTGATACATTGCAACCGCTGGGCACGTTTATTGGCTCTGCGGCAGTTGTTGTTCTGTCAGACAAAGATCGCGCGCGGGATGCGGCGTTGAACATGCTGCGGTTCTTTGAAGATGAAAGCTGCGGACAATGTACACCTTGCCGGGTGGGGTGTGAAAAAGCAGTGAAGCTGATGCAAGCTGATCAGTGGGACCAACCACTATTGCAAGAGTTATGCGTGGCGATGGCCGATGCATCGATTTGTGGATTAGGGCAGGCGGCACCAAATCCGATCAAATTGGTGATGCAGCACTTCAAAGACGAAGTCTGATTTTGAGTATTTAAGACAAAGCGAGGCGGGTCGGAATGCCCGTCTTGCGCTGTTGCGGCTTTCCAAAACCGCTGTTCATCATTAGGTGGGTGGAAAGGTTCTAATGGTTGATCGTCATGTCATTCTTTAAAAAACTCAAAAGCCGGATGTTCAAATCCTCGTCAAAGATTGACGAAGGGCTTGATGCGATTGTCCAAGACGGTGGCGAAGAAGAGGAAATTCGTGAAGAACTTCTTGCCGTAACCGAAGCCGTTGTGGAAGCAAAGCCTGAGCCTGAGCCTGAGCCTGAGCCTGAGCCTGAGCCTGAGCCTGAGCCTGAGATACATCCACATGATGATGAAGATGTTGCCGGTGATGCCGCGCCTGTTATTACGCCGGAACCTGTCAAATTTGATGTCGATCTCACTGCGGCGCTTGATCGACAAGCACCAATCGAGACCCCTGAAAAAAAGAGTATCCTGGGTCGGCTTTTCGGCGGCGGGGAAACGAAAACAATTGTCAGGCGTACGCTTGATGATGACATGCTTGAACAGTTGGAAGAATTGCTGATTACAGCCGATATGGGCGTTGATACAGCACTGCGTGTCACTGCGAATATGGCCGAAGGGAATTTGGGGAAAAAGCTATCGGTGCCGGAAATCAAAGCATTGATGGCAAAGGAAATCAGTCGGATCATGGAGCCGGTTGCGCGCCCAATGCCGATCTACGCCAAGACACCGCAAGTTGTTCTGGTGGTGGGCGTGAACGGTTCGGGCAAGACGACGACGATTGGCAAGCTTGCCAGTCAATTCAAAGCGTCTGGCAAGAAGGTTGTGATTGCGGCAGGGGATACATTTCGAGCGGCTGCAGTTGAGCAATTGCAGGTCTGGGGTGATCGTGCGGGCGTGCCTGTTTTAACTGCCGCGCAGGGGTCCGATCCGGCTAGTTTGGCATTTGATGCCATGACGCAGGCTCAAGCCGATGGTGCTGATCTTTTGATGATTGATACTGCCGGGCGGCTGCAAAACCGTGCTGATTTGATGGAAGAGCTCTCAAAGATTGTGCGTGTCATCCGCAAGAAAGACCCTGATGCCCCGCATAATACGCTTTTGGTTCTTGATGCGACAACAGGTCAGAATGCTGTGCAACAGGTGAAAGTCTTTCAAGAATTGTCGGACGTTTCCGGTCTTGTCATGACAAAGCTGGACGGAACCGCAAAGGGCGGTGTTTTGGTGGCGCTAGCGGATAAGTTTGGTCTGCCTATCCATGCGATTGGCGTCGGAGAACAGATTGACGATCTCGCCCCTTTTGATCCGGATGAATTTGCAGCGGCATTGGTCGGTTTGGACGCATGAGAGGGGCGCAGTTTGCGCAAACTGCCGTCACCTGCCGGAACCGGACGCAGCGTTGAATGACCTCGGCTTATGGCTGGTCGATATTTCAGGCACGCCCGAAGGTGCGCGTTTTGCGACGATATTGGCTTTGGTATCAGCATTGGCGCACGCGATATTTGGTGCGTTGCAAAAGGGGCGCTATGATCCGTGGCTGACGCGCGGCGCTATCGATGGTTGGTTGTTGGTGCTGTCTGCCCCGATTGCCTTGTTCGTTGTGCCGTGGCCAAACCTTACGATGGGTTTCATATTGTTAGGCGCGATCGTGGTGCATTTTGCCTATAAGGTGACTATGGCCTTGGCATACGAGCGCGCGGCTTACACTGTGGTTTATCCCGTTGTGCGCGGGACGGGGCCAATTGTAACCGTTTTGGCGGCCTCCTTGTTTTTCGGTGAACATTTCACACTTGTGCAGTGGGTCGGCGTGGCGTGTCTGTCGGGGGGGATATTGTTGTTGGCGGTGCGCAACCTAGCCGAAGAAACCGTTGATTTGCATGCGTTAAAACTGGGGTTGATTTGGGCACTTGCCGGCGGATTTCTTGTGGCCGTTTATACCACTTATGACGCATATGGTATTCGCCAATCCCCTGATCCGTTCACGTTCTTGGCGTGGTTCTTTTTTGTGACGGCCTTCGATTTTCCTATCCTTGCGACAATGCGGTATCGCCGCATGGTGACGAAGCCGGACTTAGGGCCACTGATGTGGCGGGGGTTTTTTGGCGCTTTGATTGCATGGGTCAGTTTTGGTGGTGTGTTGATGGCAACGCGACTGGACAAGGTTGGCGAGGCTGCGGTCTTGCGCGAGACATCCGTCGTTTTTGCCGCATTTATCGGATGGTTCATTTTGGGCGAAAAAGTTGGCCCGCGCCGCCTGTTACTAATGACGCTGGTTGCACTTGGCGCCATCATCGTTGAAACGGGTGGCTAAGGGAGACGGCAATGACTGAAAAGAAGATCAATCCGGTATTGAAACAGGTGCTCGAGCTTGGACCGACACTTGCGTTTTTCCTGATTTATTTGCGTATCAAAGATGACACGTTTGCCTTTGCAGGCAGTGAGTACACCGGCTTTATTGTGGCGGCTTTGGTCTTTGTTCCCATTTTGCTGGTCGCGATGGGAATTCTTTGGATTTTGACTGGCAAGCTTAGCCGTATGCAGGTGTTCACCGCCTTTATGGTCATCTTTTTTGGTGGTTTGACAGCCTACTTCAATGACGAGCGTTTCTTCAAGATGAAGACGTCGATCGTTTATGGCTGTATGGCAACGCTGCTTGGCATCGGGTTGTTGCGCGGTCAAAGCTATCTGCAATACGTGATGGAAGAATTCCTTCCGATGGAACAAGAAGGCTGGATGATTTTTACCCGGCGTCTGTGCTATATGTTCTTTGCTTTGGCCATTGCGAATGAGGTTATTTGGCGGACCCAGTCAACAGACCTTTGGGTCAAGCTTGAGACTTTTGCCTTCCCTGTCGTGCTTTTCGTATTTCTGTGGGTGCAGATTATCGGGCTACAAAGGTTTTTGATTGAAGACCCGCAGGACCCTCAAAGCTAGCTCATTTCGACGAATGTGAAACCGACCTGTCCACGTTGCGGTGTGCTGCGTCGGTTGCATCGTTGTCGCAGTGTATCGAGATGATGATCACATAGCTTGGGCCGAAACATCACCCCGATGCCGCCGCGCGCAGCCCAAAGCACCACGGCTTCGACACGGTGCGATAGAATATCCAGCTGAATTTTGTCGCCGCGGCTTAATCGCTTAAGACCTGTCAGTCGCGCGCCACTATGGTTCACATCAACAACTTCACCCTGTTGAGACCCCTGCCGGGTTTGGACCCTAAGGGGAAACTGCGTGGGATAGCGATGTGATCTATACTGCATAATAGGCCTCACTTTCTGATAACTTTCTACAAAGCTACCAAGTGAAACCTAAGAATTCGTTACGTCTATTTCTTAAAAAGTACGTTTTGGGCGGCGCTATCTTTGCGGAAATCCCCGCGCTTTTCTGCGGCCAACGCGCGCCCACGCAGCACGCCCGGCCGCGCGCTTACCTTTTCAAGCCAGCGTGCCATATGTGGTTTGTCGTCAAGCGTTTGCTGCTGCCCTTCCCATAGCGATGCCCAACCCCAAATCGAAATGTCGGCGATTGAATAGAAATCACCCGCAACATATTCATGGTTAGCCAACTGACGGTCGAGTACTCCATAAAGCCGTGCCGTTTCGTTCCGGTAGCGGTCTTTGGCGTAAGGCAGGTCGTTTGGCGGATCCATTGCAGGGGCATATTTCAAGAAGTGGTGCGCTTGGCCCGCCATCGGTCCCAGACCGCCCATTTGCCACATCAACCATTGATCGACATTGATCTGGTCGCGGGCTGTATCGCCATATAGCTTGCCAGTTTTACGTGCCAAATATTGGAGGATCGCACCGGATTCAAAGATCGAGATTGGCGCATCATCGGGTCCGTCATGGTCGACAATTGCTGGCATCCGGTTGTTGGGCGAAATCTTGAGGAAATCGGGCTTAAACTGATCGCCTGCGCCGATATTGATCAGGTGCACGGTATAAGGCAACGCGAGTTCTTCAAGGACAATGGATGCCTTCCAGCCATTTGGGGTCGGCCAAAAATACAGATCAATGGGCTTTGTCACGTCGGTCTTCCTTTTTGTTCGGTGGCGCCAACATCGCAGCCTGACCAAAAAGGACAAGTGCATTGCAGTGCGCACCGCTTGACGGGATCGCGGCACGGGCGTATCTGGATGGTTGTGGCGATTTGTTACCGGATTGCGGGCCACGTTAAATATGCTGCTAAAGAGGGTTTTCGGGTTTTTACGCCTCGATACCTTTTCCCGGTGTCGAGGTTTTTTATTGCGCGTTAGGCGGGCATGACTAAGAGAGCGCGTCAGGCGCGCATGAATGAGAGAGCGCGTCAGGCGCGCACGGGGAATGAAGATGAAGACTTGGAATAAACGCACCAAAGCCGTGCATGCTGGCATTCGCCGCAGCCAATATAACGAGGTCAGCGAAGCAATTTTCCTGACCCAAGGCTTTGTCTATGACACCGCCGAAGACGCGCAGGCCCGTTTTATCCAATCGGGTGAAGATGAATTCATCTATGCCCGCTATGGTAACCCGACTGTTGCGATGTTCGAAGACCGGATTGCGGCGCTAGAGGGGGCGGAAGCCGGCTTTGCGACGGCGTCAGGTATGGCTGCCGTCAACGGGGCGCTGATGTCCTTGTTGAAGGCGGGTGATCATGTCGTGTCGGCGCGCGCGCTGTTTGGGTCCTGTCTTTATATCCTTGAAGACATTCTGACCCGTTTCGGTGTCGAGGTGACCTTTGTCGACGGCACTGATTTGACTGCATGGCAGGCCGCCATCCGACCGGAAACCAAGGTTGTGTTCTTTGAGAGCATTTCTAATCCAACGCTAGAAGTTATTGATATTACTGCAGTATCGCAGCTGGCGCATGCGGTTGGGGCGACCGTTGTCGTGGACAATGTCTTTGCGACGCCTGTATTTTCGGATGCGATCAATCAGGGTGCGGATGTTGTGATCTATTCGGCAACCAAACATATCGACGGTCAGGGCCGTGCGCTGGGCGGCATCATCCTTGGAACCAAGGAATACATCCGTAAAACGGTGGAACCTTTCATGAAGCATACGGGTGGTTCGATGTCCCCGTTTACGGCTTGGATGATGGTAAAAGGGCTTGAGACGATGGACCTGCGTGTCCGCGCCCAAGCCGCGACTGCACTGGTGATTGCGACCGCACTCGAAGCGGACGGTGCCCTGCAAAACGTGATTTTCCCAGGCTTGGACAGCCATCCGCAGCACGAGTTGGTTGTAAGCCAGATGGCAGAAGGTGGAACAGTATTGTCCATCGATGCTGGTACCCAAGAGGCGGCTTTTAAACTGTTGAATGCGCTAGAGATTTGGACGATTTCCAATAACCTTGGGGACGCCAAATCAAT
>NZ_JAFMHR010000227.1 GCF_017854415.1 Yoonia sp. | reverse complement strand
GCTTTGCTAACAATCTTTATGCAAGCAACGGCAGCCATAGCGCAAGTCGAAGACCAAGGCTTCAAGCCAGACGATGCCGAGTTCTTAAATTCCTGCGCATCGTGCCACGGTGCAAACGGCAAGGGAGCGGGTTTTTTGACGCGATTGTTTCGCGGCATTGATCCTGGTGATCTGACACAGCTTGCGGCTAACAATGACGGCCAGTTCCCGTATGATAGGGTCTACCACGTTATCGACGGTCGCGATGATATTGCCGCACATGGGGATCGCAAAATGCCCGTCTGGGGTGATCGGTATATGGCGTCATCGATGAGCCAATTCGGCCCTGACGAAGTGAACCAGTTTCGCGTCAGGTCGAGTATTCTGGAATTGACCAACTTCATCCAATCCATCCAAGTTCGCTAACGTCAAAGTGCATGGACAGGCCTCCGACAAGTGTCGCGCAGATCAAACGATTGATCGAAGGCAATAGCGATGATGGCGCGGCTGTGTTGCTTCACGAAACCAGCAAGTCATGGATTTTTTTGACACAAGACCGCGTCTATAAATTGAAAAAGCAGGTGCGCGACGATCTGCAGGATTTGACCTCGTTGCGCGCACGCTTTGACAACTGCTTGACAGAAGTTGACCTTAACAGACGTCTGGCCCCCGACACGTATCTCGGGGTTATCCGCGTCGTGAGGCACAGCGACGGATCGCTGGGCCTTGGTGGTATTGCGGACACCGTAGACTGGTTGGTGGAAATGCAACGTCTGCCCAACGACAAAATGCTCGATGGCATCGCGGCGGATCAGACCCTTCCACCTGCCAAAATCAGGTTTCTCGTCGATCAGCTTGCGGAACGACTATCTGGGTTCTATGCGGTTTGCCCTGCATCGCAGCTCAATGCCGCAGAGCTGATGAACATCTTTCACGACCAACAAGAAATGAACTCAATGTGTTTGCGAAACCCGCTGTTTGCGGAATTCCGTCCACGTTTCGAAGCCGTCTTTGACGCGCTGGAGATTGCGTTTTCGCGGCATTTCTCGTTATTCGAGACCCGCGTGAAAGCAGGGTGGATACGGGAATGCCACGGTGATCTGCGGCCCGAGCATATTTGTATGACGACCCCGCCCATTGTGTTTGACTGTCTTGAATTCAACCGAAACTTGCGGCTGGTCGATCCCTTTAGCGAAATCATGTTTCTAGGAATGGAGGCAGCAATACTGGGGCTTGAGTGGATCAAACCGACATTGATCGCACATCTTACCACTGGTCTGGGGGAATGCCCTGCACCAGAATTGCTCGGCTTGTATGAAACACAACACGCTTTGTTGCGCACGCGCCTATGCCTTGCGCATTTGTTGATGACAAACCCTAGAACCCCAGAGAAATGGCTGCCATTGGGCCTGCGCTATTTTGATGTGGCCGAACGCAGTCTATTTGGGCCGAACGGATTGGCTCGCTAAAACGCAACTTTGCGTAGCACTCTCGCAAATTCATCTGCCGTATCAGCGATTTCTAGTCGATGGGTTTTGGTCCCGTCGGGCAGCCGGAAAGGTGCGATGCTGTCGCTAACAAAAACCCGTTCAAAGTCATCGCCGGAGAACAGCCCCTCTGCACCCTGCGTGAACAGCCCGTGCGCCGCCAATGCATAGACTTTTGTGGCTCCGCGCGCCTTACACGCGCGCGCCGCCGCAATCATAGTGCCGCCCGATGCGATCATATCGTCAACGATCACGACGGCACTATTTTGGTAATTGCCGATGGCATCACCGCTGGTCATAATCCCACCGCTACGGCGTTTCTCCATAAACCCAAATCCGACCTCGCGCCCCAAACGGTCCTGCAGACTGTCCCTGAACAACTGGGCGCGTTTCACGCCGCCTGAATCGGGCGACATCACAACTATCGGCTCTGTGCCAAGCCTGAACGCTATGAGGTCCTCAAAGACATCGCCAATCTCAAGGTGGTGTGTGCGTATGCGAAACGCGTTTTGGAAAGCCGCTAGATTGTGCACCTCAAGGGTGATGATCTCGTCACAGTTTACCGCTGCGAACAGGTCCGCGACATATCTTGTCGTGACGGGGTCTTGCGGTTTGGTCCTGCGATCCTTGCGCCCATAACAAAGAAAAGGCACCAAAACGGTCACGCGCCTTGCGCCATGATCGCGCATCGTCGCAATCAGAAAAAGGAGAATACAAAGCTTGTCGTGAACGCTGTGATCGGGTCCATCATAAAGACTTTGGATGATGCACACATGGTCGTTGGCAACGTCGCAAAGTGGGCGAATTTTGCTTTCGCCGTCAGAAAATCCGCGAAATTCCAGCTTGGACAAAGTGATCCCCAGAGCTGAAGCAATGCGTGCGCCGTGGGCTTGACTGTCCGGCAGTGCAAACAGACGCATCACGCGCCCTCCTGAGCGCTCAAAAATCTGGCGCGCCGTTCCAACGCGTCCGTGACGTCTAGGTCGCTGTTCTGGCGAAAACTTTGATAGGCGTTTCCGACTTCCCTAAACGGGGTCGGCTGATACAAACAGATGGTGTCATAGACAAGCCCTCGCAATGATGCCAGCGCAGTGGGCGGCGCCTTCGGGAGCGCCATTATGATCCGCGTTACGCCGCAACCTTTCAACGCCAGCT
>NZ_JAFMHR010000226.1 GCF_017854415.1 Yoonia sp. | reverse complement strand
GGGCCGACGCCTCCGGACGAAAGCTGCAATAGTGCCACTGACATAAACAGGGCCGCAAAAGAGATAATCATCCGCATTCAAAAGATATGCGCCTGTGGCCGATGCATTGCTAGACTATAATCGACCCAAGCTGTCGTGTTTGCACCTTGCCCTTGGGCCGTGTCGCTTTAGGGTCTGCCGCAAATCTTGGAATTGAGGCAGATGATATGAAACAACTTCCCCTAGGTCGCACCGACATCATGGTCAGCGAATGGTGCCTTGGCACGATGACGTTTGGCAACCAAACGCCGCAAGACGATGCGCACCGTCAAATCGATATGGCGCTGGATGCAGGGATCAACTTTGTCGACACCGCTGAAATGTATCCGGTCAATCCGATCAGCGCCGAAACCGTGGGTCTGTCAGAAGAAATTGTTGGCAATTGGATTGCCAAAGCCGGACGCCGCGATGAAATCGTGATCGCGACCAAAGTGTCAGGCAATAACCCCGGCTGGGTACGTGACGGGCGCGGCTACGACGGTGCAGTAATTCGCGAAGCGGTTGAGACGTCGCTGAAGCGCCTCAAGACCGATGTAATTGATCTTTATCAGATGCATTGGCCGATCCGTGGGTCGTACATGTTCCGACAAAACTGGACATATGATCCGTCTGGGCAAAATCGCCAGCAGACCATGGATCACATGCTGGATGTGCTCGAGGCGCTGGGTGACATGGTCAAAGCGGGCAGAATCCGCAGCATCGGCATGTCCAACGAAAGTGCGTGGGGGATGACCAAATGGATCGATCAGGCCGAAGCCAAAGGCCTGCCGCGTATGGCGTCGGTGCAGAATGAATATTCGCTTTTGTGCCGGCTCTATGACACTGACATGGCCGAAATGGCCGTGAATGAAGACGTAACGCTGCTCTCGTTTTCGCCATTGGCGTGTGGCTTGCTGACGGGCAAATATCAAAACGGCGCCGTGCCGGATGGGAGCCGCTTGTCGCTGAACAACAATTTAGGCGGACGCGTGACAGACCGGCTTTGGCCCGCAGTGCAAGCGTATTTGGACCTCGCGGCCAAACACGGGCTTGATCCGGTGCATATGGCGATGGCGTGGCAGCGCACACGACCATTTGCCGTGTCGGCCATTTTTGGGGCAACGACGTCTGACCAGTTGACGCAAATCCTTGCTGGCAAAGATCTGGTCTTAACTGACGAGGTGACAGCTGCCATCGATGCGGTCCATAAATTGCACCCGATGCCCTACTAGGCCAGATGGGTTGAAATCCACAATTGCGCCTTGTGTGGTGACCGGATTTGGGCAAGTGTCACCTGAATTTGGTGGTTGCGAAAAGGGGAGATAACGATGCCGCTACAGATGAATCGCGAAGTGTTCATAACATGCGCCGTGACAGGATCGGGGTCGACCCAAGACCGCAGCCCTCATGTGCCCCGCTCGCCCCAGCAGATTGCAGATAGCGCGATTGATGCCGCTAAGGCCGGCGCGGCCGTGGTGCATTGCCATGTCCGTGATCCCGAAACTGGTGCGCCGTCGCGCGATTTGGCGCTGTACCGCGAAGTCACCGATCGCATCCGCGATGCCGAAGTTGATGTGGTCCTAAACCTGACTGCAGGTATGGGCGGTGACATCATTTTTGGCGGCACCGAAAAGCCGTTTCCCACACTTGCTGGTACGGATATGGTCGGGGCGACTGAACGTGTGGCACATGTTGCCGAGTGCCTGCCAGAGATTTGCACGCTTGACTGCGGCACCATGAATTTCGCCGAAGCTGACTATGTGATGACCAACACACCGGGAATGTTGGTGGCGATGGGACGTATGATGACTGCACTTGGCGTAAAACCCGAGATCGAAGCCTTTGACACTGGTCATCTTTGGTACGCCAAGCAGCTTGTCAAAGACGGTGTGCTCGACGGTCCTGCGCTTGTTCAGCTGTGTATGGGTGTGCCTTGGGGCGCGCCAGATGACCTCAATACCTTTATGGCGATGGTCAATAATGTACCGGACGATTGGACGTTTTCGGCCTTTGGTCTGGGACGTAGCCAGATGCCCTACGTCGCGGCGTCAGTTATTGCGGGCGGCAACGTGCGTGTCGGGCTAGAGGACAACTTGATGCTGGATCGCGGTGTCTTGGCGACCAATGCGCAACTGGTAGAACGTGCTGCAGGGATTATCGAAAACCTTGGCGCAAAAGTCATTGGCCCCGCCGAAGTGCGCGCCAAACTGGGGCTGAAAAAACAAGCGCCTGTGTCCAAATGAGGGCGCTAATTGTCTTTGCATTCGTGTTGTCAGGCTGCGGTGTCCTAGAGGTCTACCGCGATACTGACGTGCCGATTTCATCAAAGGCTGTATTCGATCCTGAACGCTACACGGGCGTTTGGCACGAAGTGGCCCGTTTCCCCGTCCCATTTGAAGCGGGATGCGTTGGCGTGACGGCTGAATACGGGGTGCGCGACGATGGGCTTTTGTCTGTCCTGAACATTTGCCGCGATGCAGTGGGCGTCGAGACTTCGCGCATTAGTGGCACTGCAGAAATTGTAGGGCCAGCACGGCTCAAGGTGCGTTTCGCCTCTGTACCGTTTGTTGCTGCCGACTACTGGGTACTTTGGACAGACGAAGATTATCGCACCGCAGTTGTCGGTGCGCCCAATGGCCGATCAGGCTGGAT
>NZ_JAFMHR010000225.1 GCF_017854415.1 Yoonia sp. | reverse complement strand
ATTCCAGCGCCTGACAACTGCCAAGCCAGCTATCGCGGTTGCCGACTTCGACAATGCCCGCAACAGCGCCGATACTGTCATCCTGAAATTGTTGCACAAGCCAGCCAATCGTTTCCGGCGTGAAAACTGAATCTGCATCAGCAATCAGAAAGAAAGGCGTCTCCATTTCATCCAGACCATAATTCGCCGCAGCCCATTTGCCACCGTTGGCCTGCCGCAAGACCGTCACCCTCGGGTCGTCACCAAAAGCACGGGTGACCACGTCAAATGTCGCGTCTGTGGATCCGTCATCGACAACAATGACGCCCAAGTCGGGATAAGGGGACGCAAGAATAGAGTGTATGCAGCTTTCGATAACTTTTTCTTCATTGAAGGCCGGTATCAATACAGTGACCGGTGGCGTCCAATCAGGATTGAATGCCCGCTTTGGACGCCGCGCAATTGCGAGTATCAGATAGATCAAGGATCGTACGGCCGAATAGATCAGAAACCAAAAGAAGATGACGTTCAGTTCGTTCTGCATGAACTTGGCCACCCCAAAGACAATACCGGCCGCCACATGGGTTTGCCCAATAGCGACGGGCATCGCCTTATCCAGCGGCATTCCTGCAACCTCGCGCACCGAAAGAAACCGGTAGCCCTGCTCGTGCAATCCCCCAAGTAGCGGCGGCAATCCGGTCAGCACGCGATCCCAATCCTGGGGCCCCGCATGGATCGCAATGCGGTTATCGTTGTTGAACCGGCTGAACCAGTTTGTGCGAACCTCTTCGCTCACGGTTTCAAGTGCATTTGGGCCGTACTCTACTGCAGGTGTAACCGGCACATAGCCTGCCCGAATAAGCAGGTCCGCGTTGCGCACCAAGTCAGACCAATCGCCAACCTCGCCCGCTTCGATGATCCGCGTCCGGACACCGGTCCGGTCAGCAACCAGTAACTGGCGGGTTCTTTCTGCAATCTGGTCAAAAGGCGGTAGCATGCGATGGCTATTCGGCTCTTGCAGGCCCAGCGTATGTCCTCCGGCAACGATACTTTGTGCTACCTCTGCCTTGCCGATCAGGTCACGCGGTGACACTAGAAATGTCGCCTCGATACCGCTTTCGTCCAATATGCCAGACAATCTCGGCCAGATTTCGACAGGCGGAAGATCAGCAAAAGACACGACGATTCCCGCGTCCTGTTGCCCATCCCGCACCAGCCGTGCAGGCAATGGAATGATGTCATAGGTTTCTGACAGGATTTCATTGCTGTGGTCATCAAGGATCAAAGACCGCTGGCCTGACAGCAAAGGTTCAGCCGCGACAATGATAATCCCCTCACCTTCCATCTGGACTACAGAGTCCAAGTTGATAGGGGCCGACAAGATTTCTTCTATCGGTTTCACGTCTTCCAGAATGTCCCAGATAGCAGGATCTTCGGCACCGATAGGCCATACAGCCACGGCCGTTTCAGGCCCTATCCGTTCAAGCTGCATATGGACCGATAAAGCATCCACGGCCCATATTTCGTTGAGAACGCCAAAGGTATCTACATATCGGCTTCTTACCGCGTTCGCCCAAGGGATATAGGTGACCGCTGCACCTGCCGCGGATGTCGTAGCCATCGCTTCGACAAACGGGACCGTATCCATGCCAGAACCACCGCTGCGCCAGCCTTGGCCACGCATCCCCAACCCGAAGACGAGCTTTTCTGAATCAATCAGTCGCGACGCCCGATCAACCATATCGGAAAACCAGGCCTTCGAGGCAGGTGGAGTGGCCGGACTGTTCGATGTGCGAAAAACCAAAGCAACGCCAAGATCCAGCGCATCGACCAGCGGGCGGTCATTCCAGAATGCGGCATCTGCCGATCCGATGACACAGCGCTTTCCTCCTGGGATCAATGTGCGCACTGCCGCTTCAACAAGAAGCGGGGAAATCTCTGGTCTTGCAGACATATCAAGGCAAAGCCCCGCCCTGGGACCTTCATTCAAAAGACCAAGCCTGAAGGCAAGACCGGATAATTTTGCCGGGTCAGAAAGAATTGCGGCAACGGTCTCATCGCTCAAGCGTGACGAAAACTTCAGGATAGGGAGTGTTCTGGTGCCCAACCCGTGGATCGGAGCAGAAGACATCAATTGCACAGATCCATCGGCGTCGCTGACAGAATATACTTCTTCAAACAACAGGTCGATGTCGTCACAGTGCCGCATGACAGCCGCACGCGCAGCGGGGTCGGCGGCAGGCAGGAAGGCCATAATCTGGCGGCTTGAAACGGATTTTCCAAAGCTGCAATCCGGTTGATTGCCACTATCATAGACCCATTCACGCACAGATACCGGCTGCGGCGTCAGCGTCGTTCCAGCATCCGATATCAATAAATTGATGACATGCTGTTCGGTCACCGGTTCCAGATCATCAACTGAAAACACTTCGAATGAAAACTGGCCCAGAACCGCCAAGACGGCAGATATCGCCATCAATAGAAAGCCATGAACTAGCCGACGGCGCAGCCGCGTACGCGTAGAAAACACCGCTCTTTCAGAGGCAATATCCCTCATCACTCATATCCCCACCTGTCAAGGATGACTTGAAGAATCGAAAATATCAGAGCGCCGCATGAGACATATTGATATATGTTAATTAGTTGACGGATAAATTGGTGAAGATACTAATTCTATGGTGAACCCAGCTACGAA
>NZ_JAFMHR010000224.1 GCF_017854415.1 Yoonia sp. | reverse complement strand
AACGAAAGAACCATTCGCCCGATTTCAAAGCTAAGGTTGCGCTTGAAGCAATCCGCGAGGAGATGTCGATGGCGGAGCTGTCCAAAAAATATGCCGTTCATCCGACTGAAGTGGTCCGGCAAATTCGGACAGCGTGCTAAGATGTATCCAACCCGAACGAATGGATACGAGAATGACAAAACGACGGAACTTTTCAGACCAGTTTAAGGCTGCTGTGGCGCTTGAGGCGCTGCGCGGTGACAAGACGGTGCAAGAGATTGCAGCCAAGCGGCAGCTCCACCCAACTCAGGTGAGCACATGGAAACGACAGGCGATCGAAGGCATGGCAGGCGTTTTTTCCGACAAGGTCAAAAAGGCTGAGAACAAGGACGGCGAGATCAAAGAGCTGCACGCCAAGATTGGCCAACTGGCGGTGGAGAATGATTTTTTGTCACAAGGGCTAAAGCGGTGAGCCCATCAAAACGCCGCGAGATGATCCGCAAAGACAACACAAAACTGAGCCTGACGCGCCAGTGTAAACTGCTCAAGATTAGCCGTTCGTCGATCTATTACACACCAGTTGGGGTGAATGCAGAGACGCTTAAGCTGATGCATGAGATTGATAGGGTGTTCACCAAATACCCGTTCTTTGGAAGCCGCCAGATTGCGGCTTACCTTCCTCAGTCTGGCTTCTCAGCCGGACGGCACCGTGTTCGTCGCCTGATGAACATCATGGGGTTGCAGACCATCTACAAGGGGCCGAACACCAGCAAGAAGCACCCACAGCACCGCATTTATCCATACCTGCTGAGGAAGCTCGCAATCACGCGGCCCAATCAGGTTCCCCTCTCACACATGCAAGCATGTGCTGCCGGTCAGCGGGTGCAGCGACATCACCTACATCCCTGTCAAGAACGGCTTTCTGTATCTGGTGGCAATCATGGACTGGGCGACCCGTAAGGTTTTGACCATTGCCCGGCAGTGCATGTTTACATGCATGAGAGGGGTGGCGGCTTTCCAATACGTTGGATGCCAGCTTTTGCGTTGAGGCGTTGGAGGAGGCAATCGCCCGATATGGCAAGCCAGAGATAATGAATACGGACCAAGGCAGCCAATATACAGGCGCTGGTTGGATCACGACTTTGACCAAAGCTGACATAAAAATATCCATGGACGGTCGGGGCCGCTATTTGGACAACATCTTCATCAAACGGTTGTGGCGGTCGCTGAAACAGGAGGCCGTTTATCTGCAGGAAATTAGCGATGGCTTTCAAGCGAAACGGATCATCAATACCTGGATTGGGTTCTACAACTCAGAACGACCTCACACCGCCCTTGATAAGCGAACACCGGACATCGCATACTTCGGCAAAGCGGAGACACGAAAAGCGGCATGAACATAAACCAGATGCATCTTAGCCAAGCCGCAAAACTGTCCTAAAAAGCAGGACCACTTCAGTACGTTGTGTCAAGCAAATGAGCCTTGCCCTTTGGAAAGTGAGTTCCGGTTGAGTTTCCTGTTTGTCTGGAACTTGGAGATGTCGTAAGCGGCTGCTCAAAGTGAGAGGTTCTGCATGATAAATCCAGTGGTGAACAGACAAATGCCAGTGGTTTCCGTCGTCATTCCGCTCTATCAAAAAAAGCGGCACATCGCGGCAGCTATCTCTGTGGCCTATCGGTCCTGCTGCCTAGCAGACGTCGCTTTTGAACTTGTCGTGGTGGATGATGGTTCCACTGATGGCTCAAGTGATGTGGTAAGAGACTGGGCGACAGAGAAGCCTGACCACGCAAGTGTTCTTCATCTCATCAGACAGGAAAACCAAGGCGCCGCGGCTGCCCGCAACGTCGGTTGGAAAGCTGCGCGTGGGGAAGTCATCTTATTTCTGGATGCAGATGACACTTGGGAGGATCATCATGTTTCAGAGATGCTGGTTCTCATGTCGGAATTCCCAGAAGCCGCGCTGTATGCAGATGCGTGGGGCGAGATTTCGCCGGATCGAGCGGCAAGACTGCACAGCTTCGGAATCGGATCTGATCGTCGCGGACCGCTAGCCTGTTTCTTCGAGACAATGAGTTCCGGGCCCATGATCGTCTCGTCGAGCACAGCTGGAACGTGGAAAAGGTGCCTGATAGAGAGCCAGGGATTTCCCGAAGGTGTCCGGTTTGGCGAAGACAAAATCGGCTGGGGCCGTTTGGCACTTTTGGGTGATGTTGTCTGGTCGCCGCGTATTGGTGCCATCTGGGATAAATCCGCCGACAACCGGAGCGAAAAGCTCTCAGGCTCAGCACCCCGCACCGATTGGCGTGATTTCCTGATCGAAGTGCTGGATGGCCCAGCAATCTCAAAGGCGACGCGGCGGAATATCCTGACGGCCGTCGCAGTTGAAAATGCCTGCCTCAGTGGTGAGATAACAGTCTTCTGCCATGACACGCCGGCGCTTTTCTCCGAACCCAATAGGGGCCAGACTTTAGGGATCGGGGTACTGTAGGTCTGAAAGAGGGTCTGGGGTTTTAGGGGGCTTCCCTGAAACGGTATAAACAGTGTTCAAATCCAGCTCCCGCAACCAAATATAACAACAATATCAAACTCTTAGGTAGGTGGTATCATAATACCATCGGCCTTGCGCGCGTTTACGTCAACGCCACGTCAACGTTTGGTGAGTAATACGTTGGAACATTCGACCACTCACGTGGCCGCAATGACCTCAGCAACAATATTGCCAAT
>NZ_JAFMHR010000082.1 GCF_017854415.1 Yoonia sp. | reverse complement strand
CAACGTCAATCGGCAGGTGATTGCGGCGGTAAAGGTCGGCATAGCTTGGTGCCAAATAGTTCTGCGCGCGCAATCGCGCGATCTTGCGTTGGACAGAAAAAACCGAGTGCGCGACCTGACAGGTGACCATATTCACTTCGTCTGAATGGGTGGCGGCAATAATCATATCTGCGTCTCTGGCACCCGCGCGGTCCAGAACGTCAGGATAGCTGGCAAAGCCTGCAACCCCTTGCACATCAAGCGTATCAGTCGCGCGGCGCACCAGTTCGGGATTACTATCAACGACCGTTACATCGTTGTTTTCACCCGACAAATGGCGCGCAATTTGCCAGCCAACTTGCCCTGCGCCACAAATGATTACTTTCATGCTTCGTCGCCTTCAAGATAGGCCACGCGCCCGCCCGCTTTGTTTGACGTCACAACACCAAGCGACTTCAACTTACGGTGCAAAGCAGAACGTTCCATGCCAACAAATGAAGCGGTCCGGCTGATATTGCCACCAAAACGGTTAATCTGGGTCAGCAAATATTCACGTTCAAACAACTCGCGCGCTTCACGCAATGGCAAAGTCGCAAGGCCGCCAGCAAGGACGATGCGGCCTTCTTCGCCACCACCTTCTTCAATGCTAGGCAGTTCTTTAGCGCTGATATTACCCGAATTTTCCCCCAGAATAAGAACACGTTCCACAACGTTCTTTAACTGACGTACATTTCCTGGCCACAGCATCGTTTGCAGCAACGCCCGGGCATCATCCGCCAGTTTACGCAGCGGCAACCCCTGCGCTTTGTTAAAGACCTCAATGAAATGTTCTGCCAGTACCGGAATATCTTCGCGGCGTTCTTCGAGCGAAGGCACTGGAATCGGGACGACATTCAAGCGATGATAAAGTTCTTCGCGAAACGTACCCGCATCGATCGCCAAAGGCAGATCGCGGTTCGTGCTGGACACAACACGCAAATCAACTTGGACTTTGTCCGTGCCACCGACACGCTGGAACCGCTGATCCACCAATACACGCAGGATTTTTGACTGCGTTCCTAATGGCATATCCGCGATTTCGTCAAAGTAGATTACACCGCCATTGGCCTCTTCAAGCAAGCCCTGCTCAATACCACGGCCATTCACCTCGCGGCCAAACAGCACTTCTTCCATGCGCTCTGGCGCGATTGAAGCGGAATTGACTGTCACAAACGGCGCTGAAGCGCGATTGGAATTGGCATGTATATAACGCGCCGCGATTTCCTTACCTGCACCGGCCGGACCGGTCAGCATCACGCGGCCATTGGATTTTATGACTTTGTCCAACTGTGATTTCAACGCGCGGAACGCCGCACTGTCGCCCAGCATCTCGGTGCTGTGGGTGTCGCCGCGTTTGAGTTCGACATTCTCGCGGCGCAAACGCGAGGTTTCCATCGCGCGCCGGATCACAACCAAAAGCTGGTCGATATTGAACGGCTTTTCAATGAAATCATAAGCGCCTTGCTTGATCGCTGCGACCGCAATTTCAATATTCCCATGACCCGAAATAATCACAATCGGGATGTCGGGATGGTCACGTTTGACGGATTTGAGGATATCAATCCCGTCCATGTTGCTATCCTTGAGCCAAATGTCGAGGATCATCAAAGCCGGAGACTCTGTCGCGATCTGCGCCATACATTCGTCGGATGTACCTGCAAGTCGCGTTGTAAACCCTTCATCTATCAGGATTTCTGATATCAATTCTCGGATATCGCGTTCGTCATCGGTAATCAGAATATCGCCCATCATTTCCCTCATGCTGGTACTTTTGTGGCCCGCGTCTGTGTCAAGACAACGGGTAATTGGATAATTGCGCAAGCCCCTGCGTGGGTCTGGCCTTCGAAAATTTCAGCGTCAGTCAAAGTGAGCGTGCCGCCATGTTCTTCTATGATCTTCTTGACGATCGGCAGACCAAGACCTGTGCCCTTGTCGCGGGTCGTCACGTAAGGCTCGAACAGGCGCGCGCGGTCTTCTGGCAGGCCGATACCATTGTCTGAAATTTTCACCAGCACAACGCGGTCGTCATACTCCATGCGCAACTGGATCTGCGGGACATAACCGTCTTCGCCGTGCTTACTGGCATAACTTTCCGTGGCCTCGCCTGCGTTCTTAAGCAGGTTTGTCAGCGCCTGCCCGATCATCGTGCCGTCCATATCAACGGTTACAATTTCATCAGGAATGCTGGCCGCAAAGTGAACGTCCGGCTGCCCTGCGATCTGTAACGACAATGCATCATGGACGAGCTGGGTCAGATCATTGCGCTCTAACTCGGGTTCAGGCATCCGCGCGAATTTCGAAAATTCATCAACAATGCGACGTAAGTCATTGGTTTGCCGAATGATAACGTCTGTCATCTGTTCCAGTTTGTCAGCATCATGGCCAACTTGGCCGATGAATTTCCGCTTGATCCGCTCTGCGGATAACTGGATCGGGGTCAGGGGGTTTTTGATCTCGTGGGCGATCCGCTGGGCCACATCGCCCCATGCGGCCATGCGCTGTGCGCTGACCAGATCGGTCACGTCATCAAAGGCCACAACATAGCCTTCCAGCGCGCCATCAGCGTTGCGTCGCTGCGACATCCGGACCAACAGGCTTTCTTGCTGGCCCCGGCGGGTCAAGTTGATCTGGCCTTGCACGCTGTCGCGTTCCGTCACGCAGACCTCATCAAACAGATCGGCGAATTCGGGAACAGCGACAGAAAGCGCCGTATCGGCTTGTTCACTGCGCACAGACAGCAGCTTTTGTGCTGATGGGTTCACAAAGGTCACCCGTCCATCCGCATCAAGGCCCACAACACCCGAGGTCACAGAGCTGAGCACGCTGTCAAACAACCGCCCACGCCGTTCAGTGGTTTGATGGGTGATCAACAGCTCATCACGCTGGCCTTTCAGTTGTGTCGTCATCTGGTTGAAATACGTGCCAAGCTGCGAAATCTCGTCTTCGCCGTCGTCTTCGATGACACGTACATCCAGATCACCCGCACCAACCCGCTGCGACGCAGACACCAGCCGCCCCACAGGGCGCGAAAGGCGTTCGGCAAACCAAAGCCCACCCCAGATCGCACCCAAAATCAAGACGACCGCAAAGCCCAAATAAAGCAGGCCGAATTGGAACAAAAGTCTGCCGCGTTCATTGGAAAGCGCGTCATACTGAGCAACCGTTTCCGTCGTGTCATCCAACAGCGACAGAACATTGCCATCCACTGCACGGGTTACATAAAGATACCGGTCGCGGAAAGCCGTCAGCGGGATCAGCGCGCGAAATTCATCGTTTTCCAAGTCCTGGATCAAGGCCAGACCGGTCTCGCTGGCCTCTTGGAATTGGGCCGCCGTCGGGCGTTCATAGTAAAATTCGTACGACTGCGCGCCGCGTGCTGTGATCATGCCTAGTCCGTCAATCACAAAGGTTTCAGTCAAACTGCGGTCGACTTGATTTTGAACATCACCCAATGCGCGGCGCACTTCGCCGTCGTCCATGAATAGATTGGCTTGCCGTTCACTGTTTAGAAATGCCGCCAACCCCTGCCCGTCGCGGGTTAATTCGCGTTTGTGTTCTTCTTCATAAGCTTGAGCTGTAGACAATGATGTTTGAAGGACATTGCCGACAGGCTCAGAAAACAATCCGTCAAGCGCAATTGAGATCAACGTGACCGAGAACACCGCGACCAGTACAATAGGAACCAGTGCAGATAAGGCAAAAACACCGGTTAAACGGACGGCCAATTGTGATCCGGCAGACCGCGCGCGGCGCGCTGAAATAATCCGTGCAACTTGGCGCATTACTAAGGCTGCCACGACCAGCACATAGGTCAGATCCAGCAACAGCACCAATCGCAAGCTTGTGGATGATGCCCCACGATCCAGCGGACCGACGACAATATAGGTCAACGCCGCCAGAACCGGTGCTGCCACGATCAATGCAAGCGTCAGTGCGCTTTGCACATGACGTTGGCGCAGCCAGCGGCTGAACCGTCCAAAATCGAGGCCTAGAAGGGTACGCCGCAAGCGTTACGCCCTGTAATTGAGGTGAGGTCACCCCCACGATACCGCTATTTTTATGTGGTCTGACGCAAACTGACGTAAGCGCGCCACGGTTATGTTGCGGTTTTACATCAATTTGCGGCGCCGTGTCACGCGGATATCGAGGTCGGTGATCTTCTTGCGCAATGTATTTCGGTTAATCCCAAGCAAATCAGCACATTTCGCCTGATTTCCACCGCTCGCCTCGAGGGCGATTTCGATCAACGGACCTTCGACCTCTTTGAGAATACGGTTATATAACCCTGGCGGCGGCAGAACCCCGCCATGCAGATCAAAATAACGCCGCAGGTGTTTGCCCACACTCGCGCTTAGTTTTTCACCTTCGCCACCTGAACGTAACGGTTCAATCGCTGGCTGATTGCCAAGCACCAGTTCAACTTCGCTGCGTACGATTTCTTCGCCGGCGGCAGTGAAAACCAAACGGCGCACTGCATTTTCAAGCTGTCGCACATTTCCTGGCCAGCTATATGCGCGTACCATATCAAGGGCCGCATCACCAAAGCGGCGCACAGGCGCCCCGTCACGTTCGGCGCGTGCAAGGAAGTGCTCTGCCAGCAATGGAATGTCATCGACACGTTCGCGCAGTGACGGCACATCGACGGTCACACCGCCCAAACGGTAAAACAGGTCTTCGCGGAATTGCCCGTCTTCCATGCGCGCCATCAGATCAGATTGCGACGTCGCCATGATACGCGGTGCATTGTCACCCAAACTGTCCAGCATCCGCACAATCCGCCCTTGGGCGGGTTCAGACAAATCGCTGACTTCGTCAAACAAGATCGATCCGCCCTTGGCACGGCTCAGAATAGTAGAGGGGCCGTCCATGCCTTCAAGATCAGGCGCCGAGACGACGATAAACGGCAAGCTGCGCCTGTCGGAAAAGTCATGCACAGCACGCGCGATCAAGGATTTCCCTGTCCCGCTTTCGCCGGTAATCAAGACCGGAAGCTGCGTGTTCATCACCCGCGCGACCAGCCGGTACAATGCCTGCATCACCGCGGTGCGCCCCACCAAGGGCAAATCACCCCCCTGTTCAGTCGCAAGCGCATCTGGACTACGGGTTACAGGTGCACGGCGTTTCACCTCTAGCGCACGCGCGGCGCGCTTCATCAAATCAGGCAAATCAAACGGTTTGGGTAAATAGTCGTAAGCGTCGGCCTCTGCGGCCTGAATGGCGGTCATAATCGTGTTTTGCGCCGATATCACAATGACTGGCAGTCCTGGACGCGCCGCAGAAATCTTTGGCAACTGCTCTAATCCGTTCCCGTCAGGCATCACGACGTCCGAAATTACCAAATCACCTTTACCTTCGTCGACCCAGCGCATCAGCGTGACCAGCGAAGATGTCGCGTGCACCTTACAGCCCGCGCGCGTCAGCGCTTGGGTAAGCACAGTGCGAATAGTGCGGTCGTCGTCAGCAACAAGAACTGTACCGTCCATTAATTATCTCCTGTGAGTGTGTTTTCGGGTGCCACCGGCAGTGAAATGCGGAACACGGTCCGGCCCGGCACGCTTTCGATGGAAATCCATCCACCCGCGTCGCCGATCAACTTTGATACCAGCGCAAGGCCTAGTCCGGTGCCGTTCTCTTTGCCGGACACGAAAGGTTCAAAAATATCATCCGCGATCTCAGCCGGCAAACCGGGGCCATCGTCGATAATCTCGACCTGCAGTGGCAGTCTTGCTTGGGTACCATCAGAGCGGCGCACGCGCAGCGACGCGTCATAAAATGTCCGCAGCCGGATTGTGCCCGCGTCGCGGCAAGCCTCGGATGCGTTCTTGAGGAGGTTCAGAAACACCTGCAAAAGTTGATCCGAGTCAGCCACGGTAGACGGCAGCGACGGGTCGTAGTCTTCGACAAACAACATATGCGCGCCAAACCCGACAGATGCCGACTGCCTTGCGCGGTCCAAAACATCGTGGATATTCAATGGCTTTAGGATGGGTGGACGTAGATTTCCAAACTGTTCAACCTGCTCAAGCAGTTTCACAATCCGGCGGCTTTCTTCGACAATCAGATCGGTCATTTCCTGATCTTCAGGCGCAAGACCCATCGACAAAAGTTGGGCCGCACCAGTGATCCCCGCAAGCGGATTCTTTATCTCGTGGGCCAGCATTTCGGCCATGCCGATTGCAGACTTTGCAGCTTTACCGCGCGAATGGTTCTGGTTGATGCGGCTTGCGATTTCACGCGGGCTGATCATCACGATCATCGTGTCGTCCGCCCCCTGCAACGGCGCAAACTGGATATTGCAAAGCATCGGCGCACGTTCGCCACTGCCGACATCCACGTCATTCACAAACAGCGATGTCTGGTTTTTCCGCGCGCGTGCAAAAGGCCCTTCAAGCGGGGCATCAATCATCACCTTTTCCCAAAGCTTTTGACCAATCAGCGACTTGGCCGACATATTGAGAAAGCTCTCAGCGGCAGGATTGCTCATCGTGATGACATCGTCACGATCCAGCATCAACGACGGGACAGGCAATGACGACCAAAGTGCTTGCCCCAAAATCATGCCGCCACCTTTTCGCTAAGCGCGTCAGGCAAATCGCGCAACACGTCCGTTGGGTTCGCATGGGTCAAGATCGCTTTGCGCAATACGACACCTGTGCCAACATCATCCATGTACCACCCCAAATGCTTGCGCGAAACTTTGCGCCCCATCTCTGCCCCGTAAAATGACAACATCGCCTCGTAGTGGCCGCACACCATATCGATCAGATCGCGACCTTGCGGTATTTGAGGCGCTTTGGTGCCATGCAGTGCTGCGGATACCTGCGCCAACGCCCAAGGCCGCCCCTGCGCGCCGCGCCCGATCATCACACCGTCAGCGCCGGACAGGCGCAGCGCCTCGCGGGCTGTGGCGGCATCTACAATATCACCATTCGCAATCACCGGAATACTGACAGCGTCCTTGATTTGCGCGATTGCGGCCCAATCAGCGGCCCCTTTGTAAAACTGACACCGCGTGCGCCCGTGGATCGTGACCAGCTTGATCCCCGCATCCTCGGCCCGTTTGGCCACAGATGCTGCGTTCAGCGTGGCATCATCCCAGCCAAGGCGTGTTTTGAGCGTCACAGGCACTTTAACGGCATTGACCACTGCCTCGATCAGGGTCAGCGCAAAATCGGGTGTGCGCAGCAAGGCCGATCCAGAGTATCCACTCGTCACCTTTTTGGCAGGGCAACCCATGTTGATGTCGATGAATGTCGCACCGTTAGCTTCGATCATGCGGGCGGCTTCGGCCATCCAGTAAGCGTCGCGCCCAGCAATTTGAACGGCGGTGCTGCCTTGGTCATACCCCAGTTCCGCCTTTTCACGCGCGGCGGGTTTGGCCTGAACCATCTCTTGGCTGGCAACCATTTCGCTGACGACCCAACCGGCCCCAAATGACGCGACCAGCTGGCGAAAAGGCAAATCCGTAATACCCGCCAACGGCGCAAGCGCCACAGGCGGCGACAAAGCCACATCGTTCAAGTTCAAAGATTCGCTAGACGCCAAGAGGATGATCATTCGCTTACTGTTTATGCAATCATCCCCAGATACGGTGAAAACGTGCCAATCGCAACGAAATGCAAGCCAATACATCCCGCATTATTGGCAAATGCCTAATTATTAAGCATTGAGGTCGCGAAACTGTCGAATTGCGTCAGGATGAACAGCGCCCTACACCTAATGCCAACCAAGGATGGATACCGCATGACGACAGCCGCTATCATCGTCGCCGCAGGACGCGGCACCCGCGCAGGTGGCGCGCTTCCCAAGCAATGGCAACAGCTTGGCGGCCGCCCGATCGCGGCCTACGCAATGGACAAGTTTGCAGGTCACCCGCGTATTGCGCAACTGATCTTGGTGCTGCACCCCGAAGATATCGACACGCCACTTTGGCCGCGTGAACCTGCGGCGCACATCGTGACCGGTGGTGCGACGCGGGCAGCGTCCGTGCAAGCCGGGCTCGCGGCTGTTGGTCCCGACATTACCCAAGTGCTGATCCATGACGCTGCACGACCATTGGTCAGTGACGCGTTGATTGATCGCGTTTTGGACGCGCTACAGTCACACCAAGGCGCTGCCCCTGCTGTCGCGGTCACCGATACGCTTTGGCATGGGGTCGCAGATCAAGTGTCCGGCGTTCAAGACCGCAGCGGGCTATACCGCGCACAAACGCCGCAAGGGTTCCACCTCGCGGAATTGTTGGCCGCGCACGCAACCAGCACAGGATTAGAGACCGACGATGTCGCCGTTGCCCGCGCCGCAGGGCTGGACGTCGCGATCGTGGCAGGCGATGAAGACAATATCAAAATCACCACACCCGACGACTTTGCGCGGGCTGAAAAACTGATGAGGCACCACATGGATATCCGCTGCGGCAATGGCTACGACGTGCACCGATTTGAGCCGGGCGATCATGTTTGGCTGTGTGGCGTGCAAATCCCGCACACCCGCGGCCTGCAAGGGCACTCTGACGCTGATGTCGGCATGCATGCGGTCACGGATGCAATCTATGGAGCGCTGGGCATGGGCGATATCGGGCAGCACTTTCCGCCCTCTGACCCACAGTGGAAAGGCGCCGCGAGCCATATTTTCTTGGAACATGCCGTAGCTTTGGCGGCCAAAGAAGGTTTCACAATCAGCAACGCAGATTGCACGCTGGTTTGCGAATTCCCAAAGATCGGCCCGCATCAAGACGCAATGAAAGCTGTGATGGCCGCCTATATGGGCGTGGCAAGTAGCCGCCTCAGCGTCAAAGCCACCACTTCAGAACGTTTGGGATTCACGGGCCGCGAAGAAGGCATCGCAGCAATCGCAACCGTGACATTGGTCAAATCATGACGCATCTGATCGCCACCTTTTTTTATGTGGGTCACATGCGCCCTGCCCCCGGCACATGGGGATCATTGGCAGCGTTGCCAGCGGCATGGGTGATTTACATCATCGCAGGCCCGTGGGGGTTGGTCGCAGGTGCGGTGCTGTCTTATGTGCTTGGTGTCTGGGCGACGGGTGTCGAGACAAAGGGTAAAGACAACCACGACCCCTCCGAGATCGTGATCGACGAAGTTTGCGGTCAGTGGATCGCGCTGCTGCCCGTGGCCTTTGGCGCTGCATCTGCGGGTGTCGCCATCACCGCACTTTGGCCGGGTTGGATCGCGGCATTCGCCTTGTTTCGGCTGTTTGATATCACCAAATGGGGGCCGATCGGCTGGGCAGATCGCATGCATGGACCGACGGGTGTGATGCTCGATGATGTAATCGCAGGTATCTTTGCCGCCATCGGGGTCATTGGTTTAGCTGGCTTGGCGCATTGGGGCTTTGTCACCCAAGTAAACCCCGCATGACAAAGACCGCTGAACTGGTGAAACTGGCCCGCGCAAAGGGTCAGACACTGACAACAGCAGAAAGCTGTACCGGCGGCATGCTAAGCGCCGCGATCACCGATGTCGCAGGAAGCTCAGCCATTTTTGATCGGGGCTTTGTCACCTATTCAAACGCCGCGAAGGTTGAGATGCTTGGAGTACGTGAAACGACCTTGGACCAGCATGGCGCAGTTTCCGAACAAGTCGCCACCGAAATGGCGAGTGGCGCGCTTGCACACTCTGGTGCGGACATCGCCATTTCAATTACCGGCATTGCAGGCCCTGGTGGCTCTGATCACAAGCCCGAAGGTCGCGTCTGTTTCGGGATTGCAATGTCGGGCGGGGCAACCGCGACAACAATGGAATTTGGGGCAATCGGTCGGGAAAATGTGCGGTTGGCAGCACGCGACCACGGCCTTGCACTGCTCTGGGACGCGCTAACCTAGAAGCGGGCAATAAGTAAGCAATCGCTACATATATCGCCTACTTTTTAATCAATTAACATATTGCCGGATTTCACAGCACCTATTCACCACTTTGCCTATTTAGTCAGCACTCCGAATCCTTCCTAAGGCCCGTCAACAAACCCAAATAAGATGGAGGGGACTATGAACGGAGCGGATACAGCGTGGATCATTGTGGCCACGGCGCTTGTACTATTCATGACATTGCCTGGACTGGCACTGTTTTACGGCGGGTTGGTGCGCGCGCGCAACGTGCTGAGCGTGTTCATGCATTGCTATGCGATTGCATGCCTGATGAGCATCCTTTGGTTTGCGTTGGGCTATTCCATCGCATTCGGGTCCGGTACCAGCGGATTCTGGGGTGGTTTGGACAAAATGTTCCTTGCAGGCATCACGGCTGACACGCTTTCGGGCACCCTGCCCGAGGTTCTGTTCTTTGCCTTTCAGATGACATTCGCAATCATCACCCCTGCACTGATCGTAGGTGCATATGTGGAACGCATCGGTTTTGGCTTTGTGCTGCTGTTCTCGGCGCTTTGGATGCTGCTTGTTTATGCGCCCGTCGTGCATTGGATCTGGGGCGGCGGGATCCTGTCAGACGGCGGCATTCTGGGCGAGATCGGCGTGCGTGATTTCGCGGGCGGCATCGTTGTCCATGAAACCGCTGGTTTGGCTGCGCTGGTGCTGGCGATCTTTCTTGGTGCGCGCCGTGACGCGACCAAGCCACCTCACAACCCGGGTATGGTTATGATCGGTGCGGCGATGCTCTGGGTCGGCTGGTTCGGCTTTAACGGTGGATCACAACTGGCCGCTGATGGCGGTGCCGCAATGGCAATCACTGTCACGCATATCTCGGCCGCGGCCGCGTCGCTGACTTGGGCGCTGTGGGAGCGGGTCAAATTCGGCAAATCATCCCTCGTAGGTATGGTTACCGGGACAATTGCAGGTCTGGCATCCATAACGCCCGCGTCGGGCTTTGTCGGTCCGGTTGAGGCGCTCGTGATTGGTTCAATCGCAGGCATCTTGTGTCAGGAAGCGGTCAGCCTGATCCGCAACAAGATCAAGATCGACGATACACTGGACGTTTTCGCGGTTCACGGTGTTGGCGGTATCTTTGGTACGATCATGATCGCGGTCTTCGGCGCAGGCGCATGGGTTGCCCAGATTGGTGGCCTTGTGATTGTGGGTGGCTATACGATTGCAGTGACCACAGCACTGATCTTTATCTGCAAAGCGATTACACCATTGCGTGTGGACGAAGAAACCGAAGTCGGTGGCCTTGATCTGGCCGTCCACGGTGAGCGTGCATATGAGTTCAACAGCTAAACCGCTGATGTTAAGATAAGAAAAGGCCTGCCTCCAACCGGATGCGGGCCTTTTTTACGTCTGGGGGATCGGGGTATAAAGCTCTGCTGCGCGTCGCTCGAACGACCTGACGACACGTTGCATGGCCTCATTGAAAAACAGACCAGCGGCACCCTGCAAAAGCCGGCTTTTGAATTCGAAATCTACCGAAAAAGACACTTCGCAGCCGCCTTCAACGTCCTTGAATGTCCATTGGCTTTCAAGGTTTTTCACTGGTCCGTCCAAGTAAGCGGTGTCGATCTTCATTGCCTCAGACCATAGCAAAACACGGCTTCCGAATTTTTCGCGAAACACTTTGAACGAAATCACGAGGTCCGCGAGCATTTCCAAATGATCCCCGCGTTCCGTGATGCTGCGCACACGGGCCGCAGCGGTCCACGGTAAAAACTTGGGGTAATTGCCCACATCAGCCACAAGATCATACATCTGCTGGGCGGTGTATGGCAGGAATTTTGTTTCGGAATGACTGGGCATTGATGGTCTTTCGCGGGTGACTTCACCCTTGGATGTCGTAAACTATGCCCAGAAAATCAACCTAATTCCACAGACCGAGGCCCCAATGTCGCACCCACCCTATGTAATCGACACGATGATCAGCGCAAAATCTATCGCCGCGCGGATCGAAGAGCTTGCGGGCGAGATCGAAAAGGAATTCGCAGGCACCGATAAACTGGTCGTCGTCGGCTTGCTGCGCGGATCGTTTGTCTTCATCGCCGATCTGGTCCGCGAATTGAACCTGCCGGTCGAGGTCGATTTCCTAGAGGCCTCTTCTTATGGTGATGGCATGGAAAGCAGCCGCGAGGTGCGTATCCTCAAGGACCTGCGCGGCCAGATCGAAGGACGCGATGTACTGGTCGTCGAAGATATCGTCGACACCGGACACACGCTTGCCCACGTCACCAAATACCTGCAGTCACGTAAACCGGCGCGCATGCGCTCCATCGCATTGCTCGACAAACCCGCCCGCCGCGAAGTTGATTTCAAGGCATATTGGACAGGCTTTGAAATCCCCGACGAATTCGTTGTTGGCTACGGGATCGACTATGCCCAACGCAATCGCAACCTGCCGTTCATTGGCAAAGTGCGCTTTACGGATGCAGCCGAATGAACCAACGCTGGCTTATGATCGCCAAGCGCCGACCAACATGCGTCCCTAGCAGCGATCACACTTGCGTCATTTGACTGACGACAAAGTCATGGTACCCCTTTTTACGTCCATTCACGGATGAGGAGACCAAAATGCATTTTAAGACACTCACTGTTGTTGCCACTGCAGGCGCATTCATTGTTGCAAGCGCTGCTTTTGCCGGCGGCCATTTGACCGAAGATCAACAACGCGCAGTGGATGCGCGCCAGTCTCATATGGGGCTTTACGGGTTTAATCTTGGGCCACTTGGGGCAATGGCTCAGGATAAAATACCATATGACGCAGAAGTAGCGGCAGCTGCGGCTGCAAACCTCGCGGCTTTGGCAAATATGTCCCATGACGCCTATTGGGTCGAAGGCACTGACGGCTCTGGCGACGGCATACGCGCAAAGACCGAAATCTGGACAGACATGGACGGCTTCAAAGCAGAAGACATGAAGCTTGCTGCTGCGACAACAGCATTGGCGGCTGTCGCCGGTGACGGGCTTGACGCAATGCGGGCGGCATTCGGCCCAGTTTGGCAGTCGTGTGGATCATGCCATGAGGCGTATCGCGCGCCGCGCAGCTAGACTTGGGCGCTTTTCGCTCTTTTTCCTTGCTGGCAATTGCCGGCCTCGCGGTTGGGTGGTTTGCCACCCGCCCGCAACCTTTGCCTGATGACGCATTGATCGGACTGACCGGTGATCCTGCAAATGGCGCCCTGGTGTTCGCTGCTGCGGGTTGCGCATCGTGCCATGTGGCGACAGATGGGCCGGCTAATTTGCTATCTGGTGGCAAGCGCTTTGTCTCTGACTTTGGCAGTTTTATCGCACCCAACATCTCAAGCGATGCGGAACACGGCATCGGCAGTTGGACCGATCTTGAGCTTGCCTCTGCTATCAAGGCAGGCGTAGGGCGCGATGGCAGGCATCTTTATCCCGCATTCCCTTACACCGCATATAGCAAAGCCAGCACGCAAGATATCGTGGACCTGATTGCGTATTTACGCACCCTGCCCGCTTCAGACCGTCCGGACGTGCCGCACGCGTTGGATTTTCCATTTAATCAACGCATTACGCTTGGCCCGTGGAAGGCGCTGTTTCTGCGGTCGGATTGGATATTGGCCGACGTGCCAACACCGCAACTTGAGCGGGGTCGTTATTTGGTCGAAAGCCTTGGCCATTGCACGGAATGCCACACGCCACGCAATGCGCTTGGTGGTTTGCAGACCGCGCGCTGGATGGCGGGTGCACCAAATCCATCAGGCGAAGGGCGCATTCCAAATATCACACCCGCCGTTTTGAAGTGGTCCGAAGGCGAAATCGCCGAATACCTAAAAAGCGGATTCACGCCAGATTTTGACAGCGCAGGTGGGACAATGGCTGCAGTGGTGCGCAATACGGCCAAGCTAAGCGATGCGGATCGCGCCGCAATCGCCGCCTACCTCAAGGCAATTCCCGCCGTTGCGAACGAAGAGCCTTAAGCCAGCCCAAGCTTTTTCTGGCGCGCGTCACGCAATTGCGCAAAGTGATCGCCCGCATGGTAGGATGACCGCGTTAGCGGCGTGGACGAAACCATCAAAAAGCCTTTGTTAAAGGCAGTCTTTTCATAGGCTTTGAATTCCTCGGGGGTCACAAAACGATCTACCTTGTGATGCTTTGGCGTCGGCTGCAGGTACTGGCCGATGGTTAGGAAATCGATATCCGCAGCGCGCATATCTTCCATAACCTGCGTCACACCCTGCTTATCTTCACCCAAACCAACCATAATGCCGGATTTTGTGAACATTGTCGGGTCAAGCTCTTTGACGCGCTGTAACAGGCGCAGCGAATGGAAATACCGCGCACCGGGGCGGACCTCTGGGTAAAGACCTGGAACGGTTTCAAGGTTGTGGTTGAACACGTCGGGGCGGGCTTCGACCACGATTTCTAAAACCTTCGGGTCGCAACGGATAAAGTCTGGCGTCAAGATTTCGATTGTGGTGGCCGGCGACTGACGACGAATAGCGCGGATGGTTTGGGCAAAATGTTCCGCGCCACCATCCTCGACATCGTCGCGGTCAACGGACGTGATGACCACATGGTTCAGGCCCAGCTTCTTGACCGCATCAGCGACGCGACCCGGTTCAAACACATCCAGATCCTCTGGCGGTTTACCCGTGGCGATGTTGCAAAAGGTACAAGCCCGCGTGCAAACTTCGCCCATAATCATCATCGTAGCGTGGCCTTGTGACCAACATTCACCAACGTTGGGGCAGCCTGCTTCTTCGCAAACTGTGACCAACTTGTGTTCGCGCATGATCTTATGGGTATCTTTATAGCCCTGCGATGTCG
>NZ_JAFMHR010000223.1 GCF_017854415.1 Yoonia sp. | reverse complement strand
CAACCTTGGGGCGTTAGTCAAACGAACGGATGCGCTGGACTTGCATCGACAGTCTTCGTGGTACAATGAGCGTCTGGTGACGAAAGGGCAGTGAAGCGTGCGCAAAATGTTTTCAGCATTAAGAAAAAGGGAACGTGCATTTCGGACGTCTTTTGGGCGTGACATCACCGATCCGAAAGAGCGCAAGAAATCGCTGCTACATTTCAACTGGCTCGATCATGGGATTTTGCGCAAGCATTGGCACAACTATGCCCAAGTGGCCCCCGGAGTTTACAGGTCCAACCATCCCGATCATGTGCGTTTCAAAGCCTATGCAGCACAAGGGATCAAGACGATCCTGAACCTGCGCGGCGCCGCCAAGCAGCCGCATTATTTATTCGAGGTCGAAAGTTGTGATCAGCTGGGTCTAACCTTGGTTGATATCACGATGTCCGCAAGAAAGGCGCCACCTCTCAAGGCGCTGCACAAACTGCTTGCTGCCTTTGAAACCAATGAGAAGCCATTTCTGATGCATTGCAAATCGGGTGCTGACCGCACGGGGCTTGCCGCAGCACTTTATCTGATGGTCATTGAGGGCCAGCCGCTTGATGTCGCGCGCCGCCAGCTTAGCTTTCGGTTCTTGCATATCAGGCGCACGTCCACGGGCATTCTGGATCACTTCTTTGATGTTTATGCCGCGCGCAATGCGGAATCACCGATTGCGATCACAGACTGGATCAACACGGAATATGATCCGGACGCACTGACCCAAAGCTTTGCGGCCAAGCAAGCCGCATTGAAGCCGTGGCAAGGCTGGCGCTAGTCGCGCGTCCCTGCGAAACGCGCGGCCCACTCATCACGTTCTTCATCGGTGATTTTGCGGAACAGGTTCTCGGGTACGGTAAAAGTATGACCAGCGGGCAGGGCCTGTAACGCTGCTGCTATATCTGTCGGCCACGCATCATCATCCGTTTGCATCGCGTCGATCATTGTCTTGGATGCATCGGGGATGAACGGCGCTGAAAGTACCGCGTAAATCCGGATCAAGTTGAGCGCCACGCGCACTTGCATGGCGGCTGTTTCTGGGTCGGTCTTGAATGTCGTCCACGGTGCATTGGCTTGCAGGTATTCGTTGCCCAAAACCCAGATCGCGCGCAGTTCTGCCGCGGATTTGCGCACCTCCATCGCATCCATGTGGCCTTCATATGCCTGTAGACGCGTGGCCAAGTCAGCGATTAATTGCTCCTCGGCAGGACCATATGATCCACCTTCGGGCACAGCTTCGGAAAACTTGGAGCGGCAAAACTTAGTAATTCGGCTAACAAAATTCCCCAACACGTCAGCGAGGTCTTTGTTGGCGTCTGTTTGGAAGGTTTCCCACGTAAATTCTGCGTCTGAAGATTCAGGCGCGTGCGATAAAAGCCACCAACGCCAATAGTCTGGCGGCAAAAGCTCTAGCGCTTGATCCATAAACACACCGCGTCCACGCGAGGTGCTGAATTGGCCGCCATCATAGTTCAGGTAGTTGAATGACTTGATGTAATCGACCAATTTCCACGGCTCTTGACTGCCCAAAATGGTCGCCGGGAACGACAACGTATGGAACGGTACGTTATCTTTGCCCATGAACTGGGTGTAGCGCACGTCGTCGGCACCTTGATCGGTGCGCCACCAACGCGCCCAGTCTGTGCCTTTGCCTGCGGCTTCCCATTCTTGGGCGCAGGCGATGTATTCGATGGGGGCGTCGAACCAAACATAGAAGACTTTGCCTTCCATGCCGGGCCAATCTGCGTCGCCATTCTTGACCGGGATACCCCAGTCCAGATCACGCGTAATGCCGCGATCTTGTAGGCCATCACCATCAGTCAGCCATTTTTTCGCAATTGATGTCGTCAAGAGTGGCCAATCATGTTTGCTGGCGATCCAAGCGGCGATGTCGTCTTTGAGTTTGGATTGGCAAAGATAGAGGTGCTTTGTCTCACGCACCTCAAGTTCCTTGGAGCCGGAAATCGTGGAGTGAGCGTCGATCAAATCAGTCGGGTCCAACTGCTTGGTGCAGTTGTCGCACTGATCGCCGCGCGCGCTTTCGAAACCGCAGTTAGGGCAGGTGCCTTCGATATAGCGGTCGGGCAAGAAACGCCCGTCCGCGATGGAATAGACCTGCTCTTCGGTGACTTCGCGGATCAAACCCATTTCGGCCAAACGCCCTGCAAACGCTTGGGTCAGTTTATGGTTTTGTGGGCTGGATGAACGACCGAAGTGGTCAAAGGATAGGCGGAATCCTTTGGCGATCTCGGCCTGAACCTCATGCATTTCTGCGCAATATTCAGCGACTGGTTTGCCTGCTTTGGCAGCAGCCAATTCGGCTGGTGTGCCGTGTTCGTCTGTGGCGCAAAGAAACAAGACTTCGTGGCCGCGTTGCCGCAAATAGCGTGCGTAAAGGTCGGCGGGCAACTGGCTGCCGATCAAATTTCCAAGGTGTTTGATCCCGTTGATATACGGGATAGCGGATGTGATCAGATGGCGGGCCATAGCTTCGTCCTTGCAGGTTTGGCTACTATCTAGCGGGGTAGGGTGCCAGATGCCAGACGCCGCATCGAATTAACGGTCGCGACTACGTCCCAACAATCGCCCAATGCTAAAGCTGGTGCGCGGCGCGTAGATATAGCGTGTCTTCTCTTTGGGGGCGCGGCGCACACGCATCCGGGTCAGTCCAAAGATAACCAACAGCACATGACCGATCG
>NZ_JAFMHR010000242.1 GCF_017854415.1 Yoonia sp. | reverse complement strand
AGCGGCTGAAGTCGTGGGCCATTGCCAACCACGCCAGCTGCGGTTCTTGGATCTGCAGCAAGTTTAATGACCAGCGCGGATGCCGCCACCCATGCCCTGACGGTGGCAAGCACATCTGCAATGTCACTTTGCTCAATGGGTGGGCCTGCGAGAAGAAGGAGCACAATAGGATGACCCACAACACAGCCCGCGACGGCGCGGTGAAGACCCGCTAGGGCCAGGAGCGGGACTCTCGCCAAGGGTTCCGCACCCCTGAGATTGTGATCATTGAGCTTTTCGCCGGCATGTTGCCCTTTGCCACGGCGGCAGGCGAGCTTGGCATCCCAGTTAAGGCCTCTTACTCCTCTGAGGTCGACGCTGATGCACTCACCGTCTCTCGGGCCAACCACTCCGACACTGTCGAGCTGGGCGACGTTCGGAGCATCACTGAGGCCATCATCCAAGGGATTGTCCGCGACCAGGGAGCTGCCGTTTACCTTCTTGCCGGAGGCCCTCCCTGCGTGGACGTTTCCCGCCTCAACTCAGCCAGGTCCGGCGCTTTCGGTGCGCAGTCGTCTCTCCGAGAGGACTTTGGCCGTGTTTGGCGCCACCTGCAGCACAGTGTGGCAGCTGTGCCAGGGGCTGTTTGTTTAGGTCTCATGGAATGCACTAACATGGACCTGAAGGACCGCGCCCCCTACGACGCCATCTTCAACGAGGGCGCCTTCTCTGTAGGCGCTCATGCCTTCTCTGCAATCACACGGCCTAGGCTGTGGTGGCCAAGCACTCAGCCTTCCTGGCCCGCTGGCACTGAGGTCCGGCCGGGCCGCGACGGTGTCTTCCACGTCGAACCGTCAACGCGCAAGCAGCCGTCCGCCGACGCCCTCTTGCCTGGTTGGTCCCCCGTTGCTGGGTCTTCAACCGTCTTCCGATCACTCACCACACGCAGAGCTCGCAATAAGCCTGGCTGGGATCCTAAGGGTCTTCGTGACGCCTCTCCTGGTGCCCTCCGGCGGTGGGAACAAGACAAGTGGTCTTCTGCTCCTTACCAATACGCCGCCACCAACTGCGTCCGCAACCACCGCGGCTTTGTGCGGCGCCTCTGCCCTTCGGAAGAAGAGGTCTTGATGCAGTGGCCGTTGGACCATACTTTGCCCTTGCTCAATGCCCTCAAGGCCACGGATGTTTCCGGCGCTGAGATCGCGCGTAGGAGGCATACTCTCATCGGCAATTCTTGGCACCTTGGTGTTGCTAAGTTTTGGCTGTTGGCGCTCCTCACGCCCACCTTGGGAGCTCAGGCCCTTAGCCCAGGCAAGGGCATTGACTTTGACCAACGCGTACCAGGCTACGCCTCCGTGTACGACGAGCTCAGGAACATGTGTCCTTACAATGCTGACCGGGTGGCCAGGGACCTCCCGATGGACATCCCCTTGGGCCCAGACTTTGCCGAGCAGCACGCGCACTTGGCAGCAGGCAATGCCCTTTGGGTCCAGCCGCGGCGATCCACAGTCGCATCCGGCCACCGCAGCCTCCTGGCTCGCGGCCTTGACCCCCAGGTGCAATTTGAAGCGGCCCTTGCTGCGGCCAGCCCTTTCGCCGCTGAGCCCGCTCTTTCTGACGACTTGGACTTCGCCATCCGTCAGACTGTCAAACTTGGGACCGGTGCTAGTGCCTGGCGACGCAAACAGCTGCGCACCCTCAAGAAGATCTGCAACACAGCCGTGGGCATCAACGCAGCTTTTCCGCCAGGCCAAGCTGCCACCCGCCTGGGTAGGAACGTCCCCGCTGGAACCTTTGACTTGCTCAGGTATGCCCTCCAGTGGCCTGACACTGCGCTGCCTGCTCTCTTCTCCACGGGGGCACAGGTCATTGGCGACTTGGGTCACATCGGCATCTACCGCGATGCGGCAGTGCATGCAAGCGTCGACCTTGCGCAGTTCCAAGCCTCCAACGAAGATTGGATTGCCCAAGTGGAGGCTATGCCTCGCCCCAGGGGTGAGCAGTCTGCAGTCATTTGGAAGAAGACTGCTGAAGAACTTGACTTGGGCTTCATGTCAGGACTCTTCACCAAGGCGGAAATGGACGCCCGCTTTGGCCTTGGCAAGTGGCGCCCTCTGGTCCGCTTCGCCGTTTGGCAAGAAGGTAGCCAGTCTTGGAGAGTCATTGATAATGGGCGTAGTGCCGCCCACAATGACACTGTGGTCGCTACTGAGCGCATCCACACCACTTCCACGGAAGTTGGCTTGGCTATGGCGCAGCGCTTTCGCAAATACGCCAACGCACCTCTTGCTGGGGGTTTGGAGCTTCGCTCCTCCACATCCGATATGTGGAAGGCGTTCCGCCAAATTCCGGTCTGTGACGAGCACCTTCCGTACCACGTCGTCGCAGTCTACTCTGAGAAAGAGGGTGTCATGCGTTACGGCCCGTTGGACGGCATGGCCTTCGGCTTGGGAGCGGCTGTTCTCCAATTCAACCGTGTGCCAGCGTTCTTGCTCGCCCTCGCCCGCCGGTTCTTGTGCATACCGGTCGTCGGCTTCTATGACGACTACCGCATTACGGACATTGCGGAAGGTCGTGGAAGTGCTGACGCAACTTTCCAAGAACTCCTCGCCTGGTTGGCCATCAGGCTTGACCCTAAGAAGCACCAAGCGCCGGCACCGCTTGTCGTCTTCATTGGGTCCTTGGAGGACAGCTCTTGTGCAGGCGTTAATGATGAGATCATCCTCCGCCCCAAGCCAGGACGTGC
>NZ_JAFMHR010000230.1 GCF_017854415.1 Yoonia sp. | reverse complement strand
TTTCAGTACCTCTACAACAATTATATTTACCTGAACACCGCCAACGCTGGCCGCAAAGGGGTACAAATAGCAGGCAGCTTCCGCCCCTTCCTGTCCTTCAATCAGATTTTTGGCCCCAGTGCTACCAACTACAACAGTACATTCGGCATTTGGGCCGATGGATTGGCCGACCCGACCTTGGAATGCAACACCACTACGCATCTGGACAAAGGCATGCAGTTTTGGGGACTGAATGACAATACCGACTTGCGCGGCAATACCTTCCATGCGGGTGGAACTGGGCTACAGATAGGTGTCCAGAATACCAACGGTACCATCAATAACGCTGCAATAGATGAACAGATTCAGCGTGGAAATAGCTGGGATGGAATGTTTGGGAGTGGGTATGGGGCTTTTCATGCTTCTGATGAATTGGAATATTGGCAACAATCTTTGTTTGAAGTCAATAGTGATCAAGATGATCGTTTTTACCCTGATAATAATGTCCCAAGTTTTGGTTGGTTTAGAAATATTCCTAACCCAATCATTTCCACTTTCGTTTGCCCAACAGCTCCATTGCCTCCTTCCAATGAAGGTGTTTACGACAAGCCAACCGAGTTAGAAGGCAAAATAACCGCAGGTGAATTTCGTGTATCTGGCTACGAAAACACCAGCCGGGGCATTGCGCAAGGCCGCTTGCTAGAACGTTGGTCGTCGTCCACCACAACAGGATTGGGTAGCCCTAAATTTCAGCAGTTTATTTCCGCTATGGGTAACACCAGCGTTGGCCAATTGCAAGCAGATAAAGGAGACCTCGAAGCTGCCGTCAGCATAAACAAAGACGATGTAAATGCTTTGATGGAGGCAACCAATAGCATAGAAGAATTGGTTGTAAGTCTCAGAACAACACCTCCGGCCAGCCAGCGAAGCACACTCCTAGCAGCGCTAGGCCAATATCAAAACATACTAAGTGTATTGCTAGTTGATGTAGACAACCAACGTGAGCTAGCATTGGGAGCACTCTCCCCTGAACTTAGTACCCCAACCAATGGCGGAATGCACACCGAAAGCCACCAAGCAGAAACACTGCCTTTCTTGGCCGCAGATTACGAAGTACAGCAACTGATTATTCAAGAAGACTATGAACAATTAGCGGCAACAGATAGCTTGCTTTTGCTTACGCTTGGGGAAAGCTGCCCTTGGCTAAATGGTGATGCCGTGTACAAGGCGCGCGCTTTGTTTGGCAAACTTAATCCCGAGTATACTTTCGATGGTGATTACTGTAGTAACAATGGCCTTATACCATTGCAGCAAGCCGAAACGAATATCTCTCCATTGTCCATGGAACTATTCCCTAATCCTGCAAAAGATTATTTGCTGGTTCGATTAAATCGTCCTTTAGCTACTCAACAAGTTTGCCAAGTTTATGATATTACAGGAAAAGAGATAATGGTGGACTGGTTGCAAGGCGAAGGGAATACCTTACTTTTAGAAACAATGTCCTTATTACCTGGCGTTTATATTATAGAAATTCGGGCAAAAGAAGGAGAAAAAGTAAGTCAAAAATTCATCAAACAATGATAACAAAAATATGATTAGGCTAACCTTGAGCCTCACCCAAATTGTATTCATACTGTTGCCCGTTTTGGGGCAACAGTATGATAATACTTGGTTAATGGGCTATAATTATGACCAAACTAACGAACAAATAGAGGGATCGGTACTTTCTTTTACGGAAGGTCGATTAGATGTTAGGTCTGAATCATTAGTACTTGATTTGCAATCTTCCTCTATATCTATTAGTGACTTTAACGGACGGTTACAGTTCTACACAAATGGTTGCCAACTTGTGAATTGGGAGCATCAAACAATTGAAAATGGAGAAGAAATTAATCCTGGTGAAACTTATAATAATTATTGCATTAATATAAACGAACCATGGAGAGAACGGTATCCAGGTGGTAAACAAAGTGTTTTGACCTTACCTGCCCCAAGGGAGGATTCTGTTTACTATCTTATCCATGAAGCAAACGAAATTGTAGAAGAATCTAATGGAAATTTACGTATAGCTGTTAATCCTCTTTATTCTACTAAAATAGATATGCGTCTTAATAATGGAAGGGGAAGGGTAATTAACAAAAATACGCCGATCTTAGAAGAAGATATTTTTTATGGACAATTAACGGCAGTAAAACAAGCTAATGGTTTTGATTGGTGGATAGTAAAACCGGGAGTAAAAGAAGAAAATATATATTACTTTTTTAGTCTTACAGAAAATGGTGTAGTTCTATCCCACACGCAAACAATTGGTATTAACCACAATAACTTTGCGGGGTGGGCTAATTTCCTGCTGGGCAGTGGGGCGTGTGGGAAGCTGGTGAAGGGGTGAGGGCACGGGTTCGTCGTCATTCATGGCGACCTCAGGCAGCGCCTGAAAAACCTCGTTTGGGTTTTCTATTTTAGACCGCCATAAATGACGGTCAACCCGGGAGCTCGCGGGTTCGTCATTATTTATGACGACCTCAGGCAGCGCCTGAAAAACCTCGTTCTGGTTTTTTATTTTAGACCGCCATAAATGACGGTCAACCCGGGGGCTCGCTGGTTCGTCGTCATTTATGGCGACCTCAGGCAGCGCCTGAAAAACCTCGTGTGTGCCAGGCATGGCCCTACACTAACGGATGCGGACGCTAATAAAATAGGGTCCAAGTTCCGAGAGAGCCCGCTGACGGGAATCTCATAGACGAAGCCAAGGGTGTCCT
>NZ_JAFMHR010000234.1:1781-2739 GCF_017854415.1 Yoonia sp. | reverse complement strand
GAGCGTATTTTGGACGAATGATGACCTTGCGCACCAGACTAGCAGGGGTATACTCGACCCACTCGCTGCGCTCTTCGCCAATCTTGACCATACCCGTAGTGTCCTCTTCTGGCTCGATAGTGACTTTGTCAATAGGAAAATGATCGGGGATGGGGGTGCGCCCTGGATGTGGCTTGGCCTGTGGCTTGTTGCGCTCGTAGGTGATGATTTCCTTGACGGGCTCGGCTTCAACTTGTTCGGTATCAACTTGTTCGGTCTGCTGCTCGGCAAGTAACTCCGCAAACATATTGAGTTGTTCGCTAGAGATATCCTGGGGGACAAAGCGTTCGCTCCAGCTGTTCCAGACGGAATTGCAACTGGGCAATCACAGCTTTTTGAGCCTCGTTTTCAGCTAAAACAGCTTGATATTTTGCTATGGATATTGCTCCTTTCACGTCTACAAAATACGTAAAATTACAGGGTTTTTCTGCATCAAAATGCGACTAATTTTAAAAAAATTACCCCGCTTTTCGATACCTTTTCCGTCTCTTGATGGACTTGATATCGATACCTTCCAGTACCATGACCAAGTCAGACCAGAGCAGTTCTGCCGCCCCCTTTTTAGCGGCTGCAAGTCCCTTGCTCCAGCTGTTTGTAGTACAAGGCAAAACCCGTGGTGTCCCACATCAACAGCTTGATCCGGTCGCGCCGCCGGTTGAGGAAAATAAACACATCGCCGCTCATCAAGTCGTGGTCGATATGCTGGCGCACCAAGCCGCTCAGCCCCGCAAAGCCTTTACGCATATCCGTAGGGGAGCCGTACAGAAAATACCGCTGTTGGCGGGAAAAACTAAACATTAGCCAGGGCTTTTGCCACTTGGGCCAAAGTAGAAATGCAAGCGCTGCGTAAAACCACCTCTCCTCCCGGCAAGCAGACGATCAACTCGTGATCGGCAACGGGCTGTAGCTGCTGAAATCC
>NZ_JAFMHR010000234.1:0-1771 GCF_017854415.1 Yoonia sp. | reverse complement strand
GCAATTTTTTCGGCGGGAGTCTCCACCCGCCGTTGCCAATAATAAAAGGTCGCCGCATTGATGTTGCGGGCTTCACAAAAGGCCTTCTTGGTCAGGCCAGACGCCTGCTGCTCTTCCAGGATGCCAGCCCAGTAACGCTGGCGAATCGAATTTTCCATATCTTTGATTTTGACACAAAGATTGGGCGGATATATTCAGTGGGCAAGACGGGGTTGCTCGGACGTTTACAGTGCGCTAGCAAGCTACCGACTAAGTGTTAATGTCTATGGCTACGTGCAGATTGGCGGAGACGAAGTGCATGGCTACGATCCGTCTTGCTTTGGTCCTTTTTTGTTGGCGGAAGTTTTCTTCTCAATATGATAATTTCCAACATCTCTGTAAAGCTTTAAAACAAATATTCATGTCAACTTCAAATTGATTTCTAGATATATTATCTCCAATATGTTTGCTCAACTGAATTTTCTTTTTTCCTGTAAACGTTTTATTTCCGGTTTTATTAACAGCATCTAATTCAGCCTGCGTTTTTCGCCAATTGTTATATGTCGGATCAATTTGATCTGGGTAATATTGTTCTAAATCTCGAACTTCTAAATTAAAGAGTTGATCGTTTTTTACCAGATCTTTGTAATTCTGCTTAAATTGATTTACTCCACCTTCTGTTTGTACACTCGGCATATCAATTAATAGCACAACCTTCTCTCTATATATACTCATATTCAGTGGTATGAATAATTTCTCAATTGCATTTATAGTTCGTTCGGCTTGATCTATGTCCCCAGTAGCTTTAACAATCTGTATTTTTGGCATACTTGGATAAAACCTCCTAATTACACGGGTAAAAAATTCCCATTCACTTTGCCCTTCGACTATAAAAAAATTCTGAGGAAGTAATAAATCTGCTGGACTTCCTCCCAATAAATCAAACACAATAGCTGGTTTATCTAAATCATCCGTGAAAGAAATAATTGTTTCTCCTTCATTTTTTTCTACTTTAAATATTGTTTGCCCTTGATAATTATCAGCAACAAATACGGATGAATGTGTATTTATGAAAACCTGATCATTATTAACTGATAGCTTATGCAAAACATCCTTGAGGTTTCTCTGAGCAGTTGGATGGAGATGTAATTCTGCTTCATCAATAAAAAATAAAAACGTTTTTCCTTCGTCGTTATTTTGTTTTCTAAAGTCGGCATATGCTTGAATTATAGCAAGCATTAATGCCCTTTGCATTCCATCTCCCTTCTCCTCTGCCAATGTTTCAATTCCATCATTTACTGTTGTATCAAAATTTTTCAACAACTCGTCAAAAACGGGAGCTGTTACCTCAAATTTTACTTTTGTACAATCAGGAAATTGCTGCTCCAAATATATTTTAACTTGATTGCCTATATTGTCAAACTCGGTTCGAATCGCAGATTCTTCACTTTCAAATAATGCTGTAAACTTTTCATGAAATTCGATGTATTGCTGATTTCCTTGTAAAATTGCTTCTAGGACTCCTGAAAGCATGATTCCTATTGGAGTGGATTTAGAATACTTTGCTACAGAGTCGTAATATTGCTTAGTATTTACATATTCAAACTTTGGCAGGAAATCATTTAAGGCAGGGTCGAAACCAGTTCCGGGAATGACTTCTACTCCGTTAATTATCATTACTCTTTTTTTAGAATTGCTACTATCACGTCTAAATATAACAGAGTCATTACCATCAAGCGCGTTTTCAATTTTTGTCTTATTGGCTTGATTCTTCATTACAGCCGCACCTTGT
>NZ_JAFMHR010000222.1 GCF_017854415.1 Yoonia sp. | reverse complement strand
CAGATACAGCCACCTAAACGGCATGGGATTTACCCCACTTCGCTATTTGGGTTTTTGCCCGAGGCCGGTAACGCGGCAGGCACAGAACAATCACGCAGACAATCAGCGCCAATTGGGCCACAGCCCCGACGATAAAAGCACTAAATGACGATTGCAGCGTACCTTGCACGAACGGGTAAAACAGCAATGGGTATAAAGCGAAGGACGCAAACCGCAGTGTATTTTGCGCGCAAAGCACTGCAATCTCTGCGCGGCGATAGACCCAGCCCAATGCAAAACCGACGACTGCTCCGGCAGGGCCGAAATTGATATATGCCTCACCGGGGCCGGTGACATTGAACGCGCCACCAGTCATTAAACCCATGACTTCGCGTTTGAAAAAGACACCTAGATCAATGGCAGGTTTGTCGGGCCAGAAGGCACGCGGGAACCAGCCAAAGCCCCACCACGTATAGCTTCCCCCCCATAGATACATCTGAGGCGCTACGCGGTCTGTGACCATCACAGCGGCATTGAAATCTAGGAAGTACGTTGAGCCGACGACTTGGTGCAACAACCCTGCGTCATTGCCCCGCAGCGCGGTCATATAGGCCGAGAACAAAAGCACCGTCGTCGCTGCTATGAACGCGACAAACAGTGATCGTAACCGGACGGGGCCACCGACCAGAAGATAGGTGATTGCGCCAAAAGCGAACAGCTCGACCAGTTCAAAACGGTCGCCGGAAACCAAAGCAATGCAAACCACCAAGGCTGCGATCAACGCCGATTGCGCCAACACCATCGCATTGCGCAACACGATCCCATTGGCGAACAACAGCACGAAAGCGCATTTTGGCACGATGAATAGTGTCTTGATCCCTGCCAGCGTCGCCCCGTTTCCAGCTGCGTCTACATTGATCTGTTTGTCCGTATTCAGCGTTTCCAACAGATCAGCCGAAATTCCGGACACGCCCCGCGCGCGTAGCATGAGAACAAGGGTCAGCCCTGCGATCATAAAGGATGCTGCGAACAGCCAGTTATGCCTTTGCAGACCAGACGCAATCAGACGGATTTCGCGGACTGCGGCGGGACGATCAGAGGCATGCACGCCGACACGATATCCCGCACACATCAACAAGATAAACGTGCCCAGATACAGTGCCCCCTTTAGATCAGCACCGGGTGTGTCGATGAAACGACTATAAAAAGACCACTCTGGCGCAAAGGCGTAGACGACCGCTTTGACCAAGAAGCCGAAGGCGCAAAAATAGCTGAGCAGATGCATGGGTGATACCAGCGGGACAGCCCCATAGCGTCCACCCAACCAAAACGGCAAAGCCGTGACCATACAGGCCAATGCGACAATCAAGAGGTTCTCCACGCGGGCACCTCCCGGCGCCAAAGCACGCAAGCAGAGGTGTCGATGCCCAGTCTTTGCAGCAAGACCGCCCAGACAAGGCCGCTGCCAAGGCACATCGCAACGGTGTACCCAATCGCATTGCTGATCGGGCTCATGTTGGCTCCAAGAAATGCCGCGAAACAGAGGTAGCTTGAGATTGTGGCGGCACGCGCAATGACCGAAAGTGCCGCGTATTTGCTTAGCGTGGCTACCGTGAATCCAGAAGCTAGAAAGGCCTGAACTAACGCGCCGAACAGCAAAATGCCAAAGCATGTGGCAATTTGGGATGTGACGATCAGCAATGGTGATGTTGCAGATATGGCTAACCCGCAAAGGCAAACAGCCGCGATACAAAGTGCAGGGTACCATGCGATTTGGCTACCTTTTGCGCTGGCTTGTTCGAGTGCGATCAAGTCGCCCGCTCCGTAGGCTGCAGCGACTGGTTTTGCGCTGACCCATGTGGCGACGGTTACGGGCAAGGCCACGACATTCGCAATCCGGCGCAAGAGTGCGTAAAGCCCCAGTGCCTCTGCGTTCATGAATGTGCCACCGATGATCAGATCGACTTGCGCCATCAACATGCCCAGTATCGACGTACCCCAAAGGGGCAGACTAAGCCATTTGCCGTGATTACCGGCAGGTTTTGCCAAGGCGCCGCGATGCATCACGCACCACAGTGTCGCGGCGGCGACCATCAAGCACATCAACGCAGCAGCGATCCAAAGCAACGCCTTCGCGTCGCCCGTTGGTTGCAGCAAAGCAGCGACCCCCAACGCAGTGAAAGGCCCTGCGTCACGCAACAGCATTGAGGATTGCACACTTCCCATCGCCCGCATGATGCTGGCCAAACAGCCCACCGCATTTGCACTTAAAGCGACCGCAAAAAGTGTGGCCCATCTGTCGTCGGGCATGACTAATGAGATCGCGAACCAGCCAATTCCGCACAGTAAACTGGGTAGAACGGCGGTCAGTCCGATCATTTGGCTTAGCCGCAGACCAGACCCATCACATAGTGCGCGCAATAGCACCAAAGGACCACCGCATGACACAATCGCACTCGTGACCAGCGCCCCACCCCAAAGGTAAATCAACGCGCCAAATGCACCAAGCCCCAGCTGAAAACTCAGCCAAACCATCACACAGAAATTCAGCCCAACCACAGCAGCGCGTAGCAATAGCGGCCCTGCCACATCGGTCTTTCGCAATCTACGCAAGGCCAGTTTGATCATCAAATCCAAAACCCAAAACATGCGCCCTGCCTTTTACAGGACCGCTTCAGTGTTCATTCATTGTGATTAATTAAAGGTTAACTCCTTTATGTTTCCTTAACCCTGCAAAAAGCCGAGCAAAGGAATGTGGGGC
>NZ_JAFMHR010000221.1 GCF_017854415.1 Yoonia sp. | reverse complement strand
GTAATTTGACGAGTTTTCGCCATGATTCACCTAACAAAAAGATAGTGAGCAGGGCGACAAAATGAATCACTTTGGGTTACCCACGATCACCCTGGCTGCCATTTTGGCGACGACACCCGCTATATCCGAGGTCGAAAGGCTGCAACCTGACTTCACTTTCAAGCGTGTTACCGTGCCTTCAGGCAATACAACGAATCGAATCACGGTCCAGATTGACCCGGACGCACCGTTCCTCGACTTCGGCTTCACCGATCCCGATCCTTCTACTACGGATGTCAGTGCGGATGGACCGATGCGGTTACCACCAATTTCGGGCTTGGAGTGGTTTTGGGCTGGGGTCCCTTCAAATGTCGTTGACGGCGGGCCTGCGCGTTTTGCCCTTGCGATGTCTCAGTTGAATAATCCGCCTATTGGCAGTGGTGTCCCAACACCGCGGCTGCAAGCTTTGCAAGACATTGCCAGCACCCATGGCCTCGCGATTTTACGTGAAACTGTTGGGACTCCCGTTTCTCCAGCGCTCGTCCTTGCGGTAATTTCCGTGGAAAGCGCCGGGCGCGAAGGGGCGGTCAGTTCGGCAGGGGCCCAAGGATTGATGCAATTGATGCCGGACACCGCCACCCGTTTTAATGTCACTGACAGCTTTAGCCCAAGCCAGAATATCAAAGGGGGTGTGGCATATCTAGAGTGGCTTTTGGCCCGTTTCGACAATGATCCTGTGCTTGCACTTGCTGGATACAATGCGGGTGAGGGAAACGTGGACCGTCACGAGGGCGTACCCCCATTTGCGGAAACGCGTGCTTATGTCCCCAAAGTGCTTGCCGCGTGGCAGGTCGCCAAAGGGTTATGCCGGACCCCGCCGGAATTGATCACTGATGCGTGCGTGTTCGACATAAACGGCATCTAAGCAAGCACGACCTTCGCCTGCGAGGAAACGCAGCATCGAAACATCTTCATCGGCGGACCAAGTTGGCCAGATCAACCTTGCGGATTTGCTTTAGTATATAGTGTCGTCTGATGTTGTCTTCAGCCACGTGAATCTTCGCCGGGTCATATAACGTGAGCTTGGGTCGCTGCGCGCAGTTCGTCCTCGGTCACGCCTTCGGCCGTTTCAACGATCTTAAGGCCGCCCTCGACAACATCTAGAACACCCATGTTCGTGATAATCCGGTCAACAACAGCCTTGCCAGTCAGCGGCAGGGTGCATTCTTTCAACACTTTGCTAACGCCATGCTTGTTAGTGTGGTCCATAACAACAACAACGCGACCGACACCTGCGACCAGATCCATCGCGCCGCCCATGCCTTTGACCAGCTTGCCCGGGATCATCCAGTTGGCCAGATCACCGTTTTCCGATACTTCCATTGCGCCTAAAATGGCCATCGCGATTTTACCGCCGCGGATCATGCCAAAGGACTGGGCGCTATCGAAGTACGCCGTTTGCGGAAGTTCCGTGATGGTTTGCTTGCCCGCATTGATCAGATCGGCATCCTCTTCACCCTCGAACGGGAACGGGCCCATGCCCAACATGCCGTTTTCGGATTGAAGAGTGACCTCAATTCCTTCGGGGATATAGTTCGATACAAGTGTCGGGATGCCGATGCCAAGGTTCACATACCAGCCATCTTGTAGCTCGAGGGCTGCGCGCGCGGCCATTTGATTGCGATCCCACATGTTATGCGCTCCTCGTTTCGCCAGTGGCGGATTGTTTTCTTACTGTGCGTTGTTCAATCCGCTTTTCGTGATCACCCTGAATCAAGCGGTGGACATAAATGCCGGGCAGATGAATAAGATCCGGATCAAGAGAACCCGTCGGCACGATTTCCTCGACCTCAACAACACAAACCCTACCGCACATAGCGGCTGGCGGGTTAAAGTTACGGGCCGTTTTGCGGAAGATCAGGTTGCCGGACGCATCCGCCTTCCATGCCTTCACGATCGCAAGATCAGCGAATATACCTTCTTCGAGAATGTAAGTCTGGCCGTTGAAATCTTTATGCTCTTTGCCGTCGGCAATGACGGTGCCAACACCGGTTTTGGTGTAAAACCCAGGGATACCGCAGCCACCGGCGCGCATCCGCTCTGCCAACGTGCCCTGCGGATTGAATTCAATCTCGAGTTCTTCGGCCAAATACTGGCGCATAAACTCATCGTTTTCGCCAACGTATGATGACATCATTTTTTTGATCTGGCGGGTATCAAGCAGTTTGCCCAAACCAAACCCGTCCACGCCGCAGTTATTGGATGCAATCGTCAGGTTCTTCACGCCACTTTCAACAACGGCGTCAATCAGCAGTTCGGGGATACCGCAAAGGCCAAAACCACCAGCGGCAATCAGCATATCGTCGCGCAACAACCCATCAAGGGCGGCGGTTGCGTTGGGGTAAATCTTTTTCATGGCACGTGTTCTCCCGCTACTTTTGCCAAGTTGTGCCGAGGGCCAGCAAGAGAGTCAATTAAATGCTGCAATGCAGCGGCACCAAATTTCGGTGCCGCTGACACTAAGCCTTCTTTGCTGCGGGCTTTTTAGCTGCCGGTTTTTTTGCGGCTGGTTTCTTGGCCGCCGCTTTCTTCTTGGGGGCCGCTTTTTTGCGCGCTGGTTTCTTTTTGCCGGCTTTTTCGGCGCGTTCATCAATCAAATGCACGGCCTGTGCGAGGGTTAGCTCGCTAGGATCAATTGTGTCCGGAATTGTCGCGTTAATCTTTTCCCACTTCACATATGGTCCGTATTTGCCGTCAAAGATATT
>NZ_JAFMHR010000005.1 GCF_017854415.1 Yoonia sp. | reverse complement strand
GTTTCAGAATGCTGTCATCCATGCCGGATGCTGCCATCTGTTTGCTCATCTTTGCTGCACCGGGCATCATTCCCATCATGCCTTCCATGCCGCCCATTTTCATCATCTGCTCAAGCTGCATTTTCAGATCATTCATGTTGAAACGACCTTTTTGAAAGCGCTTCATCATGCGCTCTGCTTGTTCAGCCTCGATGGTTTCTTGCGCTTTTTCGACAAGTGCAACAATGTCGCCCATGCCAAGGATACGGCCCGCGACGCGGTCCGGCTCGAACGTCTCAAGCGCGTCCATCTTTTCGCCAAGACCAACAAAGCGGATCGGCTTGCCGGTGATCGCACGCATTGACAGAGCCGCACCACCGCGACCGTCGCCGTCCATGCGGGTGAGGACCACGCCGGTCACGCCGATTTTGTCGTCGAATTCTTGGGCGACGTTCACGGCGTCTTGGCCGGTCAAGCCGTCCACGACCAGCAGCGTTTCGCGCGGGTTTGCTACGTCGCGAACGGCTGCGGCTTGTGCGATCAATTCTGCGTCAATGTGCAAACGGCCTGCAGTGTCGAGCATGTAGACGTCATAGCCACCAAGGCTCGCTTGAACTTTGGCGCGTTTTGCAATCGCGACTGGGTCTTCGCCTTTGACGATGGGCAGCGTGTCGACGCCAATTTGCAAACCCAAGATCGCCAACTGTTCCATCGCCGCGGGGCGATTGGTGTCAAGCGACGCCATCAGGACGCGCTTGCCTTCTTTTTCCTTCAGCCGCTTGGCCAGCTTGGCGGTCGTGGTGGTTTTACCAGAGCCTTGCAAACCCACCATCAAGATAGGGGCTGGCGGGTTGTCGATTTTGAGCGCACCCGGATCGCTGTCGCCTGTCAGAACATGGCGCAATTCGTCATGGACGATTTTGACGACTTGCTGGCCGGGGGTGACGGATTTCGTAACCGACTGGCCTGTTGCCTTTTCTTGCACGGCTTTAATGAAGTCACGTGCCACTGGCAGCGACACGTCTGCCTCTAGCAGGGCGATGCGGACTTCGCGCAGTGCGGTTTTGACGTCATCATCCGACAGCGCACCTTGCTTGGTAAGCTTGTCAAAGACGCCGGAAAGGCGATCGGATAGATTTTCAAACATTGGCCAAGGCCCTCGTCTCGTTTCGGGTACGACACGTATATATGTACGCGCCGTAAAAAGCAGTAGAGCCCCCGTGGGCGCGACGCGCTGACGGAGGGCGATCCCTATGAATAGGGACCGGAAAGCTGATGCTATCCGGGTGTTAGGAGGCGTTTACGACGTGGAAAGCTGCGAGTCAACAACAGCCGCAGCGAACAAAGCGCTATTTAACAAGGGCGATCAGTTGCGCGCGGTAGGTCCATGCGACCGAGGCCGTACCGACCATCAGCACCAGCATGTGCCAGTAAGGTGGACCAACCCAAATTAGCAAAGCACTAAGTCCTACAATCATTGTCCCAAGTAAAAGGAGCCCTGCAAGACCTTCCCAGCCGCGCCACCAAAGCAGACCTGCGCCCGCGACCTCGATAGATCCGGTGATGTAGCGCGGGAATTGACCAAAGCCGATGGCTTCGTAGATGGCCACGTCTGTGCTGAAACCGCCCAGCTTGCGCAGGCCGAAGTACAGAAATGCTATCGTAAGGGCTGCGCGAAGCGCGTTTATGAGGCGGGATGCAGGTGTCATGCCCAGCACTTAGCGCGCAGGGCATAATGTCCAGCCTTAAGCGGCCAGTTCAGCAACAACATCTTTGGCGGTGTGGATTTCGATGTCATCAATACCAATGAACATGAGTACCTGCTGCAGGTGTGGTGTTGCAAAATCAACCGGAGTGCCGACTGGCACGCCACCGGATGCGACAGCCACGACAGCGCGTTTGCCTTCAAGCAGTCCAACGGGGCCGCCCTCGGTATAGGTGAAAGTCACTTTGGGACGTGCTATCAGGTCGATCCACGCTTTGAGTGCGGCTGGCATACCAAAGTTATACATCGGCATCCCGATCACGATCACGTCAGCGGCTTTGATCTCGGCGATCAGTGCGTCCGACAGGGCCAGCACGTCTTTGTGTTCTTGGGTTTGTAGGTCTTCGGGGATCAAACGTGTTGTGATCCAAGCGGCGTCTACTTGCGGCAGCGGCGTTGCGGCCAAGTCGCGTGTGATAATGCGCGTCGGGTCCAGCCTTGTCAGAAGTTTTGCCGTCGCTTCGCGGCTAACTGAGCCGTCGATGGTACCAGAGGCTTTAATATGTAGAACCGTTGTCATGTGAATGCTCCTTTGCGGTGTTGATCAGGAACTATGCCCTTGCGCTAACGAACGAAATGGTCGATTTTCAACAGCGAGTGTTTGTCAGCGCACAGGATGACCGATGGATAATTGGGACGAAATCAGAACTGCTTTCCAAGTGGCGCGCCGTGGGACCGTGAGTGGCGCCGCAGATGAATTGGGTGTCCACCATGCGACCGTGATCCGCCATATTGATGCGCTAGAGCAGCGCTTGGGCGTGAAGTTGTTTCAACGTCATGCCCGTGGATATACCGCGACTGAGGCAGGGCAGGATTTGTTGCAGGTCGCCCAAGCCACCGATGATCAGTTCACGCAGTTGGCGGGTCGGATCAAAGGGCAGGGCGAAGGTGTATCCGGCGAATTGGTTGTGACGTCTTTGGAAAGCGCGTCGCCGATGCTCACCCCGATTTTGGTGGCGTTCCAAGCAGAGCATCCTGAATTGCGGATCAGATACCGGACGGGGGATCGCTTGTTTCGTTTGGAATATGGCGAGGCACATGTCGCAATTCGTGCGGGTACAATGCCGGAAGAACCCGATAATGTCGTGCAGCCCTTTATGGTTCAAAAGATGGCGCTTGTGGCGTCAGAAAATTATGTCGCGCGCCACGGCATGCCGGCGCATGAGGACGACTTGAAAAACCACTTTTTCGTGGGGCACGACAATGCCCAAAGCCGCGCACCTTTTGCGCGGTGGCTGCGCGATTTAGTCCCCGATGAAGCATTCGTTTTTCGCACGACCGATAACCGCAACATGCAAGATGCGATATTGGCAGGTGCCGGGATAGGATTTGTGACATCTCAGGAGCTAGCCCGTAATCCCGCATTGACCGAAGTCATCGCCAATCGCGAAGAATGGTCGGCGCCGCTTTGGATCGTGACACATGTAGATTTGCACCGGACGACGAAGGTACAAACTTTCCTGCGGTTCTTGAAGGAAAGCATCAAGCAGATGGACTGCTAGTCAAGCTCTTGGGACAAGAACGCCTCGAACGCATCTAGATCGACAGGTTCCATCTGACCAAACGCTTGCATCCAAACCGAGGCGGACCGCAATGCGTCTGGATCAAGCTTGCACCATTTCACCCGCCCACGTTTTTCCTGGCTGATTAGTTTCGCGGCAGACAACACGCCCAAATGCTTGGAAATTGCGGCCAGCGACACCTTGAAAGGTTCGGCCACGTCCGTGACGGCCATGTCGTCTTCAAGCAACATCGCCAAAATCGCCCGACGGGTCGGGTCGGCCAAAGCAGAGAAGACTTGATCAAGTTGCGCAGTCATACTTGCGATTAAGCGGGCGGGGCGGGAAACGTCAACCACTTGGTTGAATATCGAATTAGGGGTTTCCCACACGAAACAGGGCGAATTTACCTAATCACTAATACATCAAGCCATTGATTTTAATTGAATAAATGTGGTGAAACGTGTTCTTGACTCTAATGTGGTCCCGCCATAAACCACTCGCAACCTTCCGAGGGGACGAAACTGATGTCTGATCCGCATGTCGCTGACCGCCTAAAGGCGCTTGAAGCGAAGATTGCAGCGCTCAAAGCGCCGACAGAGGTAAAGCACCATTCGGAAGAACATTATTCGCAGGCGCAACTTGCATGGCGGATGGTGATAGAGCTGGTGGCCGGTCTTGGGATCGGCTTTGGCATCGGATACGGGCTGGATACCTTGTTTGGGACCATGCCAATTTTTCTGGTGCTGTTTATATTCCTGGGTCTCGCGGCTGGTGTTAAAACCATGATGCGGTCGGCTAAAGAAGTGCAAAGAAAGCAGCTTGAAGCTGCCAAACAAGAGGGCGACGCGCGTGGCTGAAGAAAAAACAGGTGGTCTAGTATTTCACCCATTGGATCAGTTTATCGTCAAACCACTGTTTGGTGATGGTGCGGTCAGCTGGTATACGCCAACAAACGTGACCCTTTGGTTGGGCATCGCCCTTTTGTGCATCGTTGCACTGTTTGCCATCGGCAGCCGCGGCCGGGCAATCGTTCCAACCCGCGTTCAGTCGCTGGGCGAACTGGCTTACGGCTTTATCTACAAGATGGTCGAAGACGTTTGCGGCAAAGACGGCGTCAAATACTTCCCGTACATTATGACACTGTTCGTGTTCATTCTGTTCTCGAACTACCTTGCGCTGATCCCGATGTCCTATTCGCCAACATCGATGATTGCGATCACCGCGATCCTTGGTTTTGGGGTATTCTTCGCGGTTACGATCCTTGGCTTTGTGCTGAACGGCCCTGCATTCCTTGGGCTGTTCTGGATGAAAGACGCGCCAGCGATCTTGCGCCCGATCATCGCAGTTATCGAAGTTATCTCGTATTTCGTGCGCCCTGTTAGCCACTCCATTCGTTTGGCGGGTAACATCATGGCGGGTCACGCCGTTCTAAAAGTGTTCGCGGGCTTTGCTGCCCTGACGCTTGTTAGCCCGGTTGCAATCGTTGGTATCGTTGCCATCTACGGTCTCGAAATTCTGGTCTGTGGTATTCAGGCCTATGTCTTCACAATCCTGACGTGCGTTTATTTGAAAGACGCGCTTCATCCCGCTCACTAAAGGTTTGGCGGGGATTATCCTCGCCGTACGTCCCAACTTCCAATCGTAAGGAGAATTCACATGGAAGGCGAACTCGCACACATCGGCGCTGGTCTGGCTGCAATCGGTTCCGGCGCTGCCGCAATCGGTGTTGGTACAGTTGCTGGCAACTACTTGGCTGGCGCACTGCGCAACCCATCTGCCGCTGCTGGTCAAACAGCAACATTGTTCATTGGTCTGGCATTCGCCGAAGCACTGGGGATCTTCGCGTTCCTCGTCGCGCTTCTGCTGATGTTCGCAGTCTAAGAACGACCCATATCCTTACGGCTGATCGGCGCGGAGACTTCTGCGTCGATCAGTAAAACATCAAGGTATTCGGGGGCCATCATGGCAACAGAAACACACGACACCGTCGCAGGCGTTTGCGTAGATGCAGGGGGCTCTGCCCTTGGTATGCCGCAACTTTGCGCGGATTGGATGCCAAACCAGATTTTCTGGTTGTTGGTCACTCTGATCGCAATTTACTTTGTGATGTCACGCATCGCACTGCCCCGCATTGGTGCGGTTCTGGCAGAGCGTTCCGGCACAATCACAAATGATATTGCTGCAGCTGAAGAGCTGAAGAATAAAGCGGCCGAAGCCGAAGCTGCCTATGACCAGGCACTTTTGGATGCCCGCGCTGAAGCACAAAAGATAGTGAATGCAGCAAAAGCAGAAATGCAGGTTGCACTGGATGTCGAGCTTCAGAAAGCCGACGCGCAGATCGCTGCAAAGACAGCCGAAAGCGAGGCTGCCATTGGCGAAATCCGCGCCGGTTCTGTGAAAAGCGTAACTGCTGTCGCCAAAGACACTGCCAAAGCATTGGTTGTAGCACTGGGCGGTACGGCGGACGCAAAGACAATCACCGCTGCGGTGACCGCACGGATGAAAGGGTAAACCATGAGAATTCTACTCACATCCCTTTTTGCACTTGCCGCTAGCCCTGCGCTGGCTGCTGGTGACAAGCCGTTCTTTTCACTGGCGAACACCGACTTTGTTGTCACAATCGCTTTCGCGCTCTTTATTGGCATCTTGCTTTACTACAAGGTCCCCGGCCTTGTGGGCGGTATGCTGGACAAGCGTGCTGACAGCATCAAAGCAGAACTAGACGAAGCCAAAGCATTGCGCGAAGAAGCGCAGTCGTTGCTGGCCACTTATGAGCGTAAGCAAAAAGAAGTGCACGAGCAGGCCGTTCGTATCGTCGCTGCCGCCAAAGAAGAGGCGACAAACGCTGCCGCTGCCGCAAAAGAAGATATCGCACGGTCGATTACGCGCCGTCTTGCTGCGGCTGAAGATCAGATCGCAAGCGCCGAGGCATCTGCCATCAAGGACGTCCGCGATCAGGCTATTCTTGTGGCCGTCGCAGTCGCGAAAGACGTTATTGCAAGCCAGATGGATGCGAAAGCTGCTGGCGCGATGATTGATACATCAATCGATACTGTTGGCGAAAAGCTGCATTAACATTTGAATGTTTTGAACTTGTTATAGCCCGATTGCAGTATTTGCAGTCGGGCTTTTTCGTGGGCAACTGTTTAACGGCTGGATTCGTGCTCAAGGCGTCGTTGCGCAAAGGCTTCGTTATTGTCGGCCTTTTGCTGCTCTGACAGGGCTGTCTCTACAAAGTCGAGATGCTGTTCGATAGCAGCGCGCGCGCCCGCTGGATCGCGCGCTTGCAACGCTATGTTGATGGTGCGGTGTTGTTCCAACAGCGCGTCCCGCGTCATACGTTGCTTGAACATGATTGTGCGGTTATAGAACACGCCCTCACGCAGCAATTCATACATTGACCGCATCATGTGCAGCATGATGACGTTGTGGCTGGCTTCAATGATCGACAGATGAAAATTGGCATCAAGATGGGCCTCGTCTGCGGGGTTCCGCTTTTGATGGGCCGCTTCCATTTTTTCAAAAATCGTGTTGATGACTTTGAGATCGGTATCGCTTGCTATGCGCGCCGCGCGTTCTGCGGCCAAGCCCTCCATGTCGCGGCGAAAGCTGATGTAATCAAAGACCGCTTTGTCATGCGTCGAAAACAATTTGACCAAAGCTGGTGCAAAGGCAGAGCCTAGCACGTCGGCCACATAGACACCCGCGCCTGCCTTGGAAGTCAGCAGGCCACGTTCTTGCAAGTCACCAAGCGCTTCGCGCAAAGACGGACGCGAGACGCTCATGCGTTCGCTCAATTCGCGCTCCGAGGGGAGGCGTTCACCGGGGCGCAGGATGCCACGCAGGATCAATCCCTCGATTTGACGGATCACACCGTGCGACAGTTTCTCTTGCTGGACTGGTTCAAAGGGCATTCAATTTCCACATATTATTGGTAAAATTATATGACCAACATGGGGTGTCCACAACAAGAAAGGGGCCGCATGGCTGCGACCCCTTCATTTGGCAATCAGTGATGATCGCTTAGTTTGGTGTGATGATGATCTCAACACGGCGGTTCATCTGACGGCCAGAGGCATTCAGGTTCGATGCGATCGGCTGGTTTTCACCTGCGCCAATGGCACGGACGCGAGAATTGGCAACGCCACCGTTTAGCAAGATACCGGCGACGGCTTGTGCGCGGCGCTCCGACAGACCTTGGTTGAATGACGCGTCGCCCACGTTATCCGTATGGCCGATGACGTTCACAGTCGTGTTGGGGTAGCGGTTCAGCGAATTCGCCACAGTCAGCAATTCGTTCTGCGATGTACCAGAGACGGTCGTACTGTTGGTTGCGAACAGCAGGTCTTGGCTTAGGATCACAACAAGGTTGCTACCGTTGTTGGACACGCCCACGTCACTGCGTAGCGAGCGGCGCAATTCTTCGGCTTGCTTGTCGAGGTTGTTGCCAATTGCGGCACCGGCACCGGCCCCCAACAGAGCGCCCGCCAAAGCCGCCTGATTGCGGCCACGGGTGTCGTCATTGCGGTTTGCAATTGCGCCAATTGCAGCACCACCCAAAGCACCAAGGATAGCACCTTGTTGTGTGTTCTGGCTTTGGTTTGGTCCGTTAGCGTCACAAGCTGCAACAAACGTCATTGCAGATGCGGCAAGAACAAGAGGGAATTTTCTAAAAGTCATGGTTATGATTCCATTTGATATGGGTGCGCATGTCGCGCAGGCTTCATACCTCTTTCTATAAACCTTTGCGCAGTGTTATCCAATATCGTGCCGACAATAGGTCAACTTCCGCCCAATCATCACACCTGAGGTGACTGCGCGTCTACGCGCGCAGATTCCCACGCCAGCATCGCCCGCTTGACGGGCAGCCCCCAGTGATACCCGCCCAGTGCACCCGACTTGCGCAGGGCACGGTGGCAAGGGATCAGCCAACTTACCGGATTGCGCCCGACAGCGGTTCCAACGGCACGCACGGCTTTGGGTTTCCCGATGGATTGCGCGATTTCGGAATAGGTTGTGACATGCCCCGAAGGTATGGTTAACAGTGCTTCCCACACCTGAAGCTGGAAGGGTGCGCCGATCATGTGCAACTGGGTTTCGCCCGTCATACCAAGGGCGGCTGTTGCCCAATCGCGCAACCGGCTGGGATCTTCGATAAACGTCGCTTTTGGCCAGCGTGATTTCAGGTCTGTCATTGCGGGTTCTGGACCGGCCTCTGCAGCGAATGCCAATCCGCAGATGCCACGTGTGGTGCCCATCACTAAAGCCGGGCCAAAATGGCTTTCGAACCAGCCCCAATAAATCGCGAGTCCGGCGCCGTCGCGCGCATAGTCACCGGGGCTCATTGCTTCCCAGCGCACGAAAAGATCGTGCAGACGCCCGCTGCCTGAAAGGCCAACAGCATGGGCTGTGTCCAGCGTGGTAAAGCGGTCGCGGAGCAGGGTTTTCGCGTGCGCGAGGGTTAGATATTGCTGATAGCGTTTTGGCGACACACCGACCCACGACGAAAAAAGCCGCTGAAAATGTGCAGGGCTCATGTTCATATCCGCGGCCAGATCGGCCAAAGTCATTGGGCTGTCACCTGCGGCATCGATTGCCTCGATTGCGCGGCGCATCACTTGGTAATGATATGTTTCTTTTTGTTCCATAAGGTGAACTTAGGGGGTCGTCGCGCACCGCGCGACCCGAAAATTGCGCATCTGGCGCTTGCCCCCTTTGGTGCATAAGGGCATACCCGTTTTCATGGCAAAACAGCTTGATTATCATACGGTCCGCGAGATCTTTGAACGGTTCCGGGCTGCAGAGGCCGAACCAAAGGGCGAGCTTGAGCATGTGAATGTTTACACGCTTGTCGTCGCGGTCGCCCTGTCGGCGCAAGCGACCGATGCGGGCGTGAACAAAGCCACACGCGCACTGTTCAAAATCGCTGACACGCCGCAAAAAATGCTCGATCTGGGGCTTGAGGGTGTGACAGACCACATCAAGACTATCGGACTGTTCCGCCAAAAAGCGAAAAACGTCATCAAGATGAGCCAGCTTTTGGTGGATGAATACGGTGGCGAGGTTCCTAATTCCCGCGCTGCGCTACAGTCGTTACCCGGTGTTGGCCGCAAAACTGCGAATGTGGTTCTGAATATGTGGTGGGGTCAGCCCGCACAGGCAGTCGATACGCATATTTTCCGTTTTGGAAACCGCAGTGGTGTTGCGCCCGGAAAAGATGTCGACGCGGTAGAACGCGCGATCGAAGACCATGTGCCTGCTGATTTTCAGCTTCATGCGCATCACTGGATGATCTTGCATGGCCGCTACGTTTGCGTTGCGCGAAAACCTAAATGCGCGGCCTGTTTGGTCCGCGACCTATGTATGTTTGAGGATAAAAACCTATGAAAAAATTTCAGGTTGTCGGCATCGGCAATGCGATGGTGGATGTCTTGGCACGTGCCGAAGATGCGTTTCTGGCTGAGGCAGGCGTGCAAAAAGGCATCATGCAGCTGATCGATATGGACCGGGCGGTTAATCTGTATTCCCGTGTTGGTCCTGCCAAAGAAATCAGTGGTGGGTCTGCGGCCAACACAATTGCAGGCGTTGCGCATTTGGGTGGGCGGACAGCCTACGTTGGCAAGGTCAAAGACGACCAGCTTGGCGCGATTTTCGCGCACGACCTGCGCGCCCAAGGGGCTGTTTATGAAACCACCCTCGCGCCCAAGTCGGAAGAAGCTGAAACCGGCCGCTGCATTGTGATCGTCACGCCCGACGGGGAGCGGTCGATGAACACCTATCTTGGGGTGACAGAGTTTTTGTCGCCAGACGACATTGATACGGACCAGATGGCGGAGGCCGAATGGATTTATCTTGAGGGCTACCGCTTTGACGGGCCTGACAGTAAAGCCGCTTTTGCCAAAGCGATTGATGCTTGCAAGGGTGCTGGCGGACGTGTGTCGATTACGCTGTCTGATCCGTTTTGCATTGAGCGCCACCGCGATGCGTTCCGCGATATGGTCCGCGATCACGTTGACCTGCTGTTCTGCAACCGCGCTGAAATGCTGTCGATGTACCAGACAGAAGACTTCGACGGTGCATTAGCGCAAGCCGCGTCTGATGTGGCCATCGTTGCTTGCACGGACAGTGAACACGGCGTGCATATCTTGGCAGAAGGCCAGCGCTGGCATGTTCCCGCTGTGCCGACTGATATCGTAGACGCGACTGGCGCGGGTGATCTGTTCGCGGGGGCGTTCCTTTGGGGGCTTAGCAATGGTCACGATTTGGAAGTTTGCGGAAAGATGGGCAACCTCGCCGCATCCGAGGTGATCAGCCACATCGGGGCACGTCCCGAAGCCGACCTTAAAGCGATCTTTAAAGCGCAGGGACTGCTGTAAGCCAAAGCGCATCCAGCGCGTCAATCGCGCTAGCGTCAAATCTGCCTTCTTCTTTCCAGTACTTGCCGGACGGGACGTAGTAGTCGAGCGTTGCCTCTTGGGCGAGGGCATTGTCAATTGCTTGCACGTGCATTGGACATGGCAGTGTCGTGGCCAAGTCTTCAATCTTGGAACGCGGGAAAACCAACCGGCTGGGATCGGTTGATAGGTTGACCATTGCACAGCCTTGGCGCGCGGCCAGCGCTATAAGGCGGGCCGATTTAGCTTCGAGTGATCGCAAGGTAACATCTTGCCTGAGTGGGTCAGCGGTTCCTTGGCCATAAAAATGGGTCTTGCTGGCGTTATCATAAACCATGTCACAGCCCATCACTGCGATGACCTTTGGCTTTAGCGCGGCCAAGGCCCAATAGCATGCCGTGAATGCCATAGTTCCGCCCGCATAGACAAAACCACCATAATTGTTTTGCAAGGGAACATAGTCCGATGCGCGAATAATCCGTTGATGACGTGCTAAAACCAGTGGCATCCGGGCCAGAGGAAAATCATCTGGGTGAATAAGATCATCCCAATCAGGACGCACTGCCCATGCGTTGTTGATGGCAACAATGCGGTCGAACGGATCGCGCTGCCAGTCACGGCTAGCAACAACGTTTGGACCACTTCCTAAGATCAAAACCACTGACACGTGCTACGTCCCTCGTTTGCTTGCTATTTCAAGGAACTAACGCGGTCGTTGTGACTGTCGAGGCAAAAGGAACTTTAATGCCTCCGGCGGGGATATTTAGGCTCGGAAGAATAGCGGAATCCACCGCTGTTGGCACTCAGGCGCAACAGCGGTTTCTTCGTCGACGGCCATCGGCATCCCTGCCTGTGCCGCAGTTATTCATATCTAACGCTGGTTAATCGTTCGTAAATCCGACTTCTTCCGAGCCTAAATATCCTCGGGGGAGAGGCCGTAGGCCGAGGGGGCAGACAGCCCCCTTGCGGCTTTAATGACCAAGTTTTGCGTGAACCTCATCAAGGTCGATGTCACCGATGGGCATTTTATTGGCCGGATTTTCAAAGTCATATTTGAAGATACGGAAGTCCTTTTTATACATCTCATAGACAAGATGCATCGACAGGTCATCGAAATAGTCGGCCACTGGATGCGCGCGCTTTGGTCCATGTCCTTCGCTTTCGTTGAAGCGCGGGATTGTAGCAAGATCTATGGGATGGGCTGTTTGAGTATTGTCGAGCACGTCTTGCATGCCTGTATTGAAATCTTCGGTCCAGAAAATTTTGTCATATCGCCCGCCGTTCACGATGAACGTCGAGATATGGCCGGACATAGCTGACCAATGGATGTCTGGTTCCATCGGGCGACGCCAACGGATGGTGTCGCGGGCGAATAGCAGAAAGCGACGGAAACTCTCGATTTGGTCGAACTCGAACCCGTTGTCCGGATCACCCACTTCAATACCGTATTTTTGGACCAGAAGCGGGACAAGGTTGCCGCGATAGTATTTGCCGTTGCGCTGAATACCACAAATCTTGTCAAAAAACGACGACAATATCCGCGTGTAAGGGTTGCGGACACAGGTGAATGTATAGCTCGAATGGTCGCGGACGTTTTTGCCGATCAGCGGCTGGCTTTTGTCGATGGCCCATTTGTGGATATCCGTCTTGGCGTCATGGATGTCGCCGTCAAAAAAACGCCCGTGATCTGAATAGTACATGATCTGCCCAATCGAAGAGCACGCGCATTTGGGCACTACGCGGTACACCATGCTTTCGCTTTTGGTCATCCATGTTCCCGGAAAACTCGCCACGCTATTACCCTCGTTGTCGACCGCTCTGGCCTTTGCCCAATTAAGACCAAAGAAACACTGTAACTTCAATGTCTGTTCGCGCTATGTCAATCATAGCGGCAACCCGTGTGAACAAGGCCTTGAGCATCCAATGGCAAGAATAGCCTTTATTCTATTGTGTCATAAGAACCCTGCGGCGATCGTGACGCAGGCCAATCAGTTGACGGCCGCAGGCGACTATATTGCTATCCACTTCGATGCCTCTGCTTCGGCAGACGACTACCGTACTATTCAAGACGGGTTGTCCGGCAACCCAAATGTTGTCTTTGCCAAGCGCCGCGTTAAATGTGGTTGGGGTGAATGGAGCCTTGTTCAAGCGACATTAAACGCAGTTGAAGCCGCGACGGACGCATTTGCCCGCGCTACCCACTTCTATATGGTTTCCGGCGATTGTATGCCGATCAAATCGGCAAAGTTCGCCCATCAGATGTTGGATCACAACGATGTGGATTACATCGAGAGTTACGACTTTTTTGATAGCAACTGGATCAAAACGGGTTTCCGCCAAGAACGCTTGATCTACCGCCATTATTTCAATGAACGGACGCAGAAATGGCGCTTTTACGCAGCCTTGGGGTTTCAGGAAAAGCTCAAGATTACACTGCAGATCCCAAGCGATCTGCAAGTCATGATTGGCAGTCAATGGTGGTGCTTGCGACGCCAAACGATTGAGGCCGTGCTTGCTTTTACCGTCGAGCGCCGCGATGTCATGCGGTTCTTTAAGACAACATGGATTCCCGATGAGACGTTTTTCCAGACGCTTGTCCGTCATCTGGTCCCCGGCCGTGAGATCGAAAACCGCACGCTGACATTCTTGATGTTCTCTGACTACGGAATGCCGGTCACGTTTTATAATGATCACCACGATCTTCTCTTGGGGCAAAACGGATTATTTGCCCGCAAGATCAGCGTCGAAGCACAGGCGTTGCGCGAGAATTTGGGCGCCCTTTATGCCAGTCAGCGGATGGCATTCGATATCTCGGACGAAGGGCGGAACCTCTTTTCTTTTTTAACCGAACGTGGCCGTGTCGGACGCCGCTTTGGTCCACGGTTTTGGGAGCGTGATACAAAGCTGGGGCGTGACCGAGAGTTAATGATCATAGCTTGCAAGCAATGGCATGTGGCCAAGCGTTTGGTCGCAGCAATCAATGCGCAGACGAATGTGCCTGCATTGGAATACCTGTTTAACGAGGATCACTCTACGCTCCCTGATCTGGGGGGGATTGAGACATCATTGCGTAAGCGCAGCAGGCATCGTCGTGCCTTGATGCGGATGTTGTTTAGTCATTATGGCAGCGACCGATTGGTGATTTGTCTTGATACAGCGAGCCTTGATTTGATGTCCGATTTCCACGAGGATCGCGCAACTGTCAGGCTGCTTGAAATTGAATGCAGTTTTGATGACGACTACCTTGTCGGGCATGCCAAACGCGTGGGTCTTGCAGGTGAACAGACCAGCGAAGATACAATCGCGCGCCTTTTGCCGACGATCTACAATGATATGATTTATGAACGTGAAGCGATCCGCGACGCGGAGTTTGCAGATGCTGCCCGCATGCGTGAAACGGCCAGTGTGGACGAAAATGCTGCGGCTTTGGTTAAGTTTTTGGGGGTCTCGCCCGAAGTTGCACTGACGCTTGCACAGACCCCCCATCTTTTTGTTGATTGAGGAACCCGATGGAATTTATTTACGACGATCAGAACATTTTTGCCAAAATCCTGCGCGGTGAAATTCCGAACAGGACAGTCTACGAGAACGATTTTGCATTGGCATTCGAGGACATCGCGCCCCAAGCTCCGGTGCATGTTTTGGTCATTCCCAAAGGTGCCTATATGAGTTTGGACCACTTTGCCCGTGATGCATCTGCAGAAGAGCAAGCTGGGTTTTTCCAAGCGGTTGCAGAGGTTTGCCGTATTTCAGGTCTAGTGGACGGCTTTCGCGGCGTGTCCAATACGCGGGTGCACGGCGTGCAAGATGTGCCGCATTATCACATGCATATTTTGGGCGGTCGTCCTTTGGGGCGCATGTTGGCAGATTAAACTGCGCTGCCTCAGGCGGAAGTTTATCTTGGAAAAAGAAGTTGGGGCGTTAGCGGCCTGACGTCAGCGATAAGAAGACGTCTTCGAGGTGGGCTTCTTGGGTTTTGACGTCTTTGATTGTGATGCCGGCGTCGCGTACCAATGACAAAACTTGATCTGCGGGCGTGACACCCGTTTGGTAGGTAAAGCTCAGCGTGCCGTCCGCCTGTTTTTTGCCCGTGATCGTGTCTGGCAGGGCGGGCATTTCGGCGTCTGCATCAGGTGTAATCACCAGCGTTTTACTGTCGAGACGGCCCAGCAAGTTTTTGGTGCTGTCGCGGATGATGACTTCACCGTGGTTGATGATCGCGATGTCGTCGCACATCTCTTCGGCTTCTTCGAGGTAGTGGGTCGTCAGAATGATCGTCATACCGCCCTCGTTCAACTTGCGCACATTCTGCCACAGCAGATTACGCAATTCGATGTCGACACCAGCAGTGGGTTCGTCAAGCACAAGGATTTGGGGCGAGTGTACAAGTGCCTTGCCCAGCAAAAGTCGTCTGCGCATGCCTCCGGACAAAGACCTTGCGTAGGCATTCGCTTTGTCGGTCAAGCCGATGAGTTCAAGGATTTCGGCTGTCTTGCGCTGTGATTTGGGCACGCCATACAGTCCAGCTTGCACATCGAGGGATCCGGCAGGGGTAAAGAACGGGTCAAGATGCGGTTCTTGCGGCATGATCCCGATGGCGGCGCGGGATTGGCGCGGGTTTTTGTCTTGGTCAAACCCCCAAATTTTCACGCTTCCGGCAGTTTTGACGACGAGACCGGCCAAGATATTGATGAGTGTAGATTTTCCCGCGCCATTTGGCCCTAGCAAGCCAAAGATCGATCCGCGCGGAATGTTCAGGTCGATGCCCTTTAGCGCTTCTTTTGCTTCGCTGCGTTTAGTCGCCGCATAGGTCTTTTTTAGCCCCTGAATTTCTATCGCATTGTCGGTCATGCCGTCTTTCCCCCGTGCCGCACCTGCGGTATGTTCACCCTCATCTAAGCTGGGCACTGGCCCACGGCAACCAGACAGGGGAAATCATGTCCACACCCGCACCCGAGACAAAGATCGTTCATGAGTGGCGCGTGGCCTGTGATGGCGGCGGCGGCGCGTTGGGTCATCCGCGTGTCTGGCTGCAAATTCCTAGTGAGCATGGCTGGATTGAATGCCCCTATTGTGATGCCAAGTTGGTGCACAAGGATTTTGAAGGCAAAGTCTAACACGTCCGCACACAGATTGTTCGCTGCTGCGCGTTTTCGCACAGCACTGCCTGCGCTATATGCTTCTTAACCAGTTAAGGAGCATGTCATGACATTCCGCCCAGTCACCCAAACAACCCACGCCCAACCCACGATGGAGGGCGCTGGCGTGCATTTGCACCGCGTCTTTGGCTTTGGTGATCCCTCGCAAAGCGATCCATTCTTGTTGCTGGATGATTTCCGCAACGATATTCCCGAACATTACGAGCGCGGATTTCCCTGGCATCCGCACCGCGGGATCGAGACGATTACCTACGTTCTTGAGGGCGAAGTCGAACATGGCGATTCGCTGGGCAATCACGGGACATTGGGTGCCGGATCTGTACAGTGGATGACCTCTGGGTCGGGTATTTTGCATCAAGAAATGCCAAAGGGAAATGCGGCCGGTCAGATGCATGGGTTCCAGCTTTGGGCTAATCTGCCGTCTTCTTTGAAAATGACTGCACCTCGCTATCAAGATATCGCAGGTGGCGATGTCCCCGAGATCATCGATGATGACGGGACCCGGGTGAAGATAATCACGGGTAAATTCTGGGGCAAAACTGGGCCCGTGGACGGGATCGCGGCAGATCCCCTGTATCTCGACGTATCGATCCCGCCAAATGGCCGCAAAACCTTGCCGGTGGATACCCGTGCCAACGCTTTTGCTTATGTCTTTTCAGGGGCCGGAAGCTTTGTTGATGCAGCTAATCCGATTGGGGTCCGCGTCGAAAAAGAAGTCGCGGGTCAAGAATTGAATATTCGCGATATGACTGGAAACCGCACGTTGGTGCGATTTGGCAATGGCGACGAAGTCACCGTGCAGGCTGGCCCCGAAGGTGTGCGTTTCCTGTTGGTCGCTGGCCGCCCTATTCAGGAACCTGTCGCATGGCACGGCCCGATTGTGATGAATACGCAGGCCGAGTTACGCCAAGCGATGAAAGACCTGCAAAACGGGACCTTCATTCAGGCCGCGCACTAGACCGGGGTGGCCCCCGCGTATAGGTGTTGGAAACGCATCTTAGGGGGTCCACCATGGCGTTCGGCAAAGGCTGTCATCTGCATCTGATCGACGGATCAGCGTTTATTTTTCGGGCCTATCACGCGCTGCCCCCGCTAACGCGCAAGTCTGACGGCTTGCCTGTGGGTGCGGTCAGCGGCTTTGTAAATATGCTGCAGCGCTATATTGACGGCAACAATGGCGAGGGTGCAGCGACGCATGTTGCCGTGATTTTCGACAAGGGCAGTCATACGTTTCGCAACGACATGTATGACCAGTACAAAGCCAACCGCGATGCAATGCCCGAGGATTTGCGCCCACAAATGCCGCTAACCCGTGTGGCCACAAAGGCGTTCAACATCGCTTGCGAAGAAGTTGAAGGCTTTGAAGCTGACGACATCATTGCCACGCTCGCACACCAAGGTCGTAATGCGGGTGGACGCGTGACGATTGTATCGTCCGACAAGGACTTGATGCAGTTGGTTGGTGACGGAGTTGATATGCTCGACCCGATGAAGAACAAGCTCATTGATAGTGAAGGCGTGGTCGAGAAATTTGGCGTGCGCCCAGACCGAGTTGTCGATGTACAGGCCCTTGCGGGCGATTCCGTCGATAACGTGCCTGGTGCGCCCGGAATTGGGATTAAAACGGCGGCTTTATTGATCAATGAATACGGCGATCTTGAAACGTTGTTGGACCGCGCAAGCGAGATCAAGCAACCTAAACGCCGCGAGTCACTGATTGATAACCGTGCCCAGATCGAGCTGTCTAAGCGCCTTGTGCAGCTTGATTGTGATATGAAGCTAGACTTTACGCTTGATGACCTTGAAGTTCGTGACCCTGACCCAGAAGTTTTGCTGGGGTTCCTTGCCGAAATGGAATTCCGCACGGTGACCAAGCGGATCGCGGACAAGCTAGGCATTAAGGCGCCCGAGATTGAGATCGCGGCATCGGTGGCCGATGTCGCCGCTCCAGAGGCGGTGGATTTCACTCCAGACAATTACGAATGCGTACGTGATGCCGCTGCTTTGCAGGTGTGGATCAACCGCATCCGCGAACGTGGTTATGTGGCCGTTGATACCGAAACCACTGGCCTGAATGATATGACCGCCGATTTGGTCGGGATTTCGCTTTGTGTTGAGGCGGGGCAGGCCTGCTACATCCCTTTGATCCACAAATCGGCATCCTCTGATGACTTGTTCGGATCTGATGATCTGGCCGAGGGGCAAATGAATTTCGCGGAGTGTCTGGCGCTGCTAAAACCTGTTCTTGAAGACCCTGCGATCATCAAAATCGGGCAAAACATGAAGTATGACGCCAAGATTCTTGCGCGTCAGGATGTGACCGTTGATCCGATCGATGACACGATGTTGATGTCTTATGCGATGAATGCAGGACTGCATAATCATGGCATGGATACGCTGTCGCAGGAATATCTGGGCCATACACCGATCCCGATCAAACCGCTGCTTGGCGTAGGGAAATCGGCCATCACCTTTGACCGTGTACCGATTGATGAGGCTGTGAAATATGCGGCAGAAGACGCCGATATCACGCTACGCCTTTGGCAGAAATTCAAACCGCTGTTGCATGTGAACCGCGTGACGACCGTGTACGAGACGATGGAGCGTCCGTTGGTGCCTGTGCTTGCGCAGATGGAACGCAACGGCATCAAGGTAGACCGCGATACATTGAGCCGGATGTCGAATGCGTTTGCCCAAAAAATGGCAGGGCTAGAGGCGGAAATTCAGGAAATGGCGGGGCGGCCATTTAACGTCGGATCGCCCAAGCAACTGGGCGAAATTCTGTTTGACGAAATGGGTCTGCCCGGCGGGAAAAAAGGCAAGACGGGTGCCTATGCGACAGGTGCGGATATTCTTGAAGACCTTGCAACTGAACACGAATTGCCTGGCCGCGTATTGGATTGGCGGCAGTTAGCAAAGCTGAAATCAACCTACACAGACGCGCTTCAGGAACACATCAATCCGGATACTGGCCGCGTTCACACATCTTATTCTATTGCGGGCGCGAACACGGGACGGCTGGCATCGACCGACCCCAATTTGCAGAACATTCCTGTCCGCTCCGAGGAAGGGCGGCGCATTCGCGAGGCGTTCATTGCAGACGAAGGTAAAGTCATTGTTAGCCTTGATTATAGCCAGATCGAGTTGCGCATCTTGGCGCATGTCGCGGGCATTGACGCGCTGAAACAGGCGTTTTTAGACGGTATCGACATCCACGCCATGACCGCGTCAGAGATGTTCGGCGTACCATTGGGCGAGATGACACCGGACGTGCGCCGTCAGGCCAAGGCCATCAACTTTGGTGTGATCTATGGCATTTCCGGCTTTGGTCTGGCCCGCAACCTACGCATTCCGCGCGGCGAAGCGCAGGGGTTTATTGACCGTTATTTCGAACGCTTCCCCGGCATTCGCAAATATATGGATGACACTGTCGCTTTTGCGAAAGAGCATAAATATGTGGAGACGTTGTTTGGTCGTAGGATCAACACGCCACAGATTGATGCGAAAGGCCCGCAAGCCGGTTTCGCCAAACGTGCGGCCATCAACGCGCCGATCCAAGGAACGGCGGCTGATGTGATCCGGCGCGCAATGATCCGTATGCCTGCGGCGATAGCGGGCATACCCGCCAAGATGTTGCTACAGGTCCACGATGAACTGATCTTTGAGGTCGAAGAAGGCGCGGTTGATACACTGATTGATGCTGCGCGTGAGGTCATGGAAAACGCAAGCGATCCGGCGGTGAAGCTGGATGTGAAGCTTGCGGTGGATGCAGGGCAGGGTGCGAATTGGGCTGAGGCGCATTAGTGTGTTCGCAAGGTTGCCTGACGCGGGGCAGCAGTCTCAAATGACTGAAGCTCATGAAATAGAAGCAGGCGCGCTTGCTCTGGCGATTTCTTGGGGATACGCCGATTTGTCAGACGCTGTCAGTTGGGCGGATCAGGTAATCATATGCTCAGATACTTTGAGTGACGCGCTGATTGACTTATCCCTTGCCAAGGGTGCTCCTGATGCACTTTCGCATTTGAACATACTGTCAAGGAATGCTGATTTCCGCTCAGTTGTCTTGAAACTGTTTGAACGATTGTCGTCTGTTCAGAGTTTGTCACCCGCCGAAGCATCAAACTTAGCGAAACACCTCTATGTGCTTTCACAAAAAGTGGATGCTCCTGAATTCTTGGCACCATTTGCTTCACACTGGGATGCGATTGATTTAGCAATTTCAGGTGTTTTTGATAGTCCGGAAAAGACAGTTCAAGCATTCTTGGACGATATCATGCGGGTAGCCCAATTATAAGCTTATGATCCAAGCGTTTTGCGCCCAACAAAAAACGCGCCACCCTTTCAGGTGACGCGCTCATTCTCACAACAGTCGAAACTTAGTTAACCGACTTCGCCTCAACCAAATTCGCATCTTTCTTCGTATCCGAAGAAATAGCGATGCGGCGCGGTTTCAGTGCCTCTGGCACTTCGCGGGTCAGGTCTATGTGCAGCATGCCATTTTCGTGGCCCGCTCCGGTGACTTTCACGTGGTCGGCCAAGTGAAAGCGGCGTTCAAACGCGCGGGTCGCGATGCCACGGTGCAGGTAGGTACGTTCTGCCTCGTCAGCGGATTTGCGGCCGGTGACATTCAGGCCACGATCCTTGACTTCGATCGCAAGATCATCGTCAGAGAACCCAGCAACGGCGATGGAAATACGCCATGCGTCGTCGTCTGTTTTCTCGATATTGTAAGGTGGATAGGTCGTCTGGCCGACATCATTGGCAAGGGCGCGATCCATCAGATCAGCAACTTGGTCAAAGCCAACGGTGGCGCGGTAAAGTGGTGTTAGGTCAAATGCACGCATTTGGGTCATCCTTTTCTTAAGCGATAACAATATGTAGCCTTCCCATAGGGGACAGGCCGTTCGACACGGGACCCATCAATGGCATCCCGATGACTGTTATGTGGGAAGGAATTTCGCGTCTTTCAAGAGGGTCAGGGGCGGATGAACTTCGCGCCTGTATCATTGCGTTGACCGCCACCAAGAAAGCGCTGGGTGCCATTCACGCGTGCGGGTCCCAATGTCGCGTAATGTGACAACAGATCACTTAGCGGACCTGCCAGTGACGTGCCCAATGCAACACGCTCTCCATCCAATTGCGCCATCGCGGATACGACAGATGCGATGCGTGTTTCACCGTTCACGACCATAAAGACCGGCGACCCGCTTGAGCCATATTCAACATCGCATGTCATCACAATGACCCCAAGATCATGACCAATTACGCGGCAACTCTCTTGCATGCTCGGCGCGTCAGAACGGCCACGGCCATAAGACACCACCCGCACTTCGTCACCTGCCAACGGGCGCGGGGCGATCTGATATGGGCGTACACGGGTCATCCGAATAGGATGGTTTAGCTCTAGCACTGCAATATCAAGCGCGACGGCCGGGGCCGCTGTCGCGTCTTCTTTGAAACTGTATGCGGGATGAGGAATGGTTCGCGATATGCTGCGTTCTGCCTCTGCGCGCCCGTCGCGCAAACCCGCGCGGAATTCGAACCGCCCGGGATCAATGCGTGTGCCGTCCGTGTCGTAAAGGCAGTGGGCCGCTGTCAGGATCAGCCGTTCGCGGATCAGTGCCGCCGTGCAAAACCCTTTGCCCCGAATATCAAGACGACCAACTGCATCCCAACCTTCGCTGTCTTGCATAGTTTGAAAAGGTACCAGCTCGCTTTGTTGGGCCTGCGCCCCAAAACTCAGGGCGCAAGTGAAAGCGAGACAAAGGCCAAGCCGTTTGAGAGTCAGTCCAATCTTCATCTTGTCAAACTGGCCGACACTTGGGGCAGCATTGTGGCGCTAGCGCAAGATCGGGATTTGCGGCTCACGCTTGCCCGGCGCGGTAAGTGCAGGAGGCTGGGGCCCACCCGTCGCCCAATCCAGCAATTCAACGGTGTGTACAATCGGCACATCCGTTCCGCCACCGATTTGCATCATGCAGCCGATGTTACCAGCCGAGATGATGTCAGGCGTCAGCGCCTCGAGGGTTTGCACTTTGCGCGCCTTTAACTGTTTGGAAATCTCGGGCTGCATCAGATTATATGTTCCCGCTGAACCACAGCACAGATGGCTGTCTGCCGGTTCAAGAACCGTGAACCCAGCCTTTTTCAGCAAGTCCTTAGGAAAGGTCTTGATCTGTTGGCCGTGTTGCAGCGAACAAGCCGCGTGGTAGGCAACTTTGGTGTCCTTATGGTCACCTTCGGGCATATCCAGCTTCATCAAGATCTCAGAGACATCCATCGCGATAGCAGAAACCCGTGCCGCATCAGCGGCCAGCGGATCGTTGCGGAACATATGTCCATAGTCTTTGACGGTTGTGCCGCAACCAGACGTATTGATCACAATGGCCTCTAGACCGCCATTATCGATCTCTTTGCACCACGCCTTGATGTTTTTCGCGGCTGTCGCGTGGCTTTCGTTTTCCTTGCCCATGTGGTGGGTCAACGCGCCACAACAGCCTGCACCTTCGGCCACGACGACTTCGGCACCCAGACGGGTCAGTAAACGGATCGTTGCATCGTTGATATCAGTGTTCAGCGCCTTTTGGGCACAGCCCGTCATAAGCGCCACACGCATGGTTTTGTTTTGCGCCGGAAAGGTCTGCGGATCATCATTGCGGCTGACCGGAGGGATTGTTTTCGGGGCCATTTCCAACATCGCACGCAGGCGGGCATCTGGCATAAAACGGGCAAACGGACGCCCAATTTTGGCACCGAGCAAGGCCACACGAAACCGCATCGGATAAGGTAAAATTCGCGCCAGAACCCAACGCAATGCGCGGTCAGAAAAGGGGCGGTCATAGTTCTTTTCGATATAGGCACGGGCATGATCGACCAGATGCATATAGTGGACGCCAGACGGGCAGGTCGTCATGCAAGCAAGGCAGGACAGGCAGCGGTCAATATGTTTAACCGTTTTGGCGTCCGGCTTGCGGTTATTCTCAAGCATGTCCTTGATCAGGTAAATCCGTCCACGCGGGCTGTCGAGTTCATCGCCAAGCACCTGATAGGTTGGGCATGTCGCTGTGCAAAATCCGCAATGCACGCAGGTGCGAAGAATTTCGTTAGACCGTTCAATCGCGGGATCGGTCAGTTGCTCTGGGGTGAATGTGGTTTGCATTAGCTCATGATCCCGGGGTTAAGGATGCCGCGTGGATCGAACTTGGCGCGAATGCCGTTTGTGATCGCTGCAAGGGCAGGGGCTTCTGGTTGGAAAGTTGGCACGTCTGCGGTGCCGCGGATCAATGTGGCGTGGCCATCGAATGGGCCAATCGCTGCGCGCAAATCGCGGCCGCTGTCGGTCATTGCCCAGACCAGTCCACCGCCCCAGTCGTATTGCACGGCTTTGGCATCCATCTTGGCGACAAGTTCGGCGGCGTCAGATGGTTTGACTGATAGGCGCCATACATCTCCATCTTGACCTGCAAAGGCTGCGACATCGCGAACGCCTTGCCATCTGGCTGCGTCGCTAGTTTCAATAGTGGCCTCGCCAAATTTCTTGAGAAGGTCACGCAGTTTTTCGGCGCGATAATTCACGGACTTCTCAAACCCTTCGACACGGATCATCGTCAGCGGATCACCAGTTGGCCCCTTGGGGAAGTGCGCCAAACCTGTGGCCTCGAACGGTGACCCGAGTGCGGCTGCCATGGCGGCAACCGCATCTGCGTCAGAAAGCCCATGCAACAAGACAGAGCCTGTCGTCTCTACTTCTGGCAGAACCTTCAAAGAGATTTCAGTCAAAACACCAAGCGCGCCATACGCACCTGTCATCAACTTGACCAAGTCATAGCCGGTCACGTTCTTCATCACTCGGCCACCGTTTTTGACGATATTGCCCGATCCATCCACAAAACGGACGCCCAGCATAAAGTCACGGCAGGCACCAACAGAAATGCGGCGCGGGCCTGATATATTCGCGGCCGCCAACCCACCCATCGTGGGCGTACCCGTGGTGCCAAGCAAAGCGCGGTGATCCATCGGCTCAAACGCCAAACGCTGATTGTCCTTTGCCAATGCCGCTTCAACCTCCGCCACAGGAGTGCCTGCACCTGCAACGATTGTCAGCGCACCGGGTTCATAAAGGGAAATCCCGCTTATCGCTGATGTGCTTAGCGTCTCGCCGTCACACTTGCCAATCGGACGCGTGCCGCCGCCTTGAATGCGCAAAGGACCATTGGCCCCTTTAATCATCTGGGCCAGTTCTTCTTCGGTCTTGGGGGTCATATCGGGTTTCTTCCGAGTAAAAATATCCTGGGGGAGCCCCGATCAGGGGCGGGGGCAAAGCCCCTTCTATGCGGCGCGGCGTGCCTCTGAGTTGGCCAACGGAAAGACCTTTGCAGCGTTCAGCAACCATGCGGGATCAAACACGTCCTTGATGGCCATCTGCGCTTCAAGATCGGCAGGATCATACTGCACATTCATAAGATCGCGCTTTTCAATGCCCACACCGTGTTCGCCGGTCAGGCAACCGCCAACTTCGACACAAAGTTTGAGGATTTCTGCGCCAAATTCTTCGCACAGTTCCAGATCACCGGGTTTGTTGGCATCAAACAGGATCAGCGGGTGCATATTACCGTCGCCTGCGTGGAACACATTGCCCACATCAAGGCCGAACTCTTTGGACATCTCTCCGATCCGGCGAAGGACCAGCGGCAGGGCCGACACAGGAATCGTTCCATCAAGGCACATGTAATCGTTGATCTGGCCCATCGCACCAAAGGCGGACTTGCGTCCCAACCAGATGCGACCTGCCTCTTCGGCGTCTTTGGCTTCGCGCAATTCTACCGGATTGTGGCTCGCTGCAATTTCCATGATCAGTTTCAACTGCGCATCGATTTCGTCGTTCGATCCTTCGACCTCGACAATCAGCAATGCTTCGCACATCGGATAGCCCGCCTTCGCGAATTTCTCGGTTGCTTCGATGCAAGGGCGGTCCATGAATTCAATCGCGACAGGCAAGATGCCCGCTTTGATAATGTCGGTCACGACTTGGCCTGCAACTTCGGAGCTATCGTAGCCCATGAGAACTGGCCGCGCCCCTTCTGGTTTGTGCAAAATGCGCAATGTCGCTTCGGTGACGACACCTAACTGGCCCTCGGACCCGCAGATCACACCCAAGATATCCAAACCGCCTGCATCCAGATGCGCGCCGCCGATATCAACGATGGTACCGTCCATCAGGACCATTTTCACGCCCATTAGATTGTTTGTGGTCACACCGTATTTCAGGCAATGCGCACCGCCCGAATTCATCGCGATATTACCCGCAATCGCACATGCCAACTGGCTTGACGGGTCAGGCGCATAAAAGAAGCCGTTGGTTTCCACCGCACCGGTCACGGACAAGTTGGTCCGGCCCGTTTGGACGCGAATATAGCGGTCGTCATAATTCGTTTCGATCACGTCATTCATCTTGGCCACGCCAAGGATCACGCAGTCAGCCGTTGGCAGCGCACCGCCAGCAAGAGAAGTCCCAGACCCGCGTGGCACAACAGGCACACCCATTTCGTGGCATATCTTCAGAACGGCTGCGACCTCTTTGGTGTTGGCGGGCAACACCGCGCAAAGTGGCGGGCACTTATATGCCGTCAACGCATCACATTCATAGGCTTGGGTTTCACGCTCGTCAGAAATCACTGCGTCGCGCGGCAACACTTCTTCCAGTCGCGCCACAATTTGTGCTTTGCGCATCAAAACATGCGCATTTGGGGTTGGCATTTCCATGAGACGACTCCCTGAGCTTCTATTTGGTAAAAATATATTACCAATTTTGCATTATGGCAAGTCTGAACTGGAAAGGCTAAGGATGTCCACATGCAAATACTTGATCACATGGCACTTCTTTCACCGCTCGACTGGGTCGCCGCAGGCGCTGTCCTAGCGTCTTGGCACATTTTGGGCTGGATGATCGAACATCCATTTGCCAAAAGGCCCTCGGTCACGGTTCTTATGTCAGAACGCAGGCGCGACTGGATGAAGGTTTTCGTAACCCGTGATCCAAGGATATTTGACAGCCAGATTCTTGCTAGCTTGCGTCAGGGGACAGCGTTTTTTGCGTCCACCTGCCTGCTGGCTGTCGGCGGTGTATTGGCTTTGGCTGGCAACACCGAACCTTTGCGCGGGGTTGAGGCCGAAGTGACGGCAATGACGACGCCGGTTTTGATCTTTCAACTTAAACTGGGGTTGGTCGCCTTGCTTTTGACCAATGCATTTCTAAAGTTCGTCTGGTCCAATCGCGTCTTTGGCTACTGCGCCGTTTTGATGGCTGCCGTGCCAAATGACCCCAACGATCCAAGTGCGTTTCCCCGCGCGGCACAAGCGGCAGAACTGAACATTCGCGCTGCCATCAACTTTAATCGCGGTTTGCGGACGATGTATTTTGCGCTTGCTGCTTTGGCGTGGCTTTTGGGCGCGACCGCATTGATTATCGCAACGGTTGTGGTTGTCTGGGTTGTCTGGTCACGGGAATTTGCATCGCTGCCCCGGACAATTCTGCTAAACGACAAAGTATGAAGCTAAGTGTCATCATCGCCCTGCTTGCTGCCCCCGCATTTGCGGACGCACCTGTTATCGAAAACGTTGTCGTCAGCGGCGACCGTTTCAGTGTCACGTTGTCCCATCCCGATACGGGCTGGGACCACTATGCTGATGGTTGGGAGGTTCTGGATGCACAGGGCAACAGCCTTGGTATTCGCGAATTGGCGCATCCGCATGTCACCGAACAACCCTTTACCCGTGCGCTATCAAACGTGCAGATACCGGTAGGTGCCGAAGTCGTTTACATTCGCGCCCGCTGCAATGTTGACGGCTGGTCAGATGCATTGTTTGAAGTGCGCATCGACAACTAAGGTGTGTCGCCCAAACGGTAGTCTGCCACGACGGGGTAGTGGTCTGTTGGCCATTCCCCAGCATATTTCTGCCGCAGCACAAAAGGCCCTGCCGCCAGTTCGGCCTGACCAGAGGATGCGATATGGTCTATCGCGCCGAATAGATTGATCCCGCGATTGAAGTGCACTGTGGCACCTTGCACGGGGGCGAAATCTAACCCTGTGTCAGCAAGTATATCCACAACCTTGTCACCAATGCGCGCGTTCAAATCACCCAATACAAACACTGTCTGCCCGGCGTCGATCCACGGTGCGATCCGCGCTGCGACCAGTTCGACCGATTGAACACGGTTCGATCTACTTCCAAAGTCAGTGTGGATATTGACCACTTTGAACTCTGCGCCGTTGTGCAGGTCACGGAACATGGCCCAAGATGTAAATGCGGGATATGATTCATTGAAAGTGGGCGCGTAGATTACATCAGGCGTGTCAGAAAAAAAGAACCATCCTTGGTCAAGCAACGCAAGCCGTTCCCTGCGGTAAAAGATAGGTTGAGTCGACGGAAAAACATCCGGATCACCGACAGCCGCTGCTGCATAGTCTGGATTGTTCAATAAGAGCCAATCAAGCGTCAGATTGATTTTCCCGCCACTGCCGCGCGCAAAGCTTTCCATTTCTTGAAAACCGATGGCATCCGCGTTGATATCATCGAATGCCAGCGCCAATGGAACTTTGCGACGGTCCCAATCTCCGCGCGACCAAGGGCCGGTGTCTTTTCCCAAGATGATGTAGTGTACATTGTAAGTGCCCAAACGCAGGGTGTTTGCGGCCTGATCTGCAATCGGCACATTGCCCGAGTTGCGCACAGTCTGACAACCAACCAGAGCGACAAACGCAACAAGAAGAGTGCCGCAGATCTTGATCAGCGTTATCAGCATTCTATCAAGATTTCCTTACCGCCGCCCTTCACGAAGCCAAGCACCCACGATCAAGAGTGCCGCTAACAGCAAGAACGCCCATGCAGGCAAAATGGGCTTAATACTGATGTCAGCGGTCCGGTAGGCGTCGCGTGGCGTGATACCGATCCAACCGCGTCCTGCCGCCGGACGGCCTGCGCGTACACTCCGGATATTCACATCGCCTGCCGCAATGGGCATGATCCCGCCACGTTGGCTGTCGACCAATGGTTGCAACGCCTCGGCGCTGGCGATCGTTTGTTCGAACTCGCGCGGGGCCGATGGGCCAAGTGCGATAACGGCAGATTGATCTGCATCTTCGAGCCGGTAAAGCCCGATTTCAGGACCCGTCCAAAGCGCCTCGAAGCGCCCCGGCGAAATTTCTTCGAGGGTCACAACCGTTGTGGACCCATCCGGATGGGTGATAGTGACATCGCCTGTTGTCGTTTCCAATGTCCGCCGGATAATCCGCATCGTCTGGCCTGTTGGTTCGACCCACAGCGCTTCTTCTTCAAGCTCTGGCTCTTTCATCATCCAATGGGCCAAACGGCGCAGCAGTTCCAACTGCGGCCCACCGCCTTCGTAACCGCGATCCCAAAGCCATGAATGATCTGACGCAATCAGTGACACGCGTCCTTCGCCGATGCGGTTCAGGGTCAAAAGCGGGCGATTATCTAGGCCGGACATGACAGTTGTCGCACCCTCCGGAACCAGCACATCAACCAAGCGGAACCAGCGGCCCCAGCCCGGTCCGTCACCGTCAGGATTGGGCGACAAAGCATCAAGCCCTTCGGTCACGGGATGCCGTTGCCCGATATCGGTGATCTGCGGCACGAAGCCTTCTTCAAACACCCGCGCGGTTGGCGCACCCGGCAAGATTTCACCCAAAGGAGAGCGGTAAATGCTTTCAGCTGCCCCGTATTCGGGACCAGATGAAATCAAAACAGCGCCGCCTTGTTCGACGTAAGTGCGGATATTTTCAAGGTATGCGCTAGGCAGAATACCCCGACGACGGTAACGGTCAAAGATGATCAGATCGAAGTCGTGGATCTTTTCCAAAAATAATTCGCGCGTCGGAAATGCAATCAAGGAAAGTTCGTTTACAGGAACGCCGTCTTGCTTCTCAGGGGGGCGCAAAATGGTGAAGTGCACCAGATCAACAGCAGCGTCCGATTTGAGTAGATTGCGCCATGTCCGCTCGCCGGGATGCGGTTCGCCGGACACCAGTAGAACGCGCAAGCGGTCGCGCACGCCGTTAATTTGCACAACTGCGGTGTTGTTGCGGTTCGTCAATTCGCCGTCTGCCTCGGGGATCGTGAATTGCAGCACGTTCATGCCGCCATGGGGCAGTTGCAATGGCAAGCCGATGTCTTCACCGATGGGAACAGGCACCGTGATAGGTGGCTCTCCGTCAATCGAAATGGATAGCGGGACCGACGTCGTGTTCGGCGCGGCACCTTGGTCCTCGATGCGCAGAGTGAGCGTCACTTCTTCACCAAGGATCGCAAAGGCTGGCGCGTTTGATACGATCAAGCGGCGGTCCCAATCGTCAGGCTGACCGGTCAGAATTGCATGCAAAGGGGCGGGCAGGTCCGGCGCGCGTTCAATGTCGTGCAAGCGTCCGTCCGTGATCAGGATAATGCCTGCGACACGGGCGCGCGGTTCATCCGCAAGGGCCTGCGCCACCGACGTCATAAGTTCCGTTCCAGCGTCGCCTTCACCGTCGCCCAACGTGACAAGGCGGGTTTCGGTATTTGGAATTCGGGCTAATTCGGCCTCGATATTGGCAAGGGCTGCGGCATTCTGGGATGCACGGTCACTGATCCGCTGGCTGGCGCTTTCGTCGACGACGACGACCACGATATCCGAAAGCGCTTCGCGATCTTCTTGTTGGATTGCCGGATTTGCCAAGGCGATCAGCAAAACAAGCCCCGCAAGGCCCCGCAGCCACCACCCGGCCAACCTGCGCCAAACCGCAAGCGCCACGCCAATGGCCGCCAAAGCAGTCACGACATAAAGCAGCGCCAGCGGGATCATCGGGTCAAGAACAAGGGTGCCTGTCATCATTGCCCCAATCGGTCCAGTAAATCAGGCACATGGACCTGATCGGATTTATAATTGCCCGTCAGCACATGCATGATCACATTCACGCCAAAACGCAGCGCGAATTCGCGTTGCCGCTCGCCTGATGCGCCGCGTCCCACGGGGAACATCCGCCGTCCTGCCGCATCAACTGCCCAGGCGCGTGCCCAATCGTTCCCGCCGATAATAACGGGTGTTACGCCATCATTGAGATTGCGAAATGGCATGCCTTCGGTGCGGGGCCCGGTGTCAGTAGCCTCTTCGACCCAAACGTCGCGACTTGCGTAACGTCCGGGGAAGTCTTGCAGCAAATAGAACGTCCGCGTGAGGACGTGGTCGGACGGAATGGGGGCAATGGCCGGAATATCCAAAGACCGTGCTATGGCTTGCAGCTTGCGGCCCTCGGGCGAGCTTGATCCGAACCGTGCCGTGTCCGCGTCGCGAGTGTCAAACATGATCATCCCGCCAGTCCGCAGATAGCGGTTCAACTTGGCGTAGGCGTCGCGGCTAGGCAGTGGTTGGTCAGCGGTGACAGGCCAATAAAGGAACGGAAAAAAAGCGAGCTCGTCGGTTTCAAGGTCCACCCCGATGGGGGCTGCTGGTTCAATCGATGTACGCCGGAACAAGGTTTGCGATAGCCCCGACAGGCCGGCAAATGCGACATCGTCGGTCTCGGCGTCACCAGTGAGGACATGGCCCAATACGACTTCGCTCGTGGCGCGCAAGGCGAAATCATCATTGGTTTGCGCGTGTGCTTCTGGTGCCCAGAACAGGGCCAATACCAAAGCCGCGGCAACATCTGCGCGTGGTCCACGCAAGCGCCCACCAATTGCCAAGGATGCGATTACATCGACAAGCAGCAGCAAGATCACTGCACTTAGCAGCCAGCCCTTGAGTGCGGTTTCGCGCACAACCGACATGCCCTCGATCGCGATGCGTGCGGGCCATTGCGCGACGCTTAGGGTGGTATCCGAGCCAATGACATTTACCGCGATTTGGCGGTCGCCGCCCGCATAAAGACCAGGCAATAGATCCGGGCCGAGTGTTCCAGCCACTAATTCTTCGCCTGCAACGCCCGACAGGGCGCTGCCATCTTCAAGCCTGCCAAATGCGTCGAGGACTTTGTTTGGCAGCCACGTCGTACCGTCAAGCGCGCTTTCTTCCAGTTCCGCAGGGCGGGTGGAAATGGCCAATCGCTCTAGCATTTGCACGAACAAGCCTGAAAGCGGTAAAGTTGACCATTCTGCATTTGCTGTCACGTGGACCAGGACAACCTGACCTTCGCCGCTAAGTTTACGCGTGACCAAAGGCGTGCCGTCTGACAATTGCGCGATAACGCGGTCGGCCAACGTGGGATCGGGCTGGGCCATGACTTGTGATGTGACTGTGACATCTTCCGGCACCGGGAGGCCGAAAAATGGGCTATCTTGGGTGAATGGGGCGAGGGTTTTAGGTGCACCCCAACTCATTGCACCACCAACAGACCGCCCGCCAGAGCGAAGTCGAACGGGCAAAAGCGGGTCGTCAAAGTTGCGCCCTTGATCAGATGCTGCCAAACGCGGGCCTGCAAAACGCAGTAACATGCCGCCATTTTCGACCCAGTCCGCAATGGCGTCTGCTTCGGCCAAGGTTGCCACATCTGCCAAGATGATGACGTCTGGATTGGCCAAAAGGATATCGTCGACAGCACCATCAATGATGTCTGCGGTAGGCTCCAATGCTTCGCGCAAGTAATAAAGCGGCGACAACAGCTCTAGTCCTTCACGCTCGTCGCGCGCGGCAATCAAGGCGACTTCGCGCCGTTTCAGCGCGTCGTCTGTTAAGGTCACGGCAGCGGCAGAGCGGGTGCCGGTAACTTCAAAGCGGGTGATCCGGTTGCGCAGTTCTGGCTGCAAAACCATAGCCGTTTCGACCACAGGTTCGCCCGCGCTGAACGAAAGCGGCACGGTCGCGAGCGAGCGTTCTACGCCAGCGGGGTCAAGGCCGGTGGCTGTGATCGTTGTCTCAAACGGGTTGCCGATTGGGGTGCGTACGGCGGAAACGATGACTTCGCCATTTTCAAAACGCGCGGGACGCAAACCGATGGTTTGGCGGGGTGTTTGAAACACGGTCACTGCGCCACGATTTTCGAGGGTCGCCAAAAGATCGTCGCGGCCATTCCAGTCTAAACCGTCGGAAATCCAGTATGTTTCAAACGCACCTTGGGTTTGCGCGAACCACTGGGCGGGATCATTTGGCTGCCATGGTTTAGGTTGTACGTTGGCCAAGCGGTTTTGCCAGTCGCGCGGTGCCGCGAAGGGTAAATCGCCCACAGGAAGGTCAGTCAAGTTAATCACGGCCGCACGCCTGTCTGCCAGTGCAGCTTCGGTCAGCAGAGTGTTTACACGGTCGATCCGCGACTGCCAACTTGCGGCGCCGGCCCATGTGCCGTCCAGCACAATGACCAGATCGCCAGATCCGTCGCGTGCGTTTTGCGGGTTTAGAACCGGGCCTGCAAATCCAATGATCGCGGCTGCGACAGCGAGAGTGCGCAGCAAGAGCAACCACCAAGGTGTCCGGTCAGTTTGGTTTTCATCATCTGTAAGGCCCAGCAAGAGTGCGACACCTGGAAACCGTCTCCTAATTGGCGCGGGCGGAACAGCGCGCAGCAATATCCACAGGATCGGGAGTGCAATCAGGCCGAGCAGTAGCCACGGAGCAGTAAAGCCTATGGGACCTAGCGACCACATTATGCGTGGCCCTTTTGAGTATTTGGAACAAAGCGAGGTGGGGTTTTATGCATCATGCCTGCCGCTCCAGCGCGTTGTAGAGCCACAGGAGTGCGTTTGTTGCACTTTGGCCTGTGTGGTGCGTTTGGAATTGCCAGCCGGTGATGCGTGCAAGATGCTGCAGCTTATCTTTGCGTGCGGCCAGCCGGTCGAGGTAGCGTGATTTCAGGTCGCTGGCTTTGAGTGTTTCATGCCGCAGCCCGCCTGACATGCTCTCGAATACTGTGCGCCCTTCGAAAGGGAATGCTTCTTCTTGGGGGTCGAGGATTTGCAGCAACGCACCGCCAACACCGCGATCAGCGGCACGCAGCAAGGCGTCTTCGATCGGTTTAATGTCGCCCAGAAAATCGCTGATGAACAAGGCCCGCGAATGCGGCAGCATACCTTGCGATTCAGGTGCCCCATAGTCGGTGTCGTCATCTTGGGACAATAGCTTCGCCATCTGCATCAGTTGGGCTTCGCCCCGACGTGGCGGAAGACGCAGCCCTGAAAGCCCGACCCTTTCGCCGCCGCGGATCAGTAAGATCGCGCAGGCAAGGCCCAGGGTGCGGGCGCGCAACCCTTTGCGAGGCAGGTTATCGTGCGAACGGAATGTCATCGCTGCCGCTTGATCTACCCATAGAATGACTGACTGTGCGATTTGCCACTCTTTGTCTTGCACGAAATTAGCATCGGACCGCGCAGAGCGCCGCCAATCGATACTACGCGCCGCGTCATGCGGTTGCGCGGGGCGGTATTGCCAGAATGTATCGCCCGTGCCCGCCCGCCTGCGCCCATGATCGCCCAACAGAACTGTCGTCGCCAAATGCTCTGCCTCTGCCAACAGCGGCGGCAAAGGTCCGGCAAGTGCTTCTGCTTGTGAGCGTAAGGCGAGCGGTTCGGTCATGCAGCCGCCGCGACCGTCGTGATTTGATCGGCAACGGTATTGATGACGTGGTGGATGCTTTCACCGCGTGCACGTGCCGCAAATGATAGGGCCATGCGGTGTTCCAACACTGGAACTGCCATTGCGCGCACGTCTTCTGCGGATGGGGCAAGCCGTCCTTCAAGCAGGGCTTGGGCGCGGACTGTCAGCATTAGTGCCTGAGCTGCACGCGGACCTGGCCCCCAACTTACGTTTTGGCGGACCAGATCGGGCGCGTTTTCGTCGTCCGGACGGCAAGCGCGTACCAGATCAAGGATCATTTCCACAATGTTTTCGCCTACAGGCATGCGGCGTAGCAAGTCTTGGGCATCGAGCAGTTCTTGCGCGGTGAAGACTTGGTTCGATTGTGCTTCGGTCGCGCCAGTTGTGGCGATCAGGATGTCTTTTTCAGTGGCACGATCAGGGTAGGGAACATCGATTTGGACGAGGAAACGGTCAAGCTGTGCTTCTGGCAGCGGGTAGGTACCTTCTTGTTCAATTGGGTTTTGCGTGGCGAGGACGTGAAACGGTACTCCAAGCGGGCGGTGTTCGCCTGCGATGGTGACTTCTTTTTCCTGCATCGCCTGCAAAAGCGCCGATTGGGTGCGTGGGGACGCGCGGTTAATCTCGTCTGCCATCAGCAGTTGGCAAAAAATCGGACCTTCAATAAACCGAAAATTGCGTTTGCCACCCTCGGAGGTTTCGAGCACTTCAGAGCCTAATATGTCTGCAGGCATCAAGTCCGGTGTAAATTGGATGCGATTGCCCTTGAGACCCATCACCGTCGACAGCGTATCGACAAGGCGAGTTTTACCAAGGCCGGGCAGTCCAACAAGCACAGCATGCCCGCCGCAGATCAGCGCAGTCAGGGTCAGGTCCACGACACGCGGTTGGCCGATAAATCGGGCCGCGATACTGGTGCGTGCTTCACCTAGTTTTACACCCAAGGTTTCGATTTGGGTGACAAGATCGGTGTCGTTGGCCATGACATTCCTCCGCATGAGCTATATTCGTGTATACGAACAGATAAACCCATCTCACCCAATGGCAAAAACAATGACCACACAAAAGATTGTTACTCCGTCGGCAGAAAGCCTCGCTAGTAGCGCCCGCGCCGCCCAAAAAGGCGGTTTGCCACCCGTACATTTGTGGAATCCGCCGCATTGTGGCGATATCGACATGCGGATTGCCCGTGACGGGACGTGGTTTTACATGGGCACGCCTATTGGCAGGCACGAACTGGTGAAACTATTTTCAACGATTCTGCGCCGTGATGGTGATGACTATGTTTTGGTCACCCCGGTCGAAAAGGTCGGGATCACGGTTGATGATGCGCCTTTTGTGGCCGTTGATTTCAACAAGCGTGGTGATGGGCTAGAGTTTGAGACGAATGTGGGTGACCGAATGATTGCGGGCAAGGATCATCCGATCCGTGTTGTCCGAGATCCGCAAACAGGCGAGCCGTCGCCTTATGTCTTGGTCCGTGCCAATCTGGAAGCCTTGATCGACCGCAAGTCGTTTTACCGGTTGGTTGAGCTTGGCGAACATGCGGCGCACGCAGGCGCGCAATGGTTTGGAGTATATTCTGACGGGGTCTTCTTCCCGATTATTCCTTCTGCGGAATTGGAATAGGTTCGTTTTTCAGTTCAACGCTTCATTCTGAATCCCCCCTAGGAGGTGTCATATGCCCAAACTCTGCGCCAACCTTACTTGGTTATTCACAGAACTGCCATTTCTGGAACGCTTTGAAGCTGCCAAAGGGGCAGGGTTTGATGCTGTCGAGGTTCTGTCTCCATATGACGTGAACGCCCAAGATATCGTCAAAGAACTGGCCAAGCATGATTTGCATATGGCGCTGATCAATTGCCCGCCGCCGAACTACACAGGCGGCGATCAAGGGTTTGCAGCAGTGCCAGGTTTGGAGCAGCGGTTTCGCACTGATTTCAAACGCGCGTTGCGCTATGCGCAGACGTTGGGTGCACAGCATCTGCATATCATGTCGGGTGCGGCGGAAGGTGCGGAGGCTAAGGCTACATTTATTGAGAACCTGCGCTGGGCCGCGGCAGAGGCGCCGGATCAAAGCCTCACGATAGAGCCGATCAACAACGATACGATCCCGGGATATTTCCTGAACGATTTTGATTTGGGTCGCGAGATTGTCACTTTGATTGACGCGCCTAACTTGCGGCTGCAGTTTGACACTTTCCATGCCGCTAAGATCACCGGCGATGTGCTGGGGACGTGGGCCGCGATGCGCGACATCACGGCGCATGTTCAGGTGGCGCAGATGCCGGACCGCTCGGAACCGGATCAGGGGCAGATCGATTATCCTGCGTTCTTTGCTGATCTGGATACACAAGGCTATCAGGGTTGGGTGGCTGGTGAGTATAAACCGCGCACGACAACGCTTGCGGGTGTTGGTTGGGCTGCGAAAAGCTAGCACCCCACGGGATTGTTAGTCGCCAATCAACGGCGGTGGCCTATTGTTCTTATAGCAAGCGGTCAGAGGATTTTTACATGGACAGGCGCAGCTTTTTGGTAGGCAGTGGGGCGGTTCTTGCGTCGCCTTCTTTTGCACAGGCAGACCCGTGGGCCGACATTTCAGCGCGCGCTAGTGCGCTTGATCAGTGCAACGCGCTTGCTATTCGTCAATCGGGGCGCATTGTTCTCTCGCAGGTGTTTCGCGGCCCATCAATCGGGCGAGCGGTGCCGATCAAATCGGTCTCAAAGACTGTTGTAGCAGCGCTGACGGGTGCCGCACTTGATCGCGGTGAGATAGCATCACTAGAGGCGCGGTTGGGCGATGTAGCACCCCAGTTGATCCCGCGCGAGGCTGATCCGCGTGTTGCTGGGATCACAATCGCAAATCTGATTACGATGCAGGCCGGGCTAGAGCGGACATCAGGGGCCAATTATGGCGGCTGGGTAAGCAGTAGCAATTGGGTTGCCAATGCGCTGGGTCGCGAATTTGTCGCAGAGCCGGGTTCGCGGATGCTGTATTCGACGGGATCGTTTCATGTGTTGGGCGCGGTCTTGTCTGAAGTATCAGGGCAGTCCCTGCGTGCCTTGGCCCGTACGCGGATTGGTGCACCATTGGGCATCGAAATACCCAGTTGGACCCGCGATCCGCAGGGGCGTTATCTGGGCGGAAACGAGATGTCATTGACCCTCGAAGGCATGGTGCGGTTTGGCGAAATGTATCGCCAGAATGGGACCTTTGATGGCGTGCAGGTTTTGAGTGCCGATTGGGTTAAACGCTCGTTTGAGGTGCGGACACGTTCTGCGTTTTCGGGATTAAATTATGGGTATGGCTGGTTTTTGGGATCGGGTGCTGGGGTGCCCTATGCGTTGGCGCGCGGCTACGGTGGGCAGATTATTTGTGTGGCGCCGACCGTTGAATTGACGCTGGCTTTGACGTCTGACCCTACACAGCCTGCACGCAGCGGCGGGTATTTTGGTGATATCAAGAACCTGATTGAGGGCCAGATATTGCCGGCGGCCCAAACCCAAATGGGATAAGGTGGATTTCTGTCCACCTTACATGCGGCAATTATTGCGATAAATCTTTGGCTAGCCGCATCAACATCACGGCTTCTGCGCGTTGCCCCGAAATGTCGGGCCCAAGGTTTGCCTGCGCGCGCGCAATGACATCGTCATAGCCTTTATCCCCAACTGCTTGAGGGTCGCGTAGCAAAATACCGAAACTCTCAATTGCTTCGGCAAAATTTGCGTCGATCTCTGGCGTGTCGGAATCGTAGGCAAATGCATTGACCATTTCTGCGATCTGCACGTCACTTTGTGATGGTAGTTTCCCTTGCAAGAGCGCTGCGCGTATTGCGTCGTATGATGTCTGAACGGCAACGCTGCGTGCAGCCATTCTAGCTGCTACAGGGGCATCATCTGCTGTGATCATTTGGGCCGGAGCTGCAAATTCTGCGACCAGACCCTCCTGGGCGGGTTCAACCGATTCCACAGGCGCGCTAAGTTGATTTGTACTCGGCGGTGTCTCCAAAAACAGGCTGGCTGCGACGACCAATACTGACGCAGTAACAAGGCCCTTTGCGGGACCGCTTTGCAACCAAGCACTTGCGCGTTGCCAAATGGTTCCAGTTGGCGCTGCTTCTTTCGCATTACGCGCCTGATGAAATACCGCAAAACTGTCTTGTGCCAATGCAATGTGGGCGGTCCTGCGAACATGATCAGGCTTTGGCGTTGCATCATCCATCAATGATTTCAGTTTGTTGAGGTCATCGTTCATGTCTTGCCCTCTTGTTCTTTTAACGCGCGCAAAGCCTTCTTTGCCTCTGACATGCGCCAACTAATCGTGCCTTCGGACACGCCCAGAACTTCGCCTGCTTGGGCGTGGGTCATGTCGTCCAGAACCAATGCGAGCGTGTCGCGCAGGTCTTGTGAAAGCTGGGACATTGCGACGGTCAACCAGTCCAGCTTTTCGGACATGTCATTGTTGGTCGCGGTCCGTTGAATTTCCCAATCGCCCCAGCCGTTGGTTGCTTTGGCGTAAGTGGCGCGCTTGCGCCGCCGGTCGTGGGCTGCATTGACAGCGACGCGGTATAGCCAAGTCGTGACCTTGGCGCGTTTTTGATAACTGCCTAGCTTTGCAGGTAATGCAGCACAGATATCTTGGGTCAGATCCTCGGCTTCGGAGCGTGTACCTGTCAGTCGAAAGCAAAACGCAAACAAGCGATCATAGTGACGATCAAGCAAGCTTGCGAAGGCCGCACCGTCACCGGCTGCGGCCGCTTCGGCCAAGTCTTCATCGCTGGTTATCATACGCATTACGGTGGTTGGACGCGCGCGAATGGTCAATCCTTGGCGGCAGCCGCAATTATTTTGTGAAAGTTGTGTGCGGGCCTAAATCATTGCGCGTCGACGCACTGACAAAGGCCCGCGAAAAGCGGTGTTAGACGCTTGTGCAGATGTATTTCATCTCAAGGTAGTCATCGATGCCGTGGCTTGATCCTTCGCGGCCCAAACCGGACTGTTTGACGCCGCCAAACGGGGCCACTTCGGTTGAAATGATGCCCGTGTTAACGCCCACAATTCCATATTCTAAAGCTTCGGCAACTTTCGTCACCCGGCTGAGGTCTTTTGCATAGAAATAGGAAGCCAGACCAAAGATCGTGTCGTTGGCTTGGGCGATCACATCGTCTTCGTTTTCAAACATGAACAGTGGCGCAAAGGGCCCGAATGTTTCGTCCTTGCTGACCAGCATATCCTTCGTGGCGTTGGTGACGATTGTCGGCTCGAAGAACTGACCGCCATAGCTGTGCGGCTTGCCGCCAGTCAGGATTTTGCCGCCTTTGGCGAGCGCGTCATCAAGGTGTTCTTGCACCTTATCAACGGCTGCAGGTTCAATCAGCGGTCCAAGGGTCGTGCCGTCAGTCAGGCCATCGCCAACCAAGAGTTTTTCAACAGCAACCTTAAGCTTCGCAGCAAAGTTATCATAGACACCCTTTTGCACATAAATCCGGTTGGCGCAGACGCAGGTCTGACCGTTATTGCGGAATTTGCAGGCGATTGCGCCAATCACGGCCTCGTCTAGGTCGGCATCGTCAAAGACGATGAATGGCGCGTTGCCGCCCAGTTCCATCGAGCATTTCATGACCTGATCGGCCGCTTGGCGCAGCAAGATGCGGCCAACCTCGGTTGATCCTGTGAAGGTCAGTTTGCGCACAATCGGGTTTTCGCAGAATTCTTTGCCGACTTCGGATGCTGAGGTGGACGTCACAACCGAAAATAGTCCCTTGGGAATGCCGGCCTCTTCGCCCAACTTTGCCATCGCAAGTGCCGACAGCGGTGTGAGCGATGCGGGGCGGATCACGAATGAACAACCCGCAGCCAGTGCCGGTGCCACTTTGCGGGCGATCATCGCGTTGGGGAAGTTCCAAGGCGTAATACCTGCGGCGACACCGATGGGCTGTTTAATCACGGTGATGCGTTTGTCGGCCATGTGGCCCGGGATTGTTTCGCCGTAGACGCGTTTTGCTTCTTCTGCGAACCATTCCACGAATGACGCGCCATAGGCGACTTCGCCGCGTGCTTCGGCCAGTGGTTTGCCTTGCTCTGCGGTCATGATGATCGCGAGGTCTTCTTGGTTTGCCATCAACAGATCAAACCATTTGCGCAGGATGTTTGCGCGTTCCTTGGCAGCGCGGGCCGCCCATGGCTTTTGTGCTTTTTCGGCCGTTGCAATGGCTGCGGCCACTTCGGCGCGCGACAAATCGGGGACTTTTGCGATCACGTCACCGCGTGCGGGATTGGTCACATCAAAGGTTTTGCCGCTAGCAGCGTTTACCCATTCACCTGATATGTAGGCCTGATCGCAGACAAGATCTGGGCGGGATAGCATGGACTTTAGATTGGTTGTTTCATCGAGCATGGTGGTCTCCCTTATACTTTGGCGCTATCTGAACGATGCAGGGGAGTGCCGTAAAGGGGGACATGATGGATTTCGACGATGCTTATGCGAATGCGGCGTATATTCCGGGTTCTGACGCCTATCCGGACAAATGGGCGCAGGCGGCAGCCAAGTTTCGGGCAGAGTGTTTGTGCGAAATAGATTTGCCATATGGCGAAACTGCCCGTCAAAAACTGGATTTGTTTCATCCTGACCGGCTTGCCAAGGGCTTGGTTGTTTTTGTGCATGGGGGTTATTGGCTGCGCTTTGATAAATCTTTCTGGTCGCATCTGGCTGCAGGGCCGCTTGCGCAGGGTTGGGCCGTAGCGATGCCGTCCTATGATTTGTGTCCTGACGTCCGGATCACCGATATTGGGCAGCAGGTGACCCAAGCTATTGCAATGGCTGCGGACCGTGTACCGGGGCCGATCCGGCTGGTTGGGCATTCAGCGGGCGGGCATTTGGTTGCGCGCGTCATGGCTGATCCGCGTCCAATCGGTTGGCAGCGACGGGTTGAGAAAATAGTACCTGTGTCGCCGGTTGGTGATCTTGCGCCATTGATACAGACGTCCATGAACAAAGACCTGCAATTGACCCAAGCCGAAGTTTTGCGCGAAAGCCCCGTGCATTTGCCAGCGCCCAAACCGGCGGTCACCGTCTGGGTCGGCGGGGATGAAAGGCCGGTTTTCATCGCCCAAGCGCATGCGCTCGCGGATGCATGGCATTGTAAAGAAGTAGTTGTACCCGGTCTTCACCACTTCAATGTAATCGAAGATATGGCAGACCCCAAAAGTGCGCTTGTTCATGAAATCTTAGCTTGAACCGGGTGATTATGGCGCAGAAGTCCGAAAACCCATGACTTTAAGGGTAGTTTTAGCTCAAAATAGGTGCTGGCAGTGGACCAATGGCCGTCGTCAGATTATTGTTTATCGAAAGAATTGACGCGCGAATCGCACAAAGGAAATGGTTTTGAACACATGGTTTTTTTAAGAAGTGTAATCTTGGTTTTGGCAGCGACAGCCTTGGTCGCCTGCGAGCGGTCAGGTGATGCGGACGATATAACGGATGGCGGCATCGACGGTGGGTTCCTACGTGACGGCGTGGCAAACGTCTGGATTGATCCGGATGGCTGCCAGCACTGGTATATTGATGACGGCCTTGAAGGCTTTATGACACCACGGCTAAACCGCGATGGAACACCAAAGTGTCAGGACGCGCGCGGCGAGGTCATGCTCAAAGATGGTAGCATGGTGATGGCCGAACAAGAGCCTGTGAACACAGGTTCCTAAGCCCAAGCTGGCGAAGATTACCGAAAAGGCATCAGATAACTGATGCCTTTTTTGCGTCAGCGCATGGGATCAAACTGTGCGTTGGTCATGGTGCAATCGCGGACGACATCACGTCCACAATCGCGAAACTTCAGATCGCGCGTCAAACAGATACGCGCCTCTTGGATGTAACCTGATTTGCAGGTGATCGTGATTTGATTTGCTTCAAGCTCTGGATTTTCCGCGATAAACGCATCTTCGACCAACAAAGCAGGTAGCGTAACTTGGCGGGCCAATTCGCGAAAAACCTCTGGTCGGGTGATCTTGCCATATGCTTGTCGGGACAGCGCATAGTAGTCGTCAGACGACAAACCGCTGCAAACCCCGTGTTTACGCCATTGATGCCAAGCCAGCCCAGAAGTGCCCATGATATCGGCCATTGCACTGGTATCACTGCGCGTAGGCGGACGTATCGCAGTGTTGCAATTGGCAGGATAGCCACGCTCATATTGCGGCCATAGCCCGTGCAGAATCCATCCAAAATTGGCGTCTGGATCGCATTGCGGGGAATTGCGGTCGTCCCCCTCAAGAGCGCACCAATTGGCCGACCACGACAACGACATGACGTAATAATCAAAGTCACCCGCGCGGTCTTGGGCGGATAGGGGTGCGGCCAGCAAACAAAGCAGGGCAAACAAGCGGTACATTTTTGATCTTTCCTATCGGTTTGCCAGTCACTATACAGTTGCCAAGTTCCCCGACAATGCGAACCCGGCTGCCAGTGCAGTCTGCCCAACTTAAGGGCGTGGGAGAGGCTTGTCTGCTGATAAGATGGAGATGAAAGATGTCCGATAAACCGATTATGGCCAAAGCGACTGCTGTTTGGCTTTGCGACAACACAACGCTGACCTTCAAGCAAATCGCGAATTTCTGCGGTTTCCATGAATTGGAAGTGCAAGGCATTGCTGACGGTGATGTGGCGACTGGCGTAAAGGGCTTTGACCCGATCGCCAACAATCAGTTGACCCAAGAAGAACTGGACAAAGCCGAAGCCGATCCAGCGCACCAGCTTAAGCTTAAGTTCTACGCTGCTGCGACTGGCGAAGAAAAGCGCCGTGGCCCGCGTTACACGCCATTGTCCAAGCGTCAGGACCGTCCTGCGTCGATCTATTGGCTGGTTAAATTCCACCCCGAACTGACAGACGGTCAAATTTCCAAGCTGGTCGGCACAACAAAGCCAACAATTCAGGCAATCCGCGAGCGGACGCACTGGAACATCAACAACATTGATCCAATCGATCCGGTCGCCCTAGGCCTTTGTAAGCAGTCAGAGCTGGACGCGGCCGTGCAAAAAGCAAATGCTAAAAAGGCCAAAGATGGCGAGGCGATGACTGATGATGAGCGTCGCAAGCTGGTTAGCACAGAGCAGTCACTTGGCATGGCGGCAGAGCCGAAAATGCCATCTGCGATGGCCGGACTGGAAACCTTTAGCCTGTCTGACAGCAATGATGACGATGAGGAAGAAGTTGACACGCGCGATGTCAAAGACGCGGACAGCTTCTTTAACCTGCCTGATGATGCAGACGATAAAGACTAAACTACCGTAGCACTAAGGTGCTATTGGGCGCTGCATTTTCGAATGTGGCGCCTTTTTATTTGCGCCGTGCCGCAATGAACCGCGTTGATTTCGTTTTGCCGTGATAGCCGGTTTCAACCAGTTCAAATCCCGCTTTCTCGAATGCGGCCTCTAGCTGCGGCGCGGTGAAGATAATAACATCTGGCGCTTTGCCAAGCCACTGCATCACCTTGATGAGCGGGGCCATTGCAACGCTCATGTCGCGCAAGCACGCTGTTTTGGTGATGAGCATGCCATCGGGTTTCAGTAGGCTGTGAAAATGCGCCAGCCCCGCGTCCAGATCATCCAGCAAGTGTAACAAGCTAAACGCGCAGATAGCGTCAAAGGGGCCACCTTCAATCGGCTTGGTTGCTTCGGACTGCACAAAGTGCAGGTTCGCCAGATCAGTAGCACGCAGCTTTTCGTTAGCAATCGCGAGCATTTCCCCCGAGATATCAGTGGCCGTCAGTTGCCCAACAGACGGGGCGAGTTTCAGTGCGGTGCTTCCTGTGCCGCAACCGATTTCAAGCAGATGATCCTCTGGACCCAAAAAACGACGGGTTCGGTCCAAAGTTTCTTCGTACCCGCCCATATCAGCGATCTTCGATGCGGCATATTTTTGGGCAGCTTTGTCCCAGAAGGTAGCGTTGGCCATAGGTTTGATCCTTTGTGCGGGTTGGGTCGCAAAAAACTGCGCTTTGGCGTCGACGTCTAGATTGCTTTACGCGCATTTAGCGCCGCAGTGATCGTGCCGTCGTCCAGATAATCTAATTCACCGCCCACAGGCACACCCTGCGCAAGTGATGTGACCGCGATGCCAGACAACTGATCAGCGATGTAATGTGCCGTCGTCTGCCCGTCGATTGTAGCTGCAAGGGCCAGAATTACTTCGGTCACTTCTTCGGTTTTGATCCGGTCGATCAACTTGGGAATGCGCAGCTCGTCCGGTCCAACCGCATCAAGCGCTGACAAAGTACCGCCCAATACATGATAGCGTCCTTTGAACACTTGCGCGCGTTCCATCGCCCACAGATCGGCCACATCTTCGACGACTGCAATCTGGCCAATGCCACGTTTTTCGGACGCGCAAATATCGCAAATGTCATCCGTACAAACGTTTCCGCAATTCAGACATTCGCGCACCGTCGCTCCCACCTGCTGCATCGCGTCAGCCAATGGTATCAGGAGCAACGACCGTTTTTTGATCAAATGCAAAACCGCGCGTCGGGCTGAACGTGGTCCCAGCCCGGGCAGTTTCGCCATCAATGCGATCAGGTTGTCGAGGTCTTGGTTGCCGTTTTTTGACATATATTTTATTTTAACCCGATCGGGAAAATACCATCGTGCATTCTCCAAAAGCTCTCTGCAGAGGTCCCATTCACCAATTCGGTTTCAAGGTTGTTGAAGACGGATGCGCGTTCTTTGAAGTGCGACCAAAGTGCGTATCCAGCACCAATGGCACATAAAAAAGATATGCTTGCGATCAATTGGAAAATACTTGCGGCAGGCCCGTACGAAGTTTCGGCAATCCAACCCAGCACTACAGTCGCGGTAAAAGCAATCGAGAACTGTGCAATACACGCGTTCCGTGCCGTTTCCAAAACTTCGATAGCTCCTTCAACTGTAAGAGGATGCGTCGCCGCATCTCTCTGAGAGTAAAAAACACGCATCATTAGAACGGCAGGTTCATGCCTGGAGGGAGGCCAAGACCTTCGGTCATTTTGCCCATTTCTTCTTGGGCGCGCGCGGTCGCTTTGCTTTGCGCGTCCTTGATTGCGGCAAGGATCAGGTCTTCGACGACTTCTTTGTCGTCACCGTTAAAGATCGACGGGTCGATGTTCAGGCCCTTCAATTCGCCTTTTGCAGTTGCGGTTGCCTTAACAAGGCCCGCGCCACTGACGCCTTCGACCATGATATTTTCAAGGTCGTCCTGCATCTGGGCCATTTTGCCCTGCATTTCTTGTGCTTGCTTCATCATCTTGGCCATATCGCCAAGCCCACCAAGTCCCTTAAGCATTTTATCGATCTCCCGTCATTCTTTTCCGCGCTGCCGCGGTGCTGTGTAGAGGACTACACCGATACATACCGCTACAGCAACTGCAATGAAAAGCGCGGGGCTGCCCACGCAACCCTCGACGCGGCCGATATCCATGATGCCGTAGCTGCCACCTGTTCCGGTTAATAAAAAGGTTGCAAGGCTCCAGCCAACAACGACGGCGACACCGCCCCATTCGCGGCGAAATCGCACTGCTAACGCCGTAGCGAGAACCAGCAACAAAACCAGCGGTGTCTGAAACAAGTGCAGCAGTTCGTCCATGCCCGACATCATGGTGCCGTCCCAGTTGGGGCGCAGGTCTTCGCAGACCTCTGCCCAAGCAGGGGCTGGAAATACAAGTGCAGCGGCAGTGGTTAATCTTCGTCGAACGGGTCCCACTCCTCGTCTACTTCCGGAAGTGCGTCGGTCAGGGCGTCAAGTGTCTTATCAGCCTCTGTACGAATGTCAGTGATTTTTGCCTTGGGAAAGGCTGCAATCACAGCTTGAACAAGGGGATGCGCCTCTGCCTCGGCGCGCACGGCATTTTCAGCTGCGTCGCGGGTTTCCGCAATTGTTGGGGCACCCCCGTCCACTACGCTGATTGCCCAGCGATTGCCGGTCCACGCTTGCAGGCGCGCACCAAGCCGGCCCACCAGATCGCGTGCTGCGTCAGCGGTTGGGTTTACCTCGATCCGGCCAGGTTGATAGCTGACCAACCGCAGACCGGTTTCGACCTCGACCAACAATTTCACGTCGCGGTGCATGCGGATCAGTTCGACCACATCCTCGAACCTGGCATAATGATGCAGCGGGTCAGTCTGCAGCGCGACGGCTGTTTGTGCGCCAGAGGCACTTGGCCCGCCAGGGCCGGAATGTGTGGGTGCAGGTGTGCGGGATATCGCGGTTGCACCGCCTGCATGTGGGGCAGGGCGTCCACCAGATGGACCGCTCGGGGGTGGTGTCGCGTCTTGCAGTTTGCGCACCAGTTCTTCGGGGCTGGGCAGGTCGGCTACATGGGTCAGGCGGATCACAGCCATTTCAGCGGCCATCATCGCGTTCGGGGCCATCGCGACTTCTTCGAGCGCCTTGAGCAGCATTTGCCACATCCGCGACATCACGCGCATCGGCAGATCGGCAGCCATTGCTTGGCCGCGTGTCCGCTCATCCGGGCTGATTGTCGGGTCTTCAGCCGCTTCGGGGGTAATCTTGATTACGCTGATCCAGTGACAGACTTCTGCCAGATCGCGCAGGACGGCCATGGGATCGGCGCCGTCGGCATATTGGCCGGACAGTTCGGTTAGGGCGGCGGCAGCTTCGCCCTTCAGGATCAAATCGAATAGGTCAAGCACCCGTCCACGATCGGCAAGGCCAAGCATCGCGCGCACTTGATCCGCCGATGTTTCGCCAGCACCATGGCTGATTGCTTGATCCAGCAGCGATTGCGCGTCGCGCGCTGATCCTTCGGCAGCGCGTGTAATCAGCGCCAGTGCCTCGTCCGTGATCTCGGCACCTTCGGCAGTCGCGATTTTGCGCAGCAAGGCGATCTGTGTTTCAGGTTCAATCCGTCGCAAATCAAAACGCTGACAGCGCGACAGGACAGTCACCGGAACTTGCCGGATTTCGGTTGTCGCAAAGATAAATTTCACATGTTCTGGCGGTTCTTCAAGCGTCTTCAACAACGCGTTAAACGCGTTCTTGGACAGCATGTGAACTTCGTCAATGATGTAGATCTTAAAGCGTGCAGAGGCCGCGCGGTAATGCACGCTATCGATAATTTCACGAATGTCGCCGACACCTGTCCGGGATGCGGCATCCATTTCCATGACGTCAACGTGACGCCCTTCCATGATGGCGACGCAATGTTCGCATTTCCCGCAAGGTTCGGTTGTCGGGCCGCTGGTGCCATCTAATCCGATGCAGTTCATGCCCTTTGCAATGATCCGCGCCGTCGTGGTTTTACCTGTGCCGCGAATACCCGTCATGATGAACGCTTGCGCAATCCGGTCGGCAGCAAACGCATTCTTGAGGGTGCGCACCATGGCGTCTTGCCCAACCATATCGGCAAAGGTTTCAGGCCGGTATTTACGGGCGAGCACTTGATAGGTTGGTTGATCGGTCATAGCGGCTTTCGCAAGGATTCGGGCGTCCGGTAAGACTAGGGGCAGCGACCGCTAAGGTCTAGCTGATCAAAGCGACCACAAGATCACACCGGTCGCAACTGCCGCAAATGTCATGATGGTCGCAAGACGCGTGTAATTGCGCGATGACGTGGCCTCGACATCGCGTTCGCTGAGACGTGCAAAGGTTTGGCAGGCTTGATTTCTGGCAGACCAGAATATTGCGATGGCTACACCAAGAAAGATCGTTGCAACCAGTTTGGCAGCCCATGTTGGTTCAAATGCGCCGAACACGGCCTTCAAGCCGATCGCGACACCGATTGCGCCAAGTCCCGTACCCATCCAGCTGGAAAAGGTGCGCTCGTTGGCCATGATCGTGCGATCTTCGGCCCAGTCGGTGCGCTTTTGCGATTGTTTGTTTTCTTCTGACATACGCGTAGACATAGCAGAGTTCTTGCAGAGTGCGAGGCTTGGAAGTTGAGGCCAGCAGATTGACACCATTCGCGATTTATCCAGTTCCTGTCGCAGGCGGTATCTTAGCGATATCGCCGATGCCGGGGCGCAGCGGTTGCTACGCCGCTGACATCGCGGAAGTAGTGGAATGGGCACCGGCGCTGGTGATTTCGATGGTTGAAATGGCGGAGTTTACGGCGAACCAAGTCACGTCCTTTGGCACTGACTTGCTGCGCGCGGGCATTGACTGGCAACATAATCCTGTGCCTGACTTTGGCGTGCCAGTGCGTTTGGAGTGGCCTCGAATTTGCAGAGACGTGGTTGCCAGATTGCAGTCGGGCGAGAACGTATTGATTCACTGTATGGGCGGCTGCGGTCGGTCCGGCATGATTGCCCTTCGCATTATGATCGCGGCTGGCGAACCCGCGGACACAGCACTGTTGAGGCTGCGCCAAGCGCGCCTATGCGCTATCGAAACCGACGCGCAGATGGCTTGGGCGGTGCAGGACGTCGCGCCTGCTTAGCGGCCCTTTTTCTGCACTGCAGCACGGTAGATTTTGCCTTGTTTGCGGCCCCGTTCGCGTGACTGCGCAATCGTTGCGGTCGCGTGTTCGTTTTCACGTTTGAGCTTTCTAAAACGCTCTAACCTGTCAGGGTCAATATCGCCTGACGCAATTCCAGCCTGCACTTTGCACCCCGGCTCTGATTCGTGGGCGCAGTCGCGGAATTTGCACTGCGTCGCACGTTCCGAAATCTCGGGGAAAGTTGCATCGATCCCATATGCGACCTCTGCTACGCCAAGCCCGCGCATACCGGGGGTGTCGATCAGCCAGCCGCCTGTTTTCATGCGGTGCAATGACCGACCAGTCGTCGTGTGCCGTCCGCGCGCGTCATCTTCGCGGATGTCCTGGGTCAACGCATTACCGCCCGTCAACGCGTTCGCAACCGTCGTTTTACCCACGCCTGACGATCCGGCCAAGGCAACTGTTTGACCCTTGCCGCACCATAGCGCCAAAACCTCGGCCACATCATCGTTTTTGGCGTCGCACGCGACAACTTCAAGATTGCGACCAAGCTGGCGAGCCTGGTCAACATAGCTGCCTGGATCGTCGCATTGATCGGCTTTGGTCAGCAGGATCACGGGTGTGATCATCGCGTCATGCGCAAGAGCAAGGTAACGCTCTAGTCGCGCAGGGTTGAAATCGTTGTTGCACGACGAGGTGATGAAAAGCGTATCGAGGTTTGCAGCGATCAGTTGTTTATCGCCCGTGTGGTATTCGGTGCCGCGCGTCAGCTCTGTTTGCCGTTCAAGAACGCGGGTCAGGCGGTGTTGTTCGACCGCGCATAGGACCCAATCGCCGACGGCAACAGCAGCAGTTGTGATGCCGGGGTCAAGGGTCATTTCCAGCGGGCCGATGTTGGAAAAGCCCACGACGCGGTCGCGGTGAACCGTGGCAATGCGGGCGGGGGTAAGGGTTTCCAGCTCTTCGATTTCAAGCTGGGACATATAAAACGGCGACCATCCAAGGTCGGCGCGGGTGAGATCTGTCAAAGGGTCGTCCTCGTCACAAAAGGGATTTTCGCTGGCAGCCGTTGG
>NZ_JAFMHR010000220.1 GCF_017854415.1 Yoonia sp. | reverse complement strand
CGGGCTTTTTGTGGCGACGAACGTCACGTTGATGGCGGGGTCGTCTTGTATCTTCATGTCCAAATTCGACGCCGATGACATTCTGGATAACATGCCAAAGGCCACGGTGCTCATGGGGGTGCCAACGTTCTATGTGCGCCTGCTTGAAGCTGATGGTCTGACCAAGGCTTCGGCAGGTATGCGCCTTTTTGTATCGGGGTCTGCACCATTGCTCGCCGAAACACATGAACGCTGGCGCGACTTAACCGGACACGCGATTCTCGAACGATATGGGATGACGGAAACCAATATGAACACCTCTAACCCCTATGAGGGCGACAGGCGGGCCGGCACGGTCGGCTTTCCGCTGCCCGGGGTTGCGTTGCGTGTTACCGATCCAGCGACTGGTGTGCCTTTACCGCAGGGCGAAACCGGCATGTTAGAGGTTCAGGGGCCAAACGTGTTTGCAGGCTATTGGAAAATGCCGGAAAAAACCGCCGAGGAGCTGCGCGACAACGGGTTTTTCATAACAGGCGATCTTGGGCGCATAGACGGGGACGGATATGTGCATATTGTCGGACGCCAAAAGGACCTGATTATTTCGGGCGGCTATAACATTTACCCTAAAGAAATCGAGCTTTTGATCGACGATCTGTCCGGCGTCAACGAGAGTGCAGTCATCGGTGTCCCGCATCCCGATTTCGGCGAAGCTGTCGTCGCAGTCATTGTCGTCCAAGACGGTGCCAACATCGCGGCGCAGGATATCTTAACCAGTCTCAAAGAAGATCTGGCCCGTTTCAAACAGCCCAAACATATCGCATTTGTAAAAGCACTGCCGCGCAACGCCATGGGTAAAGTCCAGAAAAAAGCATTGCGCGAGCAATACGACCAAGTTTTCCAATAATACCCGACAGTGCCTTTACCGCGCACAACAACTACGATGATCTAAAGGGAAAATATTATGACAACGGACAATACTGCGTTGGCCATCTCTGCGTTGAAGGCCCTGCTTGGCGACCGCCTGTCCACGGGCGAAAGCATTCGCGACATCCACGGTCGCGACGAGGCCTATTCCACGCCGGCATTACCAGATGCGGTGGCGTTTCCCGAAAGCACCCAAGAGGTGTCCGAGATCATGATAATCTGTTCGCAATTCAAAGTGCCTGTCGTCCCATTCGGCATCGGGACCTCGTTGGAAGGTCACGTCATCCCCATTCATGGCGGGATCAGCGTAGATACCAGTCGCATGAACAAAGTCCTTGTTATTCACGAAAGCGATCTGGACGCAGTTGTTCAACCCGGTGTTTCGCGCACGCAACTGAATGCTGCACTGCGCGCCACTGGATTGATGTTTACCGTCGACCCGGGTGCCGATGCCACACTTGGAGGCATGGCGGCGACACGCGCCTCGGGCACCAATACCGTGCGTTATGGCACCATGCGCGAGAATGTTATGGCACTGGAAGTCGTGTTGCCTGACGGAACAATCATTCAAACAGGGTCACGCGCCCGCAAATCCTCGGCCGGATATGATTTGACCCATCTGTTTGTCGGGTCCGAAGGCACGCTTGGGATCATTACTGAGCTGACTGTGCGCTTGTTTGGTCAGCCAGACGCAATCCTTGCCGCAACCTGTGCCTTTGAAACAGTCGATAATGCCGTCAATACGGTGATTATGGCCATTCAAATGGGCATTCCACTCGCGCGAGTCGAGTTGTTGGACGAGATACAGATAAAGGGCATGAATATTTTCAACCCCGACCTGAATCTGCCCGAAAAACCGCATTTATTTTTGGAATTCCACGGGTCCGACGCCAGCGTGAAAGAACAAGTTGAGCTTTTTGAAGGTGTTGGCGACGAATTTGGTGTGACTGGCTTCGTATGGGCCACCAAAGCGGAAGATCGCAATCGCCTATGGGCTGCGCGACACAACGCCTATTACGCTGGGAAATCGCTTCGCAAGGGCTGCGAAAGCATTGTTACAGATTGCTGTGTCCCCGTATCCGAGCTGGCAAACTGTATTTCACGCACCAAGGAATTGATTGAAGAGGCTGGATTAATTGCTCCCATCGTCGGGCATGTCGGAGATGGAAATTTCCACTTGCTGATCCTGTTCGATCCAAATGATCCAGACGAATTTATACGCGCAAAATCTCTTGCGTCGAATGTTAATCGCGTCGCCCTGTCGTTTGGTGGGACCGTCACCGGTGAGCATGGTGTTGGTACTGGCAAAAAAGAATACATGTTGGAGGAACATGGCGATGCTTATGCTTTGATGGCGACACTTAAGCGGGCAATTGACCCAAATAACATCATGAACCCGGGTAAAATCGTCGATATCAACTAACAATGTGTTCAGGAAAAGCATTTAAGGTAGACCGTCCTTGGCAAGCTTATTTGACCTTTGCGCCCGCATAACAATCTTCGGGACTTGCCCACCTACTCTTCTGGCGCTTCACTCACCAAGACGAGATCACGGCGGCCAGCTCCGAAAGTCGGAAAATTCAGACCATAGCAAGGCCGTGACCGTTCGCCCAAATATCAAAAGGATATCTTCGCCTCTTTCGATGATATGAAACACTATTCTTGGTGCCCAAATCCCTGAAAATAAAAAGGCTGAAGCATACGTTAACGATCAGGCCTCTCCGCTCGTTAGCCGACCTTGATGGGTTGATCCGGATGTCCGCTTTTCAGGCTGGATGAAGACTATTTTCACTTGCAGCGAATGTCCGCTTCCCGCCGATCATGTCAAATGCTGCAACTGCAAACACGCCCTCGCGCAGGACAACTC
>NZ_JAFMHR010000219.1 GCF_017854415.1 Yoonia sp. | reverse complement strand
GCTCCTAAAGATGAGATTATCACCAGCCTAGAGCGGAAAATTAAAATGGTATACTAAATTTTGCTTGAGTGCGGCGGCAAGCGGGCGCAAGATGATCGCAACAAGGGGAGGGCCAGCGGTTGGAGCGTGACACATCAAACGTCAGTCTTGCGCGACGGGCGTATGCGATCCGGCGCAACGCGCTGTTGATGGGCGAAGTGCAAGGGCAAGGCTACATCGGTCAGGCCTTGGGCGCTGCTGACCTATTGGCGGTTTCCTACTTTCATGCGCTGAATTACCGCGCCGATGATCCTGAATGGGAAGGCCGCGACAGGTTTTTGTTGTCAATTGGGCACTACGCCATCGCACTTTATGCGGCGATGATCGAAGCAGGAATTCTGCCCGACGCCGAGATCGAAACCTATGGCATGGACGACAGCCGGATGCCGATGTCGGGCATGGCGGCTTATACGCCGGGGATGGAAATCACTGGTGGATCGTTGGGGCACGGCCTTGGAATTGCCGTGGGGATGGCGCTGGGGCTGAAGCGTAAGAATAACCCTGCGTTTGTCTACAACATGATGTCGGACGGTGAATTGGGTGAAGGCTCCACATGGGAGGCCGTGATGTCGGGCGTGCAATGGAAGCTTGATAACCTGATCGCCATTGTCGATTTCAACGATCAACAGGCCGACGGCAAAACCACCGATGCACTGGCGCAAGTGCCAGAGGCGGGCCGATGGGAAGGCTTTGGCTGGTTCGCGCAAGAGATTGATGGCAACGATATGGACGCGCTTGTGGCGGCGTTTGATGCCGCGCGTGCGCATCCGGACCCCGTGCCGCGTGTGATCATTTGCCAGACCAGGATGTGCAAAGGTGTGCCATTCTTGGAGGACCGTGAGATCACGCATTTCGTGCGTGTGGAACCCGACGAATGGGCGCGTGCCTTGACGATATTGGACGAGGATCGACCCGATGATTGATGCAAGCCTGTCTCGCCGCAAATCGAAATACACACCGCGCACGGTGCCCGTTTCCGAGGATGGATCGAAGCTGACGACCTCGGCAATGATTGCATCGTTGGACGCAGAGGGGCGCGAAACTGTCGCCGCTCCGTTTGGTCATGCGCTGGTTGATCTGGCTAAAACCCGCGATGATATCGTCGGACTGACGGCGGATTTGTCCAAATACACAGACCTGCATATCTTCGCCAAAGCCTATCCTGATAGGTTCTATCAGATGGGCATGGCCGAACAGGTGATGATCTCGGCAGCCGCAGGATTGGCGCGCGAAGGCTTCACGCCATTCGCGACGACCTATGCGGTTTTTGCCTCTCGCCGCGCCTATGATTTCATTTGCATGGCGATTGCCGAAGAGAATTTGCCAGTGAAGATCGTCTGCGCCTTACCCGGTTTGACGACAGGATACGGGCCGAGCCATCAGGCGACGGATGACATCGCGATCATGCGCGCGATGCCGAACTTGACTGTGCTTGATCCTTGCGACGCGACTGAAATTGATCAAGCCACCCGCGTCATCGCCGATCATCCGGGTCCGGTTTATATGCGTCTTTTGCGCGGCAATGTTCCTGATGTGCTGGGCGAGTATGGCTATAAATTCAAGCTGGGCAAAGCGCAGATGATCCGTGACGGACGCGATGTTTTATTCGTGTCTTCCGGTTTCATGACGATGCGCGTGTTGGACGCGGCCAAGCGATTGCGGGCCGATGGGGTTGATTGCGCTGTGTTGCATGTGCCAACGATTAAGCCGTTGGATGTGGAAACGATTGCAGCCGAAGCGGCGAAGGGTGGGCGCCTTGTGGTCACAGCTGAAAACCATTCTATCACAGGTGGTTTGGGCGAGGCCGTTGGCGCAGCACTGATGCGGGCGGGCGTACACGTGCCGTTCCGCCAGATCGCGTTGCCCGATGCGTTCTTGGATGCGGGGGCGTTGCCGACATTGCACGATCAATATGGGATTTCGGTGGATGCTGTTACGGCGTCGGTGAAAGCGTGGCTTTGATATGAAACTTTTAAACGGCAAAACGGCGATCATCACAGGCGGCGCAAGTCCGCGTGGTTTGGGTAAGGCTACAGCGGTGATGTTTGCCGAACACGGGTGCCGTGTGGCGATTTTGGACCTCGATTTGGATGCGGCGGGCCAAGCGGCGGCGGACTTGCCGGGCGAGGGTCATGTGGGTCGTGCGTGTGATGTGACCAACAAGCAGTCCTGCGAAACCATCGCCGCTGACTTGATCTCGGCGTTTGGGAAGGTCGACATTCTGGTGAATATTGCAGGCATAACCCAGCCGTTGAAATTTATGGAGATCGCACCGCAGAACTACGACGATGTGCTGGATGTGAACCTGCGTGGCACACTCTATATGTCGCAAGCCCTTCTCCCGCACATGCGCGAACATAAGGCGGGCAGCATCGTGAACATGTCGTCAGTTTCCGCGCAACGGGGCGGGGGCATTTTCGGCGGACCGCATTATTCAGCGGCCAAGGCGGGCATCTTGGGGCTGACCAAAGCTATGGCGCGGGAAGTAGCGCCTGACGGCATCCGCGCGAACGCGATTTGCCCGGGGTTCATCGCGACCGACATCACCGCAGGCAAGTTGACCGACGAGATGCGCGCACAAGTTCTGGACGGCATTCCGATGGGTCGCGCTGGCACGGCGCAGGACGTGGCGGGATGCTGTTTGTTCTTAGCGTCCGATTTATCGTCCTATGTGACGGGATCAGAGGTCGACGTGAACGGCGGATCTTTAATCCACTAACCTCAGTCGGCCGAC
>NZ_JAFMHR010000081.1:2777-14996 GCF_017854415.1 Yoonia sp. | reverse complement strand
ATGACCAAAGCGCTTTTCGTTGTGTCTGAATGTGCCCCGCTGGTGAAAACCGGCGGGCTGGCTGATGTGGCAGGCGCGTTGCCGATCGCATTGGCCGAACACGGTGTTGCAGTGCGGGTGCTTTTGCCCGGCTATCGCACTGTGCTGGGGCAGATCGGAAAAGCAAAAACCGTTGCGACCTATAAAAACCTTTTCGGCGGGACTGCAAAGTTGCGCGCCTGTCAGGTTGCGGGCCTTGACCTGCTGATCCTAGATGCCCCACATCTTTATGACCGTGACGGCGCGATCTACGGCGATGCGACAGGCAAAGACTGGCCCGATAATCCCGAAAGGTTTGCAGCCCTTTGCAAAGTTGCTGCGATGATTGCGGCAGACGGCGTCGGCGATTGGACCCCTGATATTGTGCATGGTCACGATTGGCAGGCTGGGCTGACACCAGAGTATTTGCACGCGCTAGGCGTGGATGTGCCGTTTGTCTTTACGGTCCACAATATTGCGTTTCACGGAAACACGGCATCGAACAGGCTTAAGTCACTTGAACTGGATGCCGCACGTTTCACGCCCGAGCATTTTGAATTCTGGGGACAGATTTCTGCCCTAAAGGCAGGGCTTGTGGGTGCTGCCAAGATCACAACCGTATCGCAAACCTATGCCGAAGAATTGCTGACACCCGCATTCGGGATCGGCATGGACGGTGTGCTGCGCGCACGGCAAGCGGACCTTACGGGCATTGTAAACGGGATTGATCTGGCGGTGTGGAACCCTGCGACTGACCCCAACATAAAGCCCTACAAAACCGCTACTGGCAAAGCGGCCAACAAGAAAGCACTGCGCAAGACGTTTGGGCTGGGGCAATCAGAAGGCCCACTTTGTGTACTTGTATCCCGCCTGACCGAACAAAAAGGCATCGACCTTTTTCTGGACGCACTTCCGACATTGCTGGCGCGCGGCGGACAGGTCGCATTGCTGGGATCAGGTGATCCAAAGCTAGAAGTTGCGCTGCTCGAAGCGGCAGACGTCAATGAAAACCTGTCGGTCAAAATCGGCTACAACGAAGCGCTCTCGCATCAGATGATGGCAGGTGGCGACGTCGTTCTAGTGCCGTCACGGTTTGAACCCTGCGGGCTGACCCAGCTTTACGGCCTGCGCTACGGGACATTGCCCCTGGTCGCTTTGACGGGTGGGTTGGCCGATACTGTCATCAACGCATCGCCCGCGGCCTTGGCCCGCGGCGTGGCGACAGGCGTACAATTCTTCCCTATCGATGCGCCCGCTTTGACGAACGCTTTTAGCCGCCTGTGCGATCTTTATGACGACCCAAAAACTTGGAAAACCATGCAAGCCAACGCGATGAAACAACCCGTCGGCTGGGAAACCTCTGCCGCGGCCTACAAGACGATCTATGCAAGCTGGACCGAGGCGCAATCTTGAACGTAGGCCCCTTTGAAACACGCCCTGGCTTGCCCTCACCTTTGGGTGCAACGGTAGACGCGGACGGCGTGAACTTTGCGGTGTTTTCACAACATGCGACCAAGGTAATGCTCTGCTTGTTTGACGAAGACGGGAACGAGAACCAAATCATCACATTGCCCGAACGCGAAGGCCACGTGTGGCATGGTTATTTTCCGGGCATGAAAGCGGGCCAGCAATACGGCTTTCGGATGGACGGCCCTTATACGCCCGATGAAGGTCACCGCTTCAATCCCTACAAATTGCTGATTGATCCGTATGCCAAACAACTAACGGGCCACCCGAAATGGGACAGCTCAATGTTTGGGTATCAGACGGGTCATAAGGACAAAGACCTGAGTTTCAGCAAAACCGACAGCGCGCCATTCATGCCGCGCAGTATTGTTGTTGATCCCACGTTCAACTGGGACAACGCCGCAGAACCACGGCATGCGCTTGAAAGCTCGATCATTTACGAGGCCCACGTCAAAGGCCTGACCGCTGGTCGCAGCGACATTCCAAACCCCGGCACTTATCTGGCAATGGCCTCTGATCCGATCCTCGAGCACCTCAATAACCTTGGCGTCACAGCCGTTGAACTGCTGCCCGTCCAAGCGTTCCTAAACGAGAAATTTCTGCTGGATCGCGGTTTGACGAACTACTGGGGCTATATGACCTATGGGTTCTTTGCCCCCGACCCACGCTACATGCAGGGCGCTGATATTGCAGAGTTTCAGCAGATGGTGCGCCGTTTCCATTCTGCAGGCATCGAAGTGATCTTGGACGTGGTCTATAACCATACAGCTGAAGGGTCCGAGATGGGCCCGACGTTGATGTTCCGTGGCATGGATAACGCAAGCTATTACCGTTTGGCCGATAATCCACGCTATTACATCGACGACGCAGGTTGCGGAAACACGCTTGATTTCGAAAACCCCTTTGTCATCCGCCTTGTTATGGACAGCCTGCGATACTGGGTCGAGGTCATGCATGTCGACGGGTTCCGCTTTGACCTTTGCTCGGCTCTTGGGCGCACTGCGCGCGGGTTTGAACGCGACGGGCCGTTCTTTCGCGCCATTGGCCAAGACCCGGTTCTGAACCGCGTAAAACTGATCGCAGAGCCTTGGGACATTGGACCGGGCGGGTATCAGTTGGGCGCCTACCCTGCGCCATTTGCCGAATGGAACGACAAATACCGCGATAACGTGCGTGAATTCTGGCGTGGCAATCGCGGCATGGTCAAAGATGTCGCCGAACGCTTGGTCGGCTCTGCCCCGTATTTCGACCACGACGGGCGGGCCGCGACCTCATCTTTAAACTTTCTGACGGCCCACGACGGTTTCACGCTGCAAGATACGGTTAGCTACAACGCCAAGAACAATCTGGCCAATGGCGAGGATGACCGCGACGGACATTCCAACAACCATTCCGACAACATGGGGGTTGAGGGGCCAACTGACGATCCAGAAATCTCGGCCGCGCGCATGCGCCGAAAACGCAACCTGATGGCCACGTTGTTGTTGTCGCAGGGCACCCCAATGATCCTTGCGGGGGACGAACTTAGCAATTCGCAAGGTGGCAACAACAATGCCTACTGCCAAGACAACGAGATCGGTTGGGTCAATTGGCCGGAAGAAGGTGATCCTTTCTTCACCTTTTGCCAGCAGGCAATTGCCTTTCGTAAAATGCACCCGCTGTTGCGGCAAACACGTTTCCTGCATTCGCGCCAGCGACTGGTGGACGGCGAACCTGATTTGTTCTGGCGTCAGTCTAACGGTGATCCGATGCGTCAAGAAGATTGGGATAATCCCGACCTTGATACGCTGGTGGCTGAAATGCGTATGGCGTCAGGGTCGCCCGAATACGTCAAACGCGAAGGGGCATTGCTGGTCGTCTTGAACCGAGGCGACGCCGTCGAGATTGCACCACCGGATTTACCAAGTGGTGACACTTGGGTACGCCGCTTTGATACCAGCCAGGACGACGCGATTAAGGTCACGCTAGGAATGCTGGTGGCCGCCGACAGTGTCGTGGTATTTTCACAAGAGACCATGGAGGACTAGACATGCCGATGCAAAACGTTCGGACCACTCCGATTGACGGGCAAAAACCGGGAACAAGCGGGCTTCGCAAGAAAACTGCAGTTTTCAAGCGTCCGCATTATCTGGAAAACTATGTGCAGGCGATCTTTGACGGTATAGGCGGCATTGCAGGCAAGACCCTCGTTGTTGGCGGCGACGGTCGTTATTTCAACGATAGCGCAATCCAGATTATCTTGCGAATGGCGGCGGCAAATGATGCGGCCAAATGCATCGTAGGTCAGGGTGGTATTCTATCGACACCTGCCGCGTCGCATCTGATCCGACTACGCCAAGCAGGTGGCGGACTGATCCTGTCGGCCAGCCACAATCCGGGTGGACCAGACGCCGATTTTGGCCTGAAATATAACGGGCCGAATGGCGGCCCCGCGTCCGAAGCCGTGACAGACAAGATTTTTGAGCGCACCAAAACGCTGGATTTCTACAAGATCATCGCGGCCGATGATGTCGATTTGGGGACCATCGGCACCCAAACTCTTGAGGACATGACGGTCGAAATCGTCGACCCAGTCGCGGACTACGCTGCATTGATGCAAACCATCGTTGATTTCGACAAAATTCGCGCGCTGTTCGCGGGTGGGTTTACGATGTGCTTTGACGCAATGCATGCCGTCACAGGACCCTATGCATATGCCATTCTCGAAGGCGAATTGGGCGCCGCCAAAGGAACCGTTATCAACGGTATGCCAAGCCCGGATTTCGGTGGCGGGCATCCCGATCCAAACCCGATTTGGGCAAAGGAACTGATGGATAAAATGTTGGGTGCAAACGCGCCTGATTTCGGCGCGGCCTCTGATGGCGACGGTGACCGCAATATGATCGTGGGACGCGGCGCTTACGTGACGCCCTCTGATAGCTTAGCGTTATTGACCGCAAAGGCACATCTTGCTCCTGCCTATAGCAGCGGCCTGTCCGGTGTCGCGCGGTCTATGCCGACATCTCGGGCGGTGGACCGTGTTGCGGCAAGCCTAGGGATTGAATGCTTTGAAACACCCACAGGCTGGAAGTTCTTCGGCAATCTACTGGACGCTGGTAAAGTCACGCTTTGTGGCGAAGAAAGTGCTGGAACAGGGTCTGATCACGTCCGCGAAAAGGACGGGCTTTGGGCCGTTTTGCTGTGGCTGAATATTCTGGCAGAAACCAAGAAATCAGTGGCTGATCTCATGGGTGATCTTTGGGCCGCACACGGGCGCTGCTATTATGCCCGCCTTGATTACGAAGATGTGGATAGCGACAAAGCGCATGCGATGGTCGATGCATTGCGCACAGCATTGCCATCGCTGGGTGGCAAAGCGGTCGGCGGGATGACAGTCGAAAATGCAGATGAGTTTTCCTACCTTGATCCCGTCGACGGATCGACATCAGCAGGCCAAGGCATTCGGATCGCATTCGCTGGCGGTGCGCGGGCCGTATTCAGACTATCCGGCACAGGCACCCAAGGGGCGACAATCCGGATTTATCTTGAGCAGTTGGAAACTGACCCAGATCGTTTGCATCTGGAACCCGGAACCGTTTTGGCGCAAGTGCGTGGCGCTGCACTGGCCTTGTCTGATTTAACTGCTATGACAGGGCGGGTTGATCCGGACGTTGTAACTTAACGCCGATCATTCGCAGGCAAACTAGACGACAAAGAGGTTTTCGTGAGCGTGATGCATGACTTATCTGCTGAGGCAATGCGCGTGCGCATTGATCAGCATCTGACCTATACGCTGGGCAAGGATAAACCCAACGCCAGCCTTTATGACTGGCGCATGGCCGTCAGCTATGCCGTGCGCGACTTGATTGTGGAACCGTGGTTCGCAGCAACCCGCAAGACCTATCAAGCGCAGGGTAAACGGGTCTACTACCTGTCGATGGAATTTCTGATCGGTCGCATCCTCGAGGACGCAATGGTGAACCTTAATCTACGTGACACCGTGGCGCAGGTGCTGGACGCAGAGGGTATTTCCATCGCCGATCTGATCGAAGACGAACCGGATGCGGCCCTTGGCAATGGTGGCTTGGGAAGACTAGCAGCTTGTTTCCTTGAAAGCATGTCAACGCTGGCCTGCCCCGCTTACGGCTATGGCATCCGCTACGAACACGGCCTGTTTCGCCAGAAGTTCGAAGGCGGCCGTCAGGTTGAACACCCCGAAGATTGGCTGAACCAACCGCATCCGTGGGAATTCGAGCGGCCAGAGGCCCGCTATACAATTCCTTTCAAAGGGTTCGTTGACGAAAACGCCACATGGCACCCGTCCGAGACTGTTTTTGCCCGCGCCTACGACATGCCCGTGATCGGCTGGCAAGGTGGGTGGGCAAATACGCTGCGCCTTTGGGGTGCGCATCCGACCGAACATTTCGACCTTGAACGCTTTAACGCGGGCGATCACACCGCCGCCGCTGCGCCCGAAGCCTTGGCGCGCACTTTGTCGCGCGTTCTATACCCAGAGGACACGACCGATACGGGCAAGGAGCTGCGCCTTAAGCAGGAATTCTTCCTGACGTCCGCCGCGCTGCAGGATATTCTGCGCCGGTTCCTCAGTGAATATGACGACCTTGAAATGCTACCTCAAAAGGTCGCGATCCAACTGAATGACACCCACCCTGCCCTTGCTGGTCCAGAACTGATCCGGCTGTTGACCGACGTGCATGGGCTTGACTGGGACACCGCGAAACGCATCGCATCTGGTTGTTTGAACTACACCAACCACACACTTTTGCCCGAAGCGTTGGAAACATGGTCCACTTGGCTGATGGGGCGCGTTTTACCCCGCCACATGGATATCATCGAACGGATCGACACAGAGCACCGTGCGGCAACGGGTTGCACGCCCGATCTGGGCATTGTGTTGCATGACCAAGTGCACATGGGCACGCTGGCTTTTGTGATGGCCTCGCACGTGAACGGCGTTTCCGCCCTGCATACGGACTTGATGAAAGAGACCGTTTTTGCGGACCTCGACGGACTTTACCCTGCGAAAATCGTAAACCAAACCAATGGTGTCACGCCGCGCCGCTGGATCAAGCTGTCCAATCCTGCCCTGTCCAAAGTCCTCACTGATGTCATCGGCGCAGGCTGGGAAAGCGATTTGGACAAACTGCAAGGACTCCTGGCGCACGAGGAAGATTACGACCTACGCGACGCTTTGGGAGCGGCCAAGCGCGCAAACAAAGTCGCCTTGTCCAATTGGACCGCTGACACGTTAGGTGTCGCGATCAACCCTGATGCGATGTTCGACGTGCAGATCAAACGTATCCATGAATACAAACGTCAACTGCTCAATATCTTCGAAACAATCGCGCGTTGGTCCGCTATTCGCGCCAACCCGACAGGCGATTGGACGCCGCGGGTGAAGATCTTTGGCGGCAAAGCGGCACCGGGTTATTTCATCGCCAAAGACATCATTCATTTCATCAATGACGTGGCCCATACGATCAACAACGATCCGGTAACCGGTGATCTGCTAAAAGTAATTTATCCTGCCAACTACAACGTCTCAATGGCGCAGCGTTTGATCCCCGCGACCGATCTGTCGGAGCAGATTTCAACTGCGGGCAAAGAGGCGTCAGGCACCGGCAACATGAAGTTCACCATGAACGGCGCACTAACCATTGGCACGCTAGACGGGGCCAACGTTGAAATTCGCGAGCATGTAGGGCCTGAGAATTTCTTTCTGTTCGGCATGACCGCAGTAGAGGTCCAAGCCCGTTATCAGGTTCCCGATCACGCCCGTCAGGCGATTCAAGCCAGCCAATCATTGCAAGACATTCTGCAAATGATTGTCGAAGGACGCTTTAGCCCCGATGACAAAACCCGCCACAACGGGTTGGTCGATGCGATCTGGAACCATGATCCGTTCTTGGTCGCGTCAGATTTCGATAGCTATCTGGCATGCCAATCACAAGTGGACAGCCTTTTCGCGCAGCCAGACGATTGGAACCGTCTAGTCCTGCGCAACATCGCTGGATCCGGCTACTTTTCGTCAGATCGCACGATCAAAGGCTACATGAACGACATCTGGGACGTAAAAAGCTTAGGTTAGGTAGGCGAAACCGTTGCCTTCCAAGGTCAACTTGCCACCCTTCAAAGTCGCCGCGTTTCCGACGGCTATCGCTGATGCTTTGGACATCGGAATGGTTTGCGTATCTTTGGACAGGTTGAAAACGCACGTCAGCATTTGCTCATCCGAAGTGCGTGTAAATGCCAACAAAGGTTCCGGCAAAGAGATGAAAGCGGTCTTGCCGTGTGTCAGCGCAGGGCTGGCTTTGCGGTAGGCGATCATGTCTGTGTAGTAGGCCAGAATACTGCCCTCACCCTGCTGATCGACAGCCTTGGCCGCTTGCGGAGCTTTCACTGGCAGCCACGGTTTCCCCGTCGAAAAGCCAGCATTGGCTGCGTCTTTTTCCCAAACCATCGGCGTGCGGCATCCATCACGGCCTTTGACGGCAGGCCAATAACGGATCGCGGGCGGGTCGGTCAGCTCCTCGAAAACCAGTTCGGTTTCAGTCTGACCCAGTTCTTCACCCTGATAAATACCAATGGTGCCTTCGAACGACATCAGCATTGCGCAGGCCAGACGGGCCATCGCATCCTCGGACACAGAGTATTCAGCCCAGCGCGAAACTTGGCGGGGGACATCATGGTTGCTAAATGACCAATAAGGGTGACCATCAGGCGCGCCCGTCTGGAAACCTTCGATACAGTTGCGGAAGTGTTCCGCGTTGAAATCCGGTCCCAACATAGCAAAGCTATAGGCCATATGCAGACGGTCTGTGCCCGCCGTGTATTCGCCCATTATCTCGATAGAACGACGCCCCATTTCCCCGACTTCGCCGACCATCATGATGTCTTCGTACTGGTCGGTCAGCGCGCGCAGCCGCTCCAGGAACGCTAGATTTTCAGGGCGCGTCTTGTTGTAGATATTGTTCTGCATCCCATAAAGATCGGTGGCCATGACTTGCGGTTTGGCTTGTGCAGGCGGGTTGGACCGCAGTTTCTGATCGTGAAAATAGTAGTTCACCGTATCAAGGCGGAAACCGTCCAAACCACGGTCAAGCCAGAACTTGCAGGTCTCGAGGATTGCATCGATCACATCAGGATTGTGGAAATTCAGGTCCGGCTGCGAGGCAAGAAAATTGTGCAAGAAATACTGGCCGCGGCCCGGATCAAACTCCCAAGCTGGACCCCCAAAGTGGCTGTGCCAGTTCGTAGGCGGTGCACCGTCAGGTAGTGGATCGGCCCAAACATACCAATCCGCCTTTGGGTTCGTGCGGTCCTTGCGGGATTCTTTGAACCACTCATGCTGATCAGAGCTGTGCGACAAAACCTGATCCACGATGACTTTCAGGCCACGCGCATGGGCGGCCTCTATCAGTTCGTCAAAGGCGTTCAGATCGCCGAACAACGGATCAACTGCCAAATAGTCAGAGACGTCATATCCCATATCTGCCTGCGGCGAGGCGAAAATCGGCGATAGCCAAATGCAATCCACGCCAAGCGACGCAATATAATCCAACCGCCGCGTGATGCCCGCTAGATCGCCGACACCATCGCCGTCATCATCTTGGTATGATCGCGGATAGACTTGGTAAATTACGGCACTGCGCCACCATTCGTGCATGTTTTCTTCCCTGCTTCGTTCTATGGCAAATCAGATTAATGGGCCACTGACGCGCGTATTTGCACTAAAGTCTAGTCCAAAGATAGTCGTTTTCACGCTGCACCTTCGCCCCTAAAGCAATCCATTCGGTAATGGCTGTTCATTCGCAGTGTTCACGCGACGGAACCAAAGCGTCACCATTGTCGACGTGATCACGATAAACAGGGAATATAGGACCGGCACAGCCATGATCGCTTGCGCCTCGGTGCCCGCAAACGTGAAGGCAATAATCGCAATGGCTAGTGGACCGTTCTGGATGCCCGTTTCAAGGGCCACAGTGCGTGCATTGCGTGGATGCAATTTCAGCAAGATGGAAAACCCATAACCCAACGCAAAGCCGAACAAGCCAAGCACGACAGATCCAAAGTATGTGGCCCATGTCGTCGTCAGCAGGAATTCCCAATTGCGTGGAATCCATGACACGATCAAAAATAGAATGAAGAAAATCGCGAGCATAGATCCCATGAATTCGGTCACCGCACCTACGTTGGAATTGAACTTTCGCAACACCATGCCGATTGCCACAGGCACCAGCAGCAACACGAGCGTCGCAATGATATTCTCGCGCGGGATATCCAGATCAAGCGCGCCGGCATAAACCACCAGAACAATCGGGATCAGGATCACGCCAAAGACGGTCGATGTTACGGTCATCAAGACAGACAGCGCTAGGTTACCTTTTGAAAAGTATGTAAAGATGTTCGAAGTGGTCCCGCCCGGCATACAAGCCATGATCAAAATGCCGATCTTGATCGGGTCGGACACAGGCAAAGTCGACGCAAGGATAAAACCGATCAGCGGCATAAATCCGTATTGCGATACAACACCAATCATCAATCCGTAAGGCCGCTTTAGGGCGAGCGTAAAATCACGCGGCGTCAGGGACGCGCCCATCCCCAACATGATCACAAAAATCATCAAGGCCAGAATGGCTTGCTCTAGTGGTCCAACCATTGCTTAACCCTCCGCTTTGCTGAGTTCTTCTGCGCGCAGGTCTTTGCGCAGGATTTTTCCGACATTCGATTTAGGCAACTCTTCGCGGAATTCGACCGTCTTGGGAACTTTGTAGGCCGTCAGATGCTCTTTGCAGTAAGCGCGCACGGCGTCCTTATTCAGGGTCTCGTCGCGCTTGACGATAAAGGCTTTGACTGCCTCGCCCGAGGCGCCGTCCGGCACGCCGATGACAGCGACCTCTTCCACACCGGGGTGGGCCGCGATCACGTCTTCGATTTCGTTAGGATAAACATTAAAGCCAGACACAAGGATCATGTCCTTCTTGCGGTCGACCACGCGGAAATAACCGTCTTCGTCCATAACCCCGATATCACCAGTCAAAAGCCAGCCGTTCTGGATGGTCTTGGCGGTTTCTTCGGGTTTGTTCCAATAACCCTTCATGATCTGCGGGCCTTTGGCGATCAATTCGCCGGGTTCGCCTTGCGGAACATCTTTGCCGTCTTCATCAACGCATTTCAGATCCGTCGAAGGTAGCGGCACACCGATAGAGTTCAGGCGGGTTTTGCCAAATGGATTAAACGTCAAAACTGGCGATGATTCAGTCAGGCCGTAGCCTTCTAGCACAGATTTGCCAGTGACCGCCTCCCAACGCTCCGCCACGACGCTTTGTAGGGCCATGCCGCCTGCAGACGCGAATTTCAGATGCTTGGGCGGCGTGTCTTGAAACCAGACCTCGCCGTTCAGACCGTTGAACAGGGTGTTCACACCGCTCATCCAAGTGATCTTGTAGTTCTCGAATGCGCGTTTGAGGTTGCTTAGGGGGCGCGGGTTCGGGATCAGGATATTGTGCGCGCCGATCGAATAGAACCCTAGGAAATTCACCGTGAACGCAAAGATATGATAAAGTGGCAATGCCGTCAGAGCGACCTCTTTCCCTTTATCAAGGTTCGGGATCAGCTCCATGGTTTGTTCCATGTTCATCAAGATATTCGTGTGGGTCAGCATCGCGCCTTTCGACACACCCGTCGTGCCGCCTGTGTACTGCAGGCAAGCCACATCATCAGGATCGATCATGCTGCGATAAGCTTCGAGCCCCTTATCAAGCGTCTTTTTCGACATGCGCCCTGCATCCACGGCATCTGGCAGGCGGATATGCGGAATTGTGATGGGGTGGATCGTTTTATCCCAGTACTTCTGGACGAGTCCCACAATCGCCTTTGGCATTGCAGGCAGGTATTCGGCGACACGGGTCACGATGACTGTCGGAATAGCGAATTCTTTGACAGCTTCGGCCAATTTGTCTGCGAACATATCAACGATAAAGATGGCCTTGGGTTCGGCATCCTTGAACTGCTTGACCATTTCTTCGGCGGTATAAAGCGGGTTGATGTTTACCAAAACGCAACCAGCCTTGAAGATGCCCATGGCGGCAATCGGATAGGACAGACCGTTGGGCAGCTGAATTGCAACACGGTCCCCTGCGTTCAGGCCTGCGACCTCGCGCAAATAAACGGCCATCGCATCTGACATCTCATCGGCTTGGCGGTAGGTCAAAGTGCCGTTCATGCCGTTGGGCAGGCAGGCCGTGAAGGCAGGCAGATCCCCATACACATCAGCTGTGGCACTGATAAAGTCACCAATCGTCCGGTATTGCGGGGCATCAATGGTCTTGCGAACAGACGGGCCATAAAAGGCCGTCCATGGACGTTCTTGATCTTGCAAAACACTTCCTCCCAAAAGCTTTCTGGCGACGATAACCTAGTTTGCTGCTTTGTGAAGTGTCCGTGCATGCGGCAAGATCGATATGACCCAACGTTTTCAACGGTCAAAGGGGCAAATTCCACTTCACGATCGAAAAACATGACCCTGAAACAACAAAAGGGCGAAGATTACCTTCGCCCTTTTGCTCGATTTAGTTTTGGTCGTGCTGCTTAGAACGACATTTCCATCTGCAGCTGAACGCCAATGCTTTCATAATCGTCAGCGCCGATGCCGTCATAGCTGGTTGCCGCGCTCAAGATGATACCGCTATCCAAGGCATAACGTGTACCAAAGTGGATGCGCGCCCGCTCGCC
>NZ_JAFMHR010000081.1:0-2500 GCF_017854415.1 Yoonia sp. | reverse complement strand
CAGTCACAACAACATTCTGTGCAGCCGATTCGCCATTGTTCGTGACCCTAACGGTATAAATAACGTCTTGATCAACTGTCAGGACATTTGGCGCATCACTTTTATTTACGGACAAATCAACAACAGGTTCTTCCACCACTGTAGTCGCAAGATTCGTATTGTTCGTGGTATTTGTTTCGGTTGTTGCGGTACTGATCGTAACGTTGTTGGTAAGGGTCTGTCCAACAGCAGCCGTGAGAGGTCGTACCAGGATTGTTACATTGCGCTGTGTTCCGGGCGGAATGGTTCCGAAAGTACAGGTTAAACTTAACTGGGCACCTGGCAGGGACAATGCATTTGCGGCGATCGGCGAGCAGCTAGTCGTGCCATTCGCAGGTGTGGCAGAGATAAACCTAACGTTTGGCGGCAACAAGTCGACGACCTGCACGTTCGCGGCACTGCTCAAACCAACGTCAGCTGCGGGTCCAGGATCGCTGATGCCATTCCTCGCAGAGACGGTGGAACTTAGGTTTTGCCCAGCTCTGACCAATCCTGGTGCAGTCTTAACGACGGTTACATCTGCACGTGGTGCCATAGAATATGGTGCTGTGCTCGTGTTATTGTTTGGGGTGGGGTCTGGCGTTGTTTGAGACACTGCACTGAACGTATTGGTCCGCGCAATGAAGCCAGCAGCGTTCACCGTGCCATCACCACCGGGTACAACGGTCACGCGGATAATGGGGCAGGCAACACCGGATGCGGGCGAACCTGCGCCACAAACTGGCACGGTCAGACCCGCACAGTTCAGGTTGCGTGTCGCGCCAGTTCCCGGCGCGGTGCAGCTATTATAGGTCGTATTAAAGTACGCGATGCCAACCGGCGCACTACCAGTTTGCAGGTTAGAGAGTGCATCAGTAACAAGGACATTCAGTGCCGGCACTGGGCCTATGTTTTGGACCTCAAGGTCAAACGAAAACGGTGTGCCAGCGACTGCAGTTGGGCTTGCATTAGTAGGCGATACCGTTTTCAAAGCCCTTACATCCGCTGAGTTTGAAGCAGGTGTAGAGGTAACTGTCACAGTTGCAGTGTTATTATTGTTGGGGTTGAGGGTGTCGATAGCGCCAATCCCGGTTGTGACAACAACGCGATTTGTAAGTGTGTTGACAGATACACCCGGAGTATTCGTCGTCTGTGTCGTAAAGACGATATCTGGCGTGTTGCGCGCATTGCTGTTGGAACTGTTTGACCCCGGCAACGCAGTAGGTGCCGTGTATGTACGTGTGCAAACAACAACAGCTTCACCAACAATCGGACTTCCAACAGAAGCGGTGGCTGGAACTCCGCCGACTGTACAGCTTGTACCAGCTGGAATGTTCAGACCGACCACGTTCATTCCGGCAGGAATGGTATCCGTCAAGGTGACTGTGCCAAAGAAGTCTGCGTTGCCAGCGTTGCGCGCGCTAATCCGGAACGTGTTGTTCTGACCTTCGACGACCAATGCAGGAGACGGTCCAGATTTGCGGGCGACCAAATCAATAACAGGTTGAGAAGCAGTAATTGCAGTGTCAAACGACACATCATTGCTAGGGTTTGTGTCAACGTCACCAGTTGGATTTCCATCGGTAACGCCAAAGCTGATTTCGGACCGGTTCCGGATGTTCTGGCCCGGTGCATCTAGACGTGCTGTAAATACGATATTACCCAAGCCTTGTGCGCCTGGTTGGCCATTAGAGCTGGTGGCTGCCTGTTCGCACCGCAGATTGGGTAGATCATCAGCGTTACAAGTGTAGCCTGCAGTCGATACAAAACCGGTGAATGTATACTGAGACGGCAAAGTATCTACGACGACAATATCCGTCGGCGCGTTGCCGAAGAAACCCGTGTTCAGAGTAAATGTAACCGTCTCTCCGACAAGGATGTTCGTCAGTGCGGGGTTCCGGGATTTTGTGATGAACGCGTCTGTGCCAGGCGTGACTGTCAACTCTAGATCAGTCTGATCGTTAGTCGAATTTGGATCGAGAGGTGTGGAATTGCCGACAAACGCCTCTAGCGTAATGTCCGAAGGTCCACCGACATCGACGCGACCGCTAAATACCAAAGGCGCCGCAACGGCGCCATTTGGACCAAGCGCTGTAGTGATTGTACAGATGTAGTTGGATCCGGACAATGAACATCCAGCAGGTGCTACAATGTTTCCTACGCCTGTTGGCCGCGGCACTGTTACATCATAGCGGGTAGCGGTATTCGGTCCCCGGTTGGTGATATCAACAGTCCAGTTGAAAACAGCGCCCGATGCAAGCGTTGTTGCAGGCGTCGAGATATCAACATCAAGATCAACACCTTCATCGATGGTGATGGGTTCGGGTTCAAAGTTATTTCCGAAGTTTGTATCACCGGGAGTATCCGGTACAGCAACCCTGAGGGTAAGTGATGCAGCGCTACTTGTTTGAAAGTCCAGAATGATCTGCGCTTCTAGTGGATCGTCGTCAAAGCCGGCCTTGCCCGGGATAGAAGGAACGAC
>NZ_JAFMHR010000218.1 GCF_017854415.1 Yoonia sp. | reverse complement strand
GTCAAAGCGGCATCGCAAGCCTACAAAACCTACTACCGCGCCGATGACAGCGATCCTGAATACTACCTCGTGGATCATTCTACCCAGACATACTTGATGTTCCCCGAATCCGGATTTGCCACGTTCTTTCGCCGCGACGATTCAGCCGAGCGTATCGCCGAAATCTCTGCCTGCTTTATTGATCAACTGGGCTAATTAAATCCACGCCATTTGATCTGGCGCAACAAACCCCGTTCTGCAATCTGGCAAATACGGGGTATGGAACAACTCGCAAACCTTCGCCGCCTCGGTCTTTTCGACGCCCGCGTGCCCCGCTACACCAGCTATCCCCCCGCGACTGCATTTAACACGCAAACGGGTCAGGAATTTCAAACACAATGCTTAAAGGCCTTGGACCCTGCGACGCCTGTATCCGTCTATGCCCATATTCCTTTTTGCGAACGCCTTTGCTGGTTCTGCGCTTGCCGCACGCAAGGGACAACGACGCTCAAACCGGTTGCGCATTATCTTGAGATTGTAAAACAAGAACTCGAACATCTGCGCGCAACTTTGCCCGAAGGTGTGCAAATGGGCCAATTGCATTGGGGTGGCGGTACGCCCACAATCCTGCCCGCTGATATGATCCGCACACTGGCGCAAGCGATCAAAGACGTCATTCCCCCCGCACCTGATTTCAGCTTTTCCGTCGAGATAGATCCAACCTTGGTTGATGACAGCAAAATCGCTGCATTGGCCGAAATGGGCATGACCCGCGCCAGTATAGGCATCCAAGATTTCGCCCCCGACGTCCAAGCAGCAATTGGTCGCGAACAAAGCTTTGAAGATACCAAGGCATGCGTCGACAGCCTGCGCCGCGCGGGGATTACATCGCTAAACGCCGATCTGGTTTATGGGTTGCCATACCAAGACACAGTCAAATTGGCCGACACGATTGAAAAGGTCCGCTTGCTAGACCCGGACCGCATTGCGCTGTTCGGGTATGCCCATGTGCCAACATTTTCAAAGCGGCAGAAACTGATCCCTGACGCATCTTTGCCCGGGGAAGAAGCGCGTTTTTTGCTCGCACAACAAGCCGCCCGCGCATTTAAGACTTACGGTTATGAGGCGATTGGCATCGACCACTTTGGCAAACCTGACGATGTCCTGACACTGGCCAGCAAAGCCGGTCACCTGCGCCGGAATTTCCAAGGGTATACTGACGATTCTTGCCCCAGCTTAATCGGTATTGGCGCGTCCTCGATTTCACAATTCGCCCAAGGCTACGTACAAAATGCATCCGCGACCGCAGCCTATATCGCGCGTGTCGAAGCAGGTGTTCTGTCAGGTTATCGCGGCTATCAAATGACTGCCCAAGACCGATTGCGCGCAACAGCAATCAATATGTTGATGTGTGATTTCGAGATTGATTTGGATGTTTTGGGCACGCATGCAGACGCGGCTGACCTTGCACCCATTCACGCGGGGATTGTCGCCGATTTCGCGGGCTGTGTTATCCAAAAGGGGTCGAAAATCACGATCACCCCTGAGGGTCGCCCCCTCACTCGGATCATCGCACAGCGGTATGACGGGTTCAGCGATATCGCGGCGCAGTATTCACAGGCGTCTTGATTTTCTGCCCGTTTGAGCCACGTTTCCACTCAGCACAAAAAAGGGCGCGGCCATGGACATCATCAACATCATCTTTGCGATCCTCAGCATCGGGCTTGGGTGCTTTGGCTGGCTGGCGCCGCGCTATACGCTTGGCGCGCTTGATCTAACGATGGGCGAAACCACAATGGGCGCATCTGAAATCCGCGCATCCGCAGGGGCTTTGTTTGTAGGCATGGGCGTCGGCGCACTATTTCTTGGTACACCAGAAGCTTATCTGATGCTGGGCTTTTGCTGGTGCGGCGCGGCGCTGGGACGCCTGACGTCGTTGGTGTTAGACGGTGGGTTCCAAAAGAAATGGATCTATTTCGTCGTCGAGGCTGGCGTCGGTATTCCGGCAATCTTGCTTAATCTCTAGATCGGGTCTTCGATTACTTCCAAACCATCGTCGGGAAACGGGCGTTGTAGTTTCAACGCCTCGTCAACTGGTGCAGTCAGCCAATGCGCTATCGCTTCTTGGCTGCGCAATACCACTGGCATGGCTTTGGGATGAATTGGACCAACGATGTTGTTTGGTTCAACGGTTAAAAACGCAAATAGGTCATTCGTCGTCTCACCTTCTTTGAGGGTCCGCACTGACGTCCATTCGGTCCAGATACCCGCAAAGAAAAGTGTCCGCTGCTCACCTGTTGGCCCGAACCAGACCGGTCCGGGTCGCCCACCGTCAACTTTGCCGAACTCTGAAAAACTCGTAAACGGCACGACACATCGATTGGCAGGCCCCAGCCACCGCCGCCAATGGGGCGACGCCGTGTTGCGCACGTTCGTCACACCTTTGTCTGTTTTCTTACCTTTGAGGACAAAAGCAGGCGATGGCATCCCCCAGCGCATCATCCGCAGCGCGCGGCCCTCTGGCTCTTGTGTGATCACAGGTGCTGGATAATCGGGATAGATCGCGGGCAAGCTTGGCAAGTTTCCCGTATCATCGCGCCAAAGTTTTACCAGATTGGTGATCGCCGCTTGGCTCGATGTCATGGAATAAAGATTGCACATTATCAGAAAATGACACGTGACCCGTGCGCAATCAATGCCGCAGACCCTTGCGTCGCCCCATCCAGTTGCCTATCTGTAAGGTGTCCTTCGGGACTATGGACATAAACGCGCTCGTAATAAGCGGATCGGACCCGGGGGCGGTACCCGGCG
>NZ_JAFMHR010000080.1 GCF_017854415.1 Yoonia sp. | reverse complement strand
ATCGCCTGCAACTAGATGGGCAATGCCGTCGCTGATCCCGCGCAATTCGTCATCTAGCCATTCCGCATCTGCCTTGGGGAAATCGCGTAAAACAAATCCGGGAACCGCGTCCTTGTGGCCGGGATGACCGACGCCCATGCGGACGCGGTCATAGTCAGGGCCGATATGTCCGTGAATTGACCTCAAGCCGTTATGCCCTGCGTGACCACCGCCAGTTTTCAGGCGCGTCTTGCCGGGGGCTAGATCAATTTCGTCGTGAAAGACGATAATGTCGTCGGGGGCAAGTTTGAGATAACGCATTGCTTCGCCAACTGACTGCCCGGACAGATTCATGAATGTCTCTGGCTTCAGTAGCGTGACGCGTTCTTCGCCCAAGCGGCCTTCGCACATTTGTCCTTGGAATTTGGATCGCCAACCGCTGAACCCGTGATCAGAAGCGATCCGGTCCATGGCCATAAAGCCGATATTATGACGGTTTTGCGCGTATTTCGCGCCCGGATTGCCAAGACCAACAAGTAATTTCATGCAGTATTCATATATTATGCCGCAGCGCAGCGATAGTCAGAATTTTCATGGGGCAGGGGCGGGCCCCAACGTGCCGCGCATGACAAGGTTTGTCTCTAGTGCCAAAGATGTCATCTCTTGACCATCTTTCAGCGCCTGAACCAGAATTTGCGCGGCACGTCGCCCCATTTCGCGGTGTGGCACATGAACGGTCGTTAGGGGTGGATAGGCGACTTGGGCCAGTTCGATATCATCGAACCCTACAATCGAGACGTCTTTTGGCACGTTGATTTGCATGTCTTGTGCCTGTCGCAGTGCGCCAACTGCCAAGACGTCATTGCCACAAAATACAGCCGTGGGCGGCGTTGGTCGCGTCATAAGTTCTGCAAGTGCCGAAGCCCCGTTTTCGATAGAATACGTCGTCTCAACGACATCCAGCGCGGCAGGGTCCAGTCCATTTGCTTGCATCGCTGATTTGATTCCCGCAAGCCGTTCTTCAGCACGGTCGTTGCTGGCCGAGCTGGCAGAGATCAAGGCAAGTTGACGGTGCCCTTGGGCCAAGACTGCTTTTGCCATCATGCCCATTGCGGCCGCGTTATCAAAGCCAACCGAAGGGCGCGGGGCGTTGGTATCGTAGGCCCACGTGACCAACGATGGCACGCCTTGCGCCTCTAGGAATTGATAGATTTCAGGTGCGCGCGCATGACCGATTAACAACAGCGCATCAGCGCCGCGTGCGACCAGTGCGCGGATTTGTTCTTCTTCTTGGGCGGGCTGATAGGATGTGCTGGCGACCAGCATTGTGTACCCGTGCAGCCGCAGTTCCTCTTGAAACGCCTGCAGCCCGCGCGCAAAGATCGCATTGTCCATTGTTGGGATAATTGCACCGATGGTTTTGGTGCGCCTTGCGGCCATGACCGATGCGCCAAAGTTCGGTGAATAGCCTAGTGCCGCAATCGCCTTTTGAACCCGATCACGGGTTGAAGGGGCAACTTTGTCTGGAAAATTCAGGCAGCGTGACACGGTCGCAGTGGACACGCCCGCATGTGCAGCCACGTCATGAAGCGTCGGAGTGGCGTGCTGCTGTGTCATTTTTTCCTTACTGCTTTGGGCTTGGTCACTATCTAACCCACCTGAACGGTGCACGCCCAGTTTAATTTACCTTGGGTCAATGTAAAGGTTTGCATTGATATAATGTAAAGGCTTACATTAACGAAGAATCAAGGACGAGACTGGGAGGAGACACGTCATGCTGATTTTAAGTGCGCTTGCATCACAATCACGCTTGTCGACGACTGCTCTTTGCGAATTCATCCCGGCATTGATCCTGAAACGTCATCGGTTTTATTAGAGTAAGGCAGACTTCTCATGGCACTTGAATATCTTAAGAAAGCAACGCTAACGGCTCAGTCTGGCGCGTCTGACGTGCATGATCTTGTCAAAGGCATCCTTGACGACATCGAAGCAGGTGGCGACGCCAAAGCGATGGAATACGCGGCTAAATTCGACAAATATGATGGCGCGGTTATTCTAAGCGACGCAGACATCGCAGCAGCAACGGCTTTAGTGCCGCAAAAGCTCAAGGAAGATATCCAGTTCGCACATGACAATGTGAAGCGCTTTGCCGAGGCGCAAAAAGCCACAGTCAGCGATATTGAATACGAAATCGTTCCTGGTCTGATTGCTGGTCAAAAAGCGATTCCAGTTGATGTCGCGGGTTGCTATGTGCCCGGTGGTCGTTACAGCCACATTGCATCCGCTGTAATGACAGTAACAACAGCCAAAGTTGCGGGCTGTAGCCATATCAGTGTTGCATCCCCACCGCGCCCCGGTGTCGGTGTCGCACCTGCGATCATCTATGCAGCCCACATTTCAGGCGCAGACACAATCATGGCAATGGGCGGCGTCCAAGGTGTCGCGGCAATGACATTTGGCTTGTTCGGTCTGCCAAAAGCAAACATTCTGGTCGGCCCCGGCAACCAGTTCGTCGCCGAAGCAAAACGCATCCTGTTTGGTCGCGTTGGCATCGATATGATCGCTGGTCCAACTGACAGCTTGGTGCTTGCCGATAAATCTGCTGATCCGCATATCGTAGCGACAGACTTGGTCAGCCAAGCAGAGCACGGTTACAACTCGCCTGTGTGGTTGGTCACTGATGACCGCGCTATGGCTGAAGATGTAATGGCGCGCGTACCTGTGCTGATTGCTGATCTACCAGAAGTGAACCGCGACAACGCGGCTGCTGCGTGGCGCGATTACGCCGAAGTGATCCTATGTGCCGACCGCGAAGAAATGGCCGCATGTTCCGACAGCTACGCACCAGAGCACTTGACCGTACAAGCCGAAGATCTGCCTTGGTGGTTGGATCGTCTTAGCTGCTACGGCTCGCTGTTCTTGGGCGAAGAAACAACAGTATCCTACGGTGACAAAGCATCCGGCACGAACCATGTTCTGCCAACATCCGGTGCCGCTTCATATACTGGTGGTTTGTCGGTCCATAAGTACATGAAGATCGTCACTTGGCAGCAGGCAACACGCGAAGGCTCCAAGCGCGTAGCCGAAGCAACAGCCCGTATTTCCCGCCTTGAAGGTATGGAAGGCCATGCCCGTGCGGCAGACGTGCGCCTTGCCAAGTACTTCCCCGGCGAGAACTTCGATCTTAGCCCCGATGAGTAACCCTATCGATCTTTTCGATCTGACAGGTCGCGTCGCTTGCGTCACTGGCGCAAGCGCGGGACTAGGACAGCGCGCGGCGATTGTACTGGCACGTGCCGGTGCAAAAGTCGTTGGCGTTGCCCGTCGCGCAGATGCATTGGCCGAGTGGGCCAAGGCGACTGGCGAAAATGCGGCTGTTGTGGCTGCGGACTTGTCACAGCGTGACCAGATTGAAGAGATCGCAAAAAAGATCAGCGCTCCGTTTGGGGTGCCTGATATTCTCGTGCATGCCGCAGGTATCAATACCCGCGAAGTTGCCGATGACGTCACACCCGAAGGCTGGGACGTAACGATGAACCTGAATTTGGCGGCGCCGTTTTTCTTAAGCCAAGCGTTTGTACCTGATATGCGCTGTCGTGGCTGGGGACGGATTGTGAATTTTGCGTCCTTGCAGACCACGCGCGCGTTTCCGGGCGGGATAAGCTATGGAACATCCAAAGCCGGTGTCGGTCAATTGACCCGCGCGATGGCCGAAGCTTGGTCCAAAGACGGCATCACCGCCAATGCTATCGGTCCGGGCTTTTTCCCGACCGAACTGACCGGTCCGGTCTTCGCCGATCCTGAACGTGCAGCCCGCAATGCAGCGCAAACCTGCATTGGCCGCAATGGAGAGCTGTCCGATATGGACGGCCCGCTTCTTTTCTTATGCTCTGACGCGTCCTCTTACGTGACAGGCCAAGTCCTTATGGTGGACGGAGGGTATACGGCCAAATGAAAGCGCTTGTTTACGACGATGTGGAAACGCTTGTTTACCGCTATATGCCCGATCCGGTGCCAGCGTTTGGGCAAAGCCTTATCAGGATCAAGGCCTCTGGCATTTGCGGTTCCGACATGCATGCTTATCTGGGCCATGACGAACGCAGGCCCGCGCCGCTGATCCTTGGCCACGAGGCCGCAGGTGTTGTTGTTGGCGGTGAAATGGACGGCAAGCGGGTCACGATCAACCCTTTGACGACGTGCGGTCTTTGTGCCGCTTGCAAAGCAGGACGCGACAACCTGTGCGCCGACCGTATGATTATTTCGATGCCACCCCGCGAAGGCGCATTTGGTGAATTGGTCATTATGGCCAACCGCAACCTTGTCGAAGTGCCTGATGATGTGCCGTTTGAAAAAGCGGCATTGGCCGAACCTTTGGCCTGCGGCTGGCATGCTGTCCGCCTGGGTGCCGCTGCTTTGGATATCCCTCTCGCCGAAGCGCGCTGCGTCGTGATCGGTGGTGGTGCGATTGGACTTGGTGCTGCACTTTGCCTGATGGCATTCGGCGCAACTGATATTCAAGTGATCGAGCCGAATGCAGTGCGCCGCGCGACGCTGGACGGAATCGCAGGATTTACTGCTGTCGAGCCGGGAACAGTCAAGCAAGCTGACTTAGTCATCGACGGTGTTGGTTATGCTGCCACCCGTGCCGACGCGACCGTGATAACCCGTCCGGGCGGTGTCATTATGCACATCGGTTTGGGCGAAGCTGCTGGCGGTCTAGACATCCGCCGCATGACGCTGCAGGAAATCACTTTCATCGGCACATATACTTACACTGCCCAAGATTTCCGTGACACGGCGGCCGCGATTTTTGATGGCCGCCTTGGTGCGCTTGACTGGACCGAAGAACGGCCTTTGTCAGAAGGTGGGCAGGCTTTTGCGGATATCCGCGCAGGTCGTGTGGCCGCACCAAAGATCATTTTGCGACCCTAACCAAAGACTGAAACCCCAAGGAGGTTTGATATGTATAAGCACATTCTTGTCCCTATGGCGCTTGATCACGGGATTGCCGATCTCACGATGCAAATTGCGCGCACTCTGTTGGCCGAAGGCGGTCAGATCACAGCTTTGCATGTTCACGAGGCCCCGAATAATTCTGTCAGCGTCTATGTCGACGAAAGCGTCATGAAAAACGCTTTTACCCGCGCGCAAGACGAAATGAACGCCCGTGCTGCCGCAATGGATGGCGTGAATGCAGTCACCGTTCAAGGCCACAGCGGTCGCACGATTGTAGATACCGCCACCAGCCTGAAAGTCGATTGTATCGTGCTTGGATCACACAAGCCGGGCCTGATCGACTATCTGCTTGGATCGACCGCAACCCGCGTTGTGCAGCATGCCCCATGTGCAGTTCACGTCGCGCGCGACCCCGCTTAACCCCGCCCTTTCAACACCCGACGCCCCGCTTTCCAAAGGCGCAACCAGGAGACCTAAGACATTGGACATTAGCAAGAAAATCGTGGACGACCTTGTCGCCAACGATGTGTCATTCATCACCACTGTGCCGTGTAAGCAGTTGGCCGGCGTGATCGAAGAAGTCGAAGCACGCCCCGAAATTTTCCACATCCCGTCCAACAAAGAGGACGAGGGCATGGGCCTGTGTGCGGGTGCATTTATGGGCGGCAAACGCCCTGCGATCATCATGCAAAACACAGCGATCGGTGTCACAATCAACACGCTCGCCACGCTGACCCAGTATTACCGCATGCCGTTGCCGATGATCATCAGCTACCGTGGCGAACTGCGCGAACCGGTAGCGTGTCAGGTTGAAATGGCTGTGCACACCAAAGCACTGCTCAACCAGATGCTGATCCCGACTTACCACTTCCACAAGGAAAGCGACGCGGACGAGCTCGACGCGATTCTGAAATACACATTCATGTGCAATAAACCTGTGGCGATCCTGACGGATGCGTCCTTCTGGGGAGGCTACGGCGACCAATGATCCGTTCTGAAATCCTGCGCGAAATCGCGCCAATCCTTCATGACAACCTTGTCGTCTGTAACATCGGTCTGCCTAGCCAAGAGCTGCATATGATCGACGATAATGCCAAGAACTTCTACATGCTTGGCACTATGGGTCTGTCTTCCTCAATCGGTCTTGGTCTTGCTTTGTCGCAAGATAAAACCGTGATCTCGATCGACGGTGACGGTTCTGTTTTGACCAATCTTGGCACGCTGCCAACAATTGCGAACAACGTGGCTGACAACTTTATCTTATTGATCATCGACAACGGTTCTTACGGCTCAACAGGTGACCAGCCAACTTATGCTGGCAAAAAAACCAAGCTTGAAGCCGTCGCAAAGGCCTGTGGTTGTGAAAATGTTGTTGTGTGCCAAGACGTGGACACAGGCAAAACATTGCAAGCCGCCATCGACAGCAAGCAGATGACAATCATCGTCAGCAAGTGTGACAGCGGCAACATCAAGCTGCCCGTCATCACGATGGACCCAGTTGTGATCCGCGACCGCTTTATGAAAGCTGTGGCCAGCTAAATGGCACTCAAGATCCATTCAAGCGAAGACGCCCGCAGGCTTGCCCGCAAGCGCCTTCCTTGGATGGTCTTTGATTATATTGACGGTGCCGCTGGCGCCGAGACAGGGGCCGCGCGTAACCGTGCGGCCTTTGATAATCTAGAATTGCGCCCCCGCGTGTTGCGCGATGTCAGCGACCGCTCGCTGGCTTCGACACTTTGGGGCAAGCCGACCAAAGCGCCCTTTGGCATCAGCCCAATGGGTATGTGTAATCTGTCCGGCCCGGGCGCCGATATGATGCTGGCCCGCCTTGCCGCGCGTGAAAATGTACCGTTAGGTGTGTCCACAGTGGCCTCGACCGCGATGGAGCCGTTGATTGAGGCCGCCGAAGGTAACGCATGGTTTCAGCTATATTTTTCCGGTGATGGTACAGGGACCTTTAAACTGGTCGAACGCGCCAAGGCTGCGGGTTATGAGACCATTGTTCTGACTGTTGACGTCGCCGAAGTGGGCCGCCGCCCGCGCGAATTGCGCCATGGATTTACCATGCCGTTCAAAATCGGTCCCAAGCAGTTCATTGATTTTGCATTGCACCCGCGCTGGTCACTGACCTCGCTTTACGCAGGCAAGCCGCAGATGGCCAATTTTGACATGGATGGCTACGATTTTGACCGCACCGAAAGCCGCGCCAAGGCGGACTGGGACACGCTGCGCCGCTTGCGTGATATGTGGCCCGGCAATCTGGTGGTCAAAGGTGTGTTGGATGCTGAAGACGCCGTTGCCCTCAAAGGGGCAGGGGTGGACGCTGTGCAAGTGTCCAGTCATGGCTCCCGCCAATTAGACAGCGCACCTGCGCCGATTTTGGAACTAGCCAAGATCCGCGCAGCTGTTGGCGCAGATTACCCGCTTTTCTACGATACTGGGCTACGCAGCGGCGAAGACGTGGTCAAAGCCTACCGCCAAGGCGCGAACTTTACGTTCTTCGGACGCGTCCTGCAGTTCGCAATCGCGGCTGGCGGTGAAGAAGGTTTGCAGGAATTGTGGAACGTGTTGCGCAGTGAAACCAGCATCACACTCGCGCAAATAGGTGAACGGTCTTTGATCAAAGACACCTAAATTCGCCGCAAGAAAAATGTCCCGCGCGTTTCTTTGACGATCTTCCACTGTGCTTTGTGGTTTTGAATGACAGTCTTGAAGCCAGCGATATTCGCGCGCTCGTCTTCGATCAACACCCAACCATCTATGGCGACGCAGTCCAATAATCCAATTAGCGTGGCTAGGCGCGGTTCTTTATCCAGCATATGCAATGTGCGGTCGATAACGATGATGTCGAACACCCCTTCCGGTGAGAACGAAGCAATATCTGCGACGATCCCTTCAACGGACAAACCTTCTGTTGCGGCAGTATCGATCATGTCTTGAACGCCGCTGGGCGAAAGGTCTACGCCGACAACAGTGTGACCGCGCCGCGCAATGAAAAGTGCGTCGCGCCCCTGACCGCTGCCCACATCAAGGACGCGGGCATTTGGTTGGTCGTAGGTATCAAAGAAATCGACGAAGACCTTTGTCGGTGCGCCAAGCGCATTTGGCGTCGTCGCATAAAGGGCATCATAGTTATAAGCCATGAGGCGAAGATATCATGCGCAGCCTAAGCTGACTAAGTCATTTCCGGAATTTTAACGCAAAAGGGCACCTCGATTGAGGTGCCCTTTGTTTAGAACGCTTAGACGTTGCTTACTCTTCAGCTGCGTCGTCGCCAGTTGTTGGCACTTCGTCAGCTGCAACTTCTGCTGTGTCTTCGTCATCTTCAGACAACAACGCGCGTGGCGCTGTGATGTTTGCGATGACAAAGTCGCGATCTGTGATCGCAGGTGTCGCGCCAGCAGGCAGTGTCACGTCGCTGATCGAAATGGTGTCACCAATCTCGACGCCAGCCAGATCAACTGTGATGTGCTCTGGGATATCGCCAGCCAGCACTTCAAGCTCGACTTCGTTACGCACAACAGTCAAGACACCACCTTTTTTCACGCCGGGGCATGTATCCTGGTTGAGGAACTCAACTGGGATAAAGATTTTTACACGGCTTGTACGCTTAAGGCGCATCAGGTCGATGTGTGTTGGCAGGTCCTTGACCACGTCGCGCTGAACGCCACGACAGATCACACGGACGTCTTCTTGACCCTCGATCTTGAGGTTGTGCAGCGTGGACATAAAGCCACCCTTGCGCAATTTTGTCAGAAGGTAGTTGAATGGGATGTTGATGGATTGTGGTTCAGCACCACCACCATAAACAATGCCAGGTACGTCGCCTGCACGGCGAGCTTGGCGGGCGGCCCCCTTGCCTGTCCCCGCGCGTACCGTGGCGTTAAGATCTTGGACCTTAGCAGCCATAGTCATATTCCTTAATGTAGGGGCCCGCCTCCAAGGGTGTCCGAGCCCGATGAAAGTCGGCGTATAGGGCGATTGTGTCAGTTTGAAAAGAGGTTTTATCGCGCCAAAGCACTTTGAAACTTGCTTTGGGAAATTTTCAGGGGCAGGCACGGCGCATGTCAATATTAAATGCTCTTTCCGTTTCACGTCGCCCCGCCGCTGCCTTTGTTGTCATTGGCATGTTTTGGGGGTGTTTTGCAGCCTATGTGCCGGTCATCAAAGATCAGTTGGGCGCGTCAGATGCACTGTTTGGCACGCTTTTGCTGGGGTCTGCGACCGGATTGGTGTCTGCGATGTGGTTAGCCCCACGTGCGGACCGAATTCTTGGCGCACGCGGCATGCAAGTTGGCGCTGTCGCTTTGGCGGTTGCGTGGCTTTTGCCCGGGCAGGTGATGAATCCTTGGCTGTTTGCAGTGTCGATGGCTTTTGTGGGGCTGTGTTCGGGATTGCTGGACGTAATCATGAATGCCCGCGTCAGCGAACTGGAGGCCAAGCACAATCGTCCCTTGATGAACGTCAACCATGCAATGTTTTCAGTCGCGTATGTAGTAGGTGCGGTCCTTGTGAGTTTCACGCGCGAGGCGGGTTTGCCCCCAATGCCGGTTTTTGCAGGCTTTGGTGTTGTCGCCCTGCTGATGCTACCTTTGATGCGGATGGAGGTGACATATGTCGCCGCTGACGAAGGCTATGCGGGGCGTTATCCGCTTTGGCCGATTGCCCTTTGTGGTGCGATTGTTTTAGTTGCCTTTATGTCCGAGGCTACGGTCGAGGCATGGTCGGCGCTGCACGTCGAACGTACGCTTGGGGGCGGGGCGGCCGAGGGCGCTTTGGGTCCTGCAATGCTGGGTCTGACAATGGCGATTGGCCGTTTTTCAGGGCAGGCCGTTGCGGAACGCATGCGCGAAGTCACGATCTTGTTGGGCGCATCTGTTATGGCAGCAACTGGCGCAGTGATCGCGGCTTTGGCACCGACACCCGTTGTCGCCTATGTCGGTTTCGGCGTTCTAGGGCTTGGTGTGTCGGTGATAGGTCCGATCGGCCTTGCTTTGGTTGGCAAACTGGTAGCCCCGCATTTGCGGACCGAAGCGATTAGTCGCACAGCGGTCATTGGCTTTTCAGGGTTCTTTTTTGCGCCGATGCTGATGGGATTGATGTCCGAAGCATTCGGGCTGCGCATGGCATTCTTGGGTGTCGCAGTCTTGCTATTATCGGCGGTACCTCTGGCCTTCTTGATCAAGAGACAGCCACTGCACAGAACAAATCACGCCTGATTTACGCGTGCCTTTCGAAGCAATCACAAGGTCGCAAACGGTGGAACAATAAAAAAAGGGACAACTGCGAATTCACAGTTGTCCCTCTATTCATCAAAGCATCTCGTTAAAAAATTAACTAAGATAACCCGATCAGTTCAAACGCTTGCGCGCTTGTACTGTTTACTCCTCGGAGGCTGCGTAAAGCAGGATAGCTGCCAGAACGCCCAGAGCGATGATACCGGCTGTACCGGAACCTGCTGGTGCTGGTGCCATTTCTTCCATGACGACTGGAGCTTCCATGACTTCTTCGGACATGCCGCCAGCGAAAGCGGATGTGGAAAGAACTGCGATGGACGCTGCAGCTGCGAGTGTTGTTGTAATGCGCATAGTAGTTACTCCTGATTGGTCTATTGCACGGGGGCCCCGCCTACGTAGGCGAAGCCGGTTCCGAAACCACTGTTATCGGGTCTGTGTCCACGGTCAATGCATTCTTGTTGAGCAAAGCGACAAACACACTAAATGTGGCGATTTTGCTCTCATTTATGTGCATTTTTTGCATCACTTTGGGCGGTTTAGACCCAGCGGCCTTCGAAATCTTCCGGAACAAGCAAGATGTTGCGGTCTAAAGTGGTCACGTCACGGCGTCCGCACAGGGCCATTGTGGTGTCAAGTTCCTTGTGAATGACCTCAAGTGCGGTTGTGACACCCTTTTCGCCCATCGCACCCAGACCATTCACGTAAGCACGGCCGATATATGTACCTTTGGCCCCCATTGCTAACGCCTTCAATACGTCTTGGCCGGACCGGATGCCGCTATCAAGGTGGACTTCGACCTTGTCGCCAACGGCATCCAAAATCGCAGGCAAAGCGCGGATGGACGATAACGCACCATCCAACTGCCGCCCGCCGTGGTTCGATACAATAATCGCATCGGCCCCCAGCTCTGCTGCTTTTTTGGCGTCGTCTGCATCAAGAATACCCTTGAGGATGACCTTGCCACCCCACATTTTCATCAATTGCGCGACACGGTCCCAGTCAAGCGCATGGTCAAAGGCTTCGGCGGTCCAAGAGGCCAGCGATGAAGGATCAGAAACGCCCTTTGCGTGACCGACGATATTGCCAAAGAAACGCCGCTTGGTTTGCAGCATCCCAATTCCCCAAGGCCATTTTGTCGCAAGGTCGGCCATGCTGGCAATCGTGAACTTTGGCGGGGCTGACAAACCGTTTTTCAGGTCTTTATGCCGCTGGCCCATAATTTGCAAATCAAGCGTGATGACCATAGCTGAACAGCCTGCTGCGCGGGCGCGGTCAAACAAGCGTTGCATAAAATCGTCATCTTTGAGGGTGTAAACCTGAAACCAAAACGGCTTGGTGGTGTTTTCAGCGACGTCCTCAATCGAGCAGATCGACATGGTAGATAGAGTAAACGGCACGCCGAATTTCTCTGCAGCCTTGGCAGCTTTGATCTCGCCATCGGCGCATTGCATGCCAGTCAATCCAACCGGTGCAAGTGCCACGGGCATAGCGACGTCTTGGCCGATCATCTGGCTTGCCGTGGTGCGGTTTGTCATATCAACCGCGATGCGCTGGCGCAGGCGGATCTTGTCAAAATCAGATGTGTTTTCGCGAAATGTCTGCTCTGTCCAGCTGCCGCTTTCGGCGTAGTCGTAAAACATTTTCGGAGTGCGGCGCTTATGCAGGCGCTTGAGATCAGCAATCGTTGTAATTACAGGCATGGCGAAATCCTTGAATTGGTAATTAATTATTACCGCCTTGCGGGTTTTATGCAAGCGCAGAATTATTCCGCAAACGGCAATAGGGCGCATAAGCAAAGCCTACACGCCCAAATCAGAAAAGTGGTAGTTTTATCCGCGGTGCGTGCCGTCAGCCAAGCTGCGCACGAATGCAAGCACATCTGCGACGCTTTCGCCCGCGCCGATCTTTTCGACAATCGCTGAACCGACAACGGCACCGTCGGCTATCTTGGCAATCGCTTCGGCCGCATCGGGGGTTCGAATGCCGAAACCAACGATAACAGGCAGGTCCGTTTGGGATTTGATCCGTGCAACTTCTGGCGCAACATCATCTGCCTGCGCCTCGGCGGCCCCCGTGATGCCCGTGACGGACACATAATACACAAACCCGGATGTGTTTTGCAGCACTTTAGGCAAGCGCTTGTCGTCTGTTGTTGGCGTGGCCAGACGGATAAAGTTGATTCCGACTTTCTGGGCAGGGATGCACAATTCGTCATCTTCTTCGGGCGGCAGATCGACAATGATCAACCCGTCGATGCCTGCTTCTTTGGCGTCGGCCAAGAACGCGTCAACGCCGCGCGAATAGATCGGGTTGTAATAGCCCATCATCACAATCGGTGTGGTGTCATCGTCTTTGCGCAACTCGCGGGCGTATTGCAGCGTCTTTTCCAAATTCTGACCCGCTTCCAGCGCGCGCTGGCCGGCAAGCTGAATAGTAGCACCGTCTGCCATCGGGTCGGTAAAGGGCATGCCGAGTTCGATAATATCAACACCTGCGTCCGGCAGACCTTTGACGATCTCTAATCCGGTATCGTAGTCTGGATCACCTGCCATCACATAAGCGACGAAAGCTTTCTTGTTGTCGGCACGCAATTGCGCGAATTTTGCGTCGATTCTGCTCATTCTGGCCCCCTGACTATTTGCCTGAGACGGTTTGCGGCACAGCGCGGGGAAAATCAATGGCTTCGCGTTGATTTTGCATGCGAACGCGTGAACCCTTGCAGCGTGGCCTCTGCACCCATAAAAGCGCCGACAGGATCAAAGGAGTGTCGCTATGGGTTTCAAGATGGGTATCGTGGGTTTGCCGAACGTGGGCAAATCAACCCTGTTCAATGCGTTGACGAAAACAGCAGCTGCACAAGCTGCAAACTTTCCGTTTTGCACGATTGAACCCAACGTCGGCGACGTGGCAGTGCCTGACGCGCGCCTTGATAAATTGGCCGCTATCGCCACTTCCAAGCAGATCATTCCGACCCGCATGACCTTTGTTGATATCGCGGGACTGGTGAAAGGCGCCAGCAAGGGCGAAGGCCTTGGCAACCAATTCCTTGCCAACATCCGCGAATGCGATGCCATCGCACATGTGCTGCGTTGTTTCGAAGATGACGACATCACCCACGTCGAAGGCCGCGTTGATCCGGTGGAAGACGCCGATGTGATCGAAACGGAATTGATGCTGTCTGATCTGGAAAGCATTGAAAAGCGTCTTCAGAACCTGACGCGTAAAGTGCGCGGCGGCGACAAAGAGGCGGTGCAGCAGGTGCGCTTGCTGGAAATGGCGCAAGCCGCTTTGGAACAGGGTCAACCCGCACGCACAGTTGCGGTAGATGCAGATGACGCAAAGGCTTGGCGGTTGCTGCAGTTGCTGACAACGAAGCCGGTTCTTTATGTCTGCAACGTCGAAGAAGAAAGCGCCGGCACAGGCAACAGCCAATCTGCGCGCGTCGCCGAAATGGCAGCAGCGCAGGGCAATTCCCATGTGGTTATTTCAGCCCGCATTGAAGAAGAAATCAGCCAGTTGGAACCCGACGAGGCAGAAATGTTCTTGGGCGAAATGGGCCTAGAAGAAGCAGGCCTCGATCGGTTGATCCGCGCAGGCTATGAATTGCTGCACTTGCAGACTTATTTCACAGTTGGTCCGAAAGAAGCGCGCGCTTGGACGATCAAAGAAGGCACATCAGCCCCACAAGCGGCAGGCGTTATTCATGGCGATTTTGAACGCGGGTTTATTCGGGCAGAGACAATCGCTTATAATGACTTCGTGACTTTGGGCGGCGAACAGCCCGCCAAAGAAGCTGGCAAGATGCGTGCAGAAGGCAAAACCTATATCGTCAAAGACGGCGATGTGATGCACTTCTTGTTCAACACCTAAGGGCGCGCGAGCCGCAGCAAAGCGGCACCGATCAGTACGGTCATTGTGGATAGTACCTTCATCAGGTCCAGCCTTTCCTTAAGGAAAAACACGCCGATCAGCAGTGCAAAGACGATGCTGGTTTCGCGCAAAGCCGTGACCAATGCGATGGGCGCTTGGGTAAAGGCCCAGGTGACGATGGCGTAGGCGGCAAAAGATGCGCCGCCCCCGATCCAGAAAAGACTGCGGCCCTCTCGCCAAAGGCTTTTGTAGGTTTGCGGTGCGCGGATAGCGACAGCGATCGCCAAAGCCGCGCTATTGCCAATGGCCAACCACCCGAAATAGCCCAAGGCGGTGCCAGCGACCCGCGCTCCCATGCCATCCACAATGGAATAGGATGCGATAAAACAGCCCGTGATCAATGCAAAAGTGGCAGCACGCCCGTTGCGCAACCCGTCCGCACGCCGCACCAACGCGAGACTGACAATCCCCACGCCGATAATGAACACGGCAATCAACTCGATGAATTGCAGCGTCACGCCCAGAACCGTGATCGAAACCACCGCGACAATCAGCGGCGCAGAGCCGCGCGCAATGGGATAGACTTGCGTCAGATCACCTGCGGCATAGGCATAAAGCAGGAAAACCTGATATCCAAAATGCAATACTACACCTACGGCGATATAAGGAAGCGCCGCCATATCGAGCGGCGGCGAAACGGCAATAGCGACCAAGGCAAATGGCACATGCCCCAAAATGACCGCGGTCAATGACATCAGCTTGTCTGTGCCACCTTTGACCAGCGCATTCCACGCAGCATGAAGAATGGCCGCGCCGATGACGGCAATGAAAACAGTAGCCGTCATGGGTGGTCCCTTGTCTGTGTGGCTTTGGTCTAGGCTGCACACACCGACAGCCGCAACGCTGTTTTTGCTTTGCCGGGCATTACCGTCATTGGGTAATCGGGACCAATAGTTCACGAAACGTTGCGAAAATGCGGCCTACAATGGACCTTGATGCAACGGCGCCTGAAGATAAAAGAAGTTTTGCGTAAATCGGCTAAGCAGCAAAACGCTGCCGCGAGGGCAAGAGCGGGCAAATAGGTGGTGCGACCAAGCAAGTTAACGAGGCAACTTTAG
>NZ_JAFMHR010000079.1 GCF_017854415.1 Yoonia sp. | reverse complement strand
CGTGCGGTGTCCTGCAGGATCATGGGCAAGGGTCTGACCGTGGAAACCCGCAATAACCACGCCTTCAAAGCCTTTCATCACAGCCAGATGCGCATCTTCGACAATCTGCACAGCGTCAGCCACGCCATCTTCTGGCCAGCGCCCAAGATGTGCGGCAAGAACCGCCTGTTCATCCGCAGAGTAAGCACGGTAATCGGTAGTCCCGAACCCGAACACCCGCACGCCGTCGGTATCAATCACAGCCGCGTCGACCCCGTCCAGCGACGTGCCAGACATCGTGCCAAGTGCCATAACTCTGTTCGCCTGCAACATCCGCTTTCCCTTCGCCCTGCGCGTGATTATAGAGTGCCCCGAGACAGTGACGGGAACAACCAATGACTTACCATCCGAAATCCGACTTTATGAACGTGATGATCACACGCGGCTTTTTGGCGGATTGCACCGACTATCAAGGCCTTGACGAGGCGTTCAGCAAAGGCGTTGTTCCTGCCTATATCGGTTTTGATGCCACGGCCAAGTCGCTGCACGTCGGATCACTGATCCAGATTATGATGCTGCGCTGGCTGCAAAAGACGGGACATAAGCCGATCACCCTAATGGGCGGCGGCACGACAAAGGTGGGTGACCCATCGTTCCGTGCGGATGAACGCCCCTTGCTTGGACCAGAGCAGATCGACGACAATATCGCAGGGATCAAACAGGTGTTTTCTGCATACCTTGATTACGATGACGCGCCCACCGGTGCGATGATGATCAATAACGCCGAATGGCTGGACGGGCTGAACTACCTCGATTTCCTGCGCGACATCGGGCGGCATTTTTCGATCAACCGGATGTTGTCGTTTGAGAGCGTGAAATCACGCCTCGACCGTGAGCAATCGCTATCGTTTCTTGAATTCAACTACATGATTTTGCAGGCCTATGACTTTCTAGAGTTGAACCGCCGTTACGGCTGTTTGCTGCAAATGGGCGGCTCTGATCAATGGGGCAATATCGTCAACGGTATTGACCTGACGCGCCGCGTTTTGGACCATGAGATCTATGGTCTGACCTCGCCTTTGTTGACGACAAGCGACGGCAAGAAGATGGGCAAATCCCTGTCCGGTGCTGTTTGGCTGAACCCCGATATGTGTAGCCCTTATGAGTTCTGGCAGTTCTGGCGCAACACGACTGACGCCGACACTGGCAAATTTCTAAAACTCTACACCGAATTGCCAGTTGAAGAATGTGACCGCCTTGGCGCGCTTGAAGGGTCTGACATCAACGCGGCCAAGATCATTCTCGCCAATGAAGTGACGACACTGTTGCACGGCGCAGAGGCCGCAAAAACAGCTGAAGCGACGGCGCGTGAAGTCTTTGAGAAAGGCGGCGTTGGCGATGATTTGCCTACACTGACGCTCACAGCAGAAGACATCGGCGATGGTATTTCTATCGTGCAGTTGATCGTGAAATCCGGCCTTGCCAAAACCGGCAAAGAGGCAAAGCGCCTGATTGCCGAAAATGGCGCCAAGCTGAATGATGAAGCACTGACCGAAGCGGGTTTAGTCATTGACGCGGCAGCGCTTGCCCAGCCTATTAAGCTAAGTGCAGGCAAAAAACGCCATGCTTTGGTACAACTGGGCTAGAGCAAAAGCAGATCTACAAACAAGATCGTCACGGTGATTGGAAACATGATGATGGCGGCGGCAAGCGCCGCCCCTAATGCAGTGGGGCGGGTTGCGGGCGCGTAAACACCCGCAACCTTGGTCTGGGTTCTAAGTTTCATCCCCGCATTAATCATGAATTAGGTTTCAGATGGCTTAACGGGGCGCATGAATATGCCCCCCGCCTTGCCGCTTCAACAACACCCCCGTTTTGCGGCGGCACTGCGGCGCTTGGGGCGCGATGTGCGCCGCATTGAAATGGCGGATGCCCATCCGGTTGTTGCTGTGCGTCTTTTCGGCCAATTGCTTGCTTCGCGTGGACCTGTGTGGGAATCGCCCGGCAGTGATTGCGCAAAAGCGGCAGCGCTGACGCAAACGGAATTGCGGCTGATTAATGCTGAAACAGAAGATCACGCCGCCATGGTCCAAGCGGGCTTTCGCAAGCTTGCAACAGCGGCAACCGTTGCAGAGCTTGATTTGCGCCAAAGTGTTACTGTCCGACTTGCTGCGGCACATGGCAAATGGCGCAACCAATGGCGGCGCGCACAAAACGCCCCAGTTACCGTGAACAATGAACGCTTTGATCGGCACCGGCATCAGTGGCTCTTCGATGCAGACCGCGCACAACAAAAACAAAAGCGGTTTCGCGGCCTCCCGCATACCTTGATTGATGCACTCGCCGACCAGCACCGCGATGCTGTGACCGTGCACGTGGCCTATCACGCGGATCAACCCGCCGCTGCGATGCTATTTGTTCATCACTTGCCCGTCATCACATATCATCTCGGCTGGATCAGCCCAAATGCGCGCCAGTGGGGGCTGCATCACCGCTTGTTGATGGAAGCCGCTACAGAATTTGCGGAACAGGGGTATCACCGCATCGATCTGGGCGTGGTTGATACCGAGAATGCTCCCGGGCTTGCGCGCTTCAAGATCGCAAGCGGCGCACATATCCGCCGTCTGGGCGGCAGCTGGCTTCGGTTTGGACGGCAGCCGCGCTAGTACAGTGCTGCATCGGGTGCTAAGCCTGCGATACAATATCAAAGGCCGGCCAATGACCCTGTTGCAAATCACATCCCTTTTGATCGTTTTAGCCGGAGCGTTTGGCGCGATTAACTATCTATTCCTGAAACTACCTTCAGCCATCGGCATCCTTGTTGTGTCTTTGCTGGCGTCGTTTGTCGTGATGTTGCTGGATATAGCTGTTCCGGCATTGGGTGTAGCGGATGTGGTGCGCGGGGCCGTCCTGGAGATCGAATTTTCGGATGCTTTGCTCGAAGGTATGTTGGGGCTGTTGTTGTTCGCAGGTGCTCTGCATGTAAAACTGTCGGACTTGCGGCGCGAATGGGTCGTTGTTGCCATGATGGCCACCATTGGCATCGCGCTGTCGACCACGATAGTCGGGTTTGGGTTTTCATGGCTGACGGGCATGCCGCTGCTTGTGGCCTTGGTGTTTGGCGCGCTGATTTCACCAACTGATCCGGTCGCCGTTCTGGGCGTGCTGCGCCAAGCGAACCTGAAGAAATCGCTTGAGACGAAGATCGCAGGTGAAAGCCTTTTCAACGATGGTGTGGGCTATGTTGTGTTCTTGGTCCTGATCGGACTGGCTTTCCCGCATGGGGATGCCCACGGCAGTGGGCTGGCGGGTGCCGCACAACTGTTCTTTCAAGAGGCAGTGGGCGGTGCCGTTTTGGGCATCGTTTTAGGCTGGCTGACATTTCGCGTCATGCGCCGCATTGATGACTACTCGCTTGAGGTTTTGATCACGCTGGGCCTTGCCTTTGGCGGCTACGAACTGGCGGTTTACCTGCATGTTTCTGCTCCGATTATGGCCGTTTGTGCGGGCCTACTCATCGGCGACGTTGGTACAAAATACGGTATTTCCGAAGAAACGCGGCTTTATGTCGATGCATTCTGGAAGTTGATCGATGAAATTTTGAACGCGGTTTTGTTCCTTTTAATCGGCGTCGAAGTCTTTGCAATCGCTTTCAACTTTGAATATCTCACCGCAGGAGTAGCCGCGATAGCGTTGGCCCTATTCGCGCGCCTTGCTGCCGTCGCCGTGCCAATCTTGATCCTGCGCCCGTTCCGCGAGTTCTCAACAGGCGTGATCCCTGTGATGACGTGGGGCGGATTGAAGGGCGGTATTTCTGTGGCCCTCGCCCTGTCCTTGCCAGAGGGAGAATGGAAGCCCGTCATCCTGACTGCGACCTATATGGTCGTTATTTTCTCGATCATCGTGCAGGGGCTGACAGTCGCAGGTCTCGCGGAACGCGTCACAAAGGAAACTGCGAAATGAACCCCGAACCGCTAAGCGCATTTGATGTTTTGCATGATGGAACTGCGGTGATCGTGTCGGACACCTCTGCCGCATTTGATCAAACACGGTGTGCCTATCGCTGGCTACATTTTGATCTTGCCACGCAGGGCTTGACCGAATGGTGTGCAGCGATGCTACCGCCCTTGGCTGGTCGCGCGTTGCTGGCAACAAAGACCCGCCCTCATGTTGAAATCAATGATGACGGGCTGCTTGCCACCTTCAGAGGCGTCAACTTCAACGAAGGGGCAGCCCTTGAGGATATGGTGTCACTCAGGCTTTGGATGACGGATAAGCTTGTCGTCACTGTGCGCAAAGATCGGGTCTTTGCGATGGAGGACCTTGCAAAGCAGATGCTGACGACCGACGTGCCACCAACCCCTGCCCGTCTGGTTGCCCGTGTGACCGAAAACCTTGTTGCGCGCATTGAACAAGTCTCGCTTGATCTAGAACTGCGCACTGATCAGCTGGAAGAGGCGATTTATGACAACGATAGCGGGGACGTCACAACCCTTGCCCCCTTGCGCCGCAGCGTGATCAAACTGCGGCGGCACATCGGGCCGATGTCGGATGCGCTCAAATCTTTGGCGACGATCGAAACCGTCCTGATCTCCAAAAAGCTGCGGCATAGGTTACGCGATACTGCAAACCGCGCCACACGGTCCGTCGAAGAAGTCCACGAAGTATCGGACCGCTTGATTGCGCTCGGACAGCATATCGACTTGAACAACGACACAAGACTAGCCCGCAACAGCTATGTCTTGTCGGTCATTGCGGCTATATTCCTGCCTCTTGGGTTTTTGACAGGTCTTTTTGGCGTGAATGTCGGCGGCATGCCGGGCGTCGATAGCGAGCTTGGCTTTTTGATCCTTTGCCTTGCCATGGCGACAGTTGGCGGCGTGGGATATCTGATCTTGCGATGGATCAAATGGTTCTAGGTCCTGTGCCCTCTGGAAACCTGCCCAAAGGGCCGCTATCACAAGACGAGACTGACGCGAGGCGGCCCATGACAAAGACAATTCTAGACCGCTGCGAAGCAAACGGACTGCGCATGACAGAACAACGCCGCACCATTGCGGGTGTTCTACAAGACGCCGTTGACCACCCCGATGTAGAAGAATTGTATAACCGCGCGTCCGCAGTGGACCCGCGTATTTCACTGGCGACGGTGTACCGGACAGTCAAACTGTTCGAGGAAACGGGCATCCTTGAAAAGCACGAATTCGGTGATGGCCGTGCCCGCTATGAGGCGGCAGACCGCGAACACCATGATCACCTGATCGACGTGCATTCCGGCGAAGTCATTGAATTTGTCGATCCAGAGATCGAAGCCTTGCAAGAACGTATCGCGCAAAAGCTGGGTTATCGCCTGATGGGTCACCGGTTAGAGCTGTACGCCGTCCCGCTGACGGACAAGGAAGACTAAACTTGGACAATATGCGCGGCGCGGCCTTCATGGTCTTTTCGATGCTCTGTTTTGCAGTCGAGGACGCACTGATCAAGCTGTTGGCAGATGCAATCCCTGTCGGGCAAATCCTGTCGATCATCTGCTTGGGCGGGCTAATCGCCTTTATGGCATGGACGGTTTTAAAGGGTGACCGCCTTTGGCAGCCTGCCTATCTCGACACCAAAGTGCTGCTACGCAGCTTGTGTGATGTGTCCGGCTCTATCATGTTCGTGACCTCGTTGATGTTGATCCCGCTCACTACTGCCTCTGCCGTAATCCAAGCGACGCCTTTGGTCGTGGCGATGGGCGCTGCAATTTTCCTTGGTCAATCGGTTGGCTGGCGGCGCTGGCTGGCGATCCTTGTGGGCTTTGTCGGGGTGATGATCATTATCAGGCCGGGCATGGAAGGGTTTACACCTGCCACGCTCTTGGCTGTGGGTGGCATGTTAGGGTTAGCGGCACGTGATTTGTTCACACGCGGGTTGACCGTGCAATTGTCCGGCGCACAGCTGGCCACGCATACCTTTGCGCTGATCGTGCCCGCTGGCATCTTGCTGACGGTCTTGCGCGGGCAGACGCCGGTGATACCTGACGCAAGGGAATCGCTGATCTTGCTGGGTGCTATCATTGTCGGGATGGTCGCTTATCTGGCGATTGTCGCGGCTACACGCGGCGGCAATGCAGGCATTATTTCTTCTTTCCGGTATAGCCGGATGATCTTTGCACTGATCATCGGGTATTTTGTCTTTTCTGAAGTCCCCGACGCCGCCACCCTGATCGGTGCTGCAATCATCATCGCATCGGGTATCTATACCTTATGGCGCGAAACGCAGTTGCGCCGCGCTTCCCTAAACGAAAATCTCGCGCTATAGAGGCGCTGATACCGCTAACATTCCGCCCTAGGAGCACAAAATGAGCACCATTATCGATATTCACGCCCGCGAAATCCTCGACAGTCGCGGCAACCCCACCGTCGAGGTCGACGTGATCCTTGAAGACGGCACAATGGGCCGCGCGGCTGTGCCATCAGGTGCATCCACAGGCGCACATGAGGCCGTTGAAAAGCGTGACGGCGACAAATCCCGCTACATGGGCAAAGGCGTGCTCGAAGCTGTAGCCGCCGTAAACGGCGAAATTGCCGAAGCGCTTTTGGGGTTTGAGGCGACAGAACAAGTCGCAATCGACATGGCGATGATCGAATTGGACGGCACACCGAACAAAGCGCGCCTTGGCGCAAACGCGATCCTTGGCGTGTCACTGGCCGTGGCCAAAGCCGCTGCAGAGTACACAGCCCAGCCATTGTTTCGCTATATCGGTGGCACAAGCGCGCGCACCCTGCCCGTCCCGATGATGAACATCATCAACGGCGGCGAACATGCTGATAACCCAATCGATATCCAAGAATTTATGATCATGCCTGTCGCCGCAGAAAACATCCGCGAAGCCATTCGCATGGGTGCCGAAGTTTTCCATACGCTGAAAAAAGAACTCAGCGCTGCAGGTCACAATACAGGTATCGGCGATGAAGGTGGCTTTGCGCCGAACCTTGCTAGCACCCGTGTGGCGCTTGATTTCATCATGACATCAATCAAAAAAGCAGGCTATGAGCCGGGCAAAGACATCTATCTTGCGCTCGATTGTGCCGCGACCGAATACTACAAGAACGGCAAATACGAGATGGTTGGCGAAGGCGTGTCCCTGACATCAGCCGAAAATGCAGCCTACCTTGCCAAACTGGCCGAAGATTACCCGATCATCAGCATCGAAGACGGCATGTCCGAAGATGACTGGGACGGTTGGAAAATGCTAACCGATCTGATCGGCGACAAAATCCAGCTGGTTGGCGACGATTTGTTTGTAACAAACCCTAGCCGTCTTGCGGATGGTATCGCCAAAGGCTCTGCCAACTCCATGCTGGTCAAAGTCAACCAGATCGGCACGCTGACAGAAACACTTCAGGCCGTTGATATAGCACACCGCGCGCGGTTCACCAATGTTATGTCGCACCGTTCTGGCGAAACCGAGGACGCGACGATTGCCGACCTTGCTGTTGCAACAAACTGTGGCCAGATCAAAACCGGATCATTGTCGCGATCTGACCGTTTGGCAAAGTACAACCAGTTGATCCGCATCGAAGAAATGCTGGGTGAAACAGCTGTTTATGCGGGCCGGAGCATTCTAAAGGCATGATCAACGCGGGCATGCATGCAGTTCCACAAGGGCACGTGCCTGCTGTGGTGACTTATCTGGAAATGGCAGCCCCTGCGATGCAAGCGGCCAAGCCTTTTCCAGATGGCATGACGGTCGCGCAAGAACATCCAGACACCGACACCTACCGCGCATTGTTTCGTGCGGTGGGTGCGCCTTGGCTTTGGTCGTCGCGGCTTGAAATGGACGATGCGACCCTTGCAGAAATCCTCAACCGTGACACCACCGAAGTCTGGGTCGTGCGGCAGAATGGCAATGCAATCGCGATAGCCGAGCTTGATTTCCAAGACGGCAATTCCTGCGAATTGGCATACTTTGGAATGGTAAAAGACGTCACAGGCCAAGGCTTGGGCGGGCCGATGATGGCATTGGCACAGCAAAAAGCCTTTGCGCGCGATGTAACGCGTTTCTTTGTCCACACCTGCAATTGGGACGATCCGCGTGCTTTGGCGTTTTACCAAAAGGCCGGGTTTGTGCCCTATAAATTTGAAATCGAAGTCTTCCCCGATCCACGCCTTCAAGGGCTACATCCCAACACTGCAGCCCCCCAGATTCCATGCCTGACTTAACCGCTGATCAAATTATCGCGCAACTGGACCTGAGCCCCCACCCAGAGGGCGGATACTACCGTCAGACATGGGTGGCGGAAAACAAAGGCCGTGCGACGGGTACATGCATCTATTTCCTGCTCAAAGCCGGACAAGCCAGCCATTGGCATGCGGTCGATGCTGTTGAAATCTGGCACTATTATGCGGGGGCACCGCTGACTTTGTCGCTGGCCCCATCCTTGGATGGTCCTGCCGTTGATACCCGTCTTGGCCCCGATTTAGGCGCAGGTGAATTGCCCCAAGCCATTGTGCCGACAGGACATTGGCAAAAGGCCGCAACGACAGGTGACTGGACACTGGTCGGCTGTACCGTTTCTCCGGGCTTTCAATTTGACGGCTTCGTGCTGGCCGCTCCAGAGGTTGATATTCCGCGCTAACCCGTTGGACCTAGGTCAAGCTCGTCTTCCTCAGGCATCTCGCCAGTTTCCAAAATATACATCATCTGGGCATTCATCGCGGCCTCGCGCGGCCCAAGTACTTCTTGGACGCGGGCGATATAGGCCTCGTTCTCCATCACGGGGATGTTGGGATCATAGGCCCCGGCCAACGAAATCATCGACGCGCGGTCAGCACGGTTAAATGCGTCCACCATCATCACTGCGCGGTCCTTTGGCACATCAAGCGCCTCGAGCGCAGAACGCCCCATCCGCAAAGAACTGTCATAGGTTTCACGGACAATGTCGCGGCACCCCGCCGCCCAAAGCTCATAGACGTGGTGCCGATCAATTGCGCGGGCAATGATGTGCACATGCGGGGCCGTCGCGTGCACATACCGCACCAGTTCCGTCAGCTTGTCTTTATCGTCGATTGCCGCAACAAAAACCTTTGCGTGTTGCAAGCCCGCAGCTTGCAGCATGTCAGGTCGTGTCGCGTCACCGTAGTAAATCCGCGCACCGAAACGGCGCATGTTTTCAAGGTGTTGCGCATTATAGTCGATGACAGTCAGGTTATAGCCACCGGCACTCAGTATCCGGCGCACCATGCCGCCAATGCGGCCACCACCAGCGATGATAACCTGACCTTGCTCTTCAATATCATCGGCCTCTTCGCCTTCGATAACGGTATAGCGCGGTACGATCACACGGTCATAAAAGATAAACAACAGCGGGGTCAGCATCATGGAAATAGCCACCACCAGCAGCAATTGATCGGCCAACATCTGCGGCAAGATCATGTTTGTGACAGAGAATGACAGTAAAACAAAACCAAACTCACCAGCTTGCGCAAGACTGAGTGCCAGCAACCAGCGATCTGCGCCGCGCAGCTTGAAAACCACAGCAAGCACGGCAAGAATGCCTGCTTTGACGGCTATCAACAAGGCCGTGAGGCCAAGGATTAACAATAGGTTTTCCGCAAGCAGCGCAAAGTTAATGGCCGCCCCAACCGTCATAAAGAACAGTCCTAACAGCAATCCTTTGAAAGGATCAATGTCTGATTCTAGCTCGTGCCGGTATTCGCTGTTTGCCAGAACAACACCCGCAAGGAACGTCCCCAAGGCAGGCGACAAACCGACCAGCGACATTAACAAAGCAATGCCGATCACCATCATCAGCGCCGTTGCCGTGAACAGTTCCCGCAAATTTGCGCCTGCGATAAAGCGAAAAATGGAACGGGTCAGAAAACTGCCTGCGCCCACGACCGCGGCAATGGCGACGATGTTGACGACCGCGATTTGCCACCCTGCAAGCCCAGCAACAAGGCTCATGGGGCTGCTATGGTCGCCGCTTTCGCCATGATCATCTGCGGCTGCGTGCGCTACATCACCAGCCATATCCATCAATTCAGGCATCGCGAGCAACGGCATCAAGGCCAGCATCGGGATCACCGCGATGTCTTGAGCAAGCAAGACTGAAAAACTGGATTGACCACCGCCGCTTTTCATTAAGCCTTTTTCATTAAGCGTTTGCAGAACGATAGCAGTCGAACTTAATGCAGCAATTAAGCCAACCGCAAGTGCGATTGTCCAGCCAAGACCGAACAGCATCCCGATGCCCATCACAGCCGCAGCGGTCAATCCGACCTGTCCACCACCAAGCCCCAAAAGTTTGCCGCGCATCGCCCACAGGCGTTTTGGTTCAAGCTCTAGCCCGACCAAAAATAGCATCATCACAACGCCAAATTCGGCAAAATGCTGGATTGATATGACGTCCACATCAAGCAACGCCAACACCGGACTGATGGCAATGCCCGCAATCAAGTAGCCAAGCACAGAGCCTAGCCCCAGCCGCGCAGCAATGGGGACGGCGATGACGCCGGCAATCAGAAAGATAAAGGCAAGGAGCAGAAAGTCGGTCATTTAAAATTCCCTTTGGCTGATCAAACCATGCGCCGCGGGGCAGCGGGTCGCAATAAAAAAGGGAGGCCCTAAGGCCTCCCATAGTTTCGCTGATCACCGCCGAATGCGCAGCAATCGGCGACCGCAGACAGAGTGAATTGCGCAGCAACTCACGGAGTCTGCCCATCACCCCAAGCAAACATAAAAAAGGGGGAACCGAAGTTCCCCCATAGTTTCGCTGATCAAGCTCACTCATTATACCGCTCGGATTTTATTGCCTGCGGCTTGATCCGCACCAGGGGCGAGCGCACCCGCCCCGGATCTTCTTAATTTTCGCCATTCAACCGCTTGGAAAGACCGATGGTCTAACCTGCCGTATTCATGGTTTTCTTAGCTACACCCAGATGTCCCACCACACGTATTACACTTCATGCATGTCCCGTTGCGCACCAATGTATAGTTGCCGCATTCGCCGCACGGATCACCCTCGTAGCCTTGCATTTTAGCCTTGTCGCGCGCCGTAATCGTGATGGCTGCACCTGTGGCAACGATGCTTTCACTAACTTCTGGAACCAGCGTTTGCAGCGCTGCTGCCGCGTCTGCGCTCGTGGCGAGTGCTGCTGCACTCATCCCGCTTTGCAAGCCAACAAAGTCCTGTGGCATGCGTTTGCGCAGGTAACCGGTGGACGAAATCTGCTTAAGGACCTCCAATGACCGTGATGCAGTGTTTTCGGTTGGGGCCTTCACGTTCGATACGCCCTCTTCCTCGCCACGGCCGATGTCGTCAAAGGACGCGCCTTCTGGTTTGACGTGGGCCAGATCGGTCCGGTCAAGGTAGCTGACAGCCAATTCGCGGAAGATGTAGTCAAGGATCGACGTTGCATTCTTGATGCTATCGTTGCCCTGAACCATGCCTGCGGGCTCGAACTTGGTGAATGTGAACGCGTCCACGAATTCCTCAAGCGGTACACCGTATTGCAGACCAACTGACACCGCGATTGCGAAGTTGTTCATCATGGCACGGAAGCCAGCACCTTCTTTGTGCATATCGATAAAGATTTCGCCCAAGGCGCCGCCTTCGTATTCGCCGGTGCGCAGGTAGACCTTATGCCCGCCAACGATGGCCTTTTGGGTATAGCCCTTGCGGCGCTGTGGCATCTTTTCACGTTCGCGATTGCGCACTTCGGTAATGATGATCTTTTCGACGATCTTTTCGGCCAAGACAGCAGCTTTGGCGTGGTGGTTGCCACTTTCCAGAACCTCTTGAGCATCTTCGTCGTCTTCGACCAAGGCGGCAGCGAGTGGCTGGGACAGTTTCGATCCGTCACGGTACAGTGCGTTCGCTTTGACGCCCAAAGACCAAGACAGCTCATAGGCTTTCTGGCAGTCCTCGATTGTCGCGTCGTTTGGCATGTTGATCGTCTTGGAAATCGCACCCGAGATAAACGATTGTGCTGCGGCCATCATGTAAATGTGGCTGTCAACGCTCAGATAACGCTTACCTTTTTTGCCACATGGGTTGGCGCAGTCAAACACGGTCAGGTGTTCGTCTTTCAGGTACGGCGCTTGCTCTAGTGTCATTGTTCCGCAAACGTGATCGTTGGCCGCGTCAATATCTTGCTTGGAGAAGCCCAAGTGACGTAGCAAATCAAACGTCGGATCGTTCAACTTTGCGGCAGGAATACCCAGCGTTTTTGTGCAGAACTCTTCGCCCAGCGTCCACTGGTTGAACACGAAACGGATGTCGAATGCGGACGCCAATGCGCCTTCGATCTTGTCCAATTCGGCCTGACCAAAGCCGTGCCCAATCAATGATGTGTGGTTGATCGCTGGCGCCTGCCCGATTGATCCGTGACCGACCGCATAGGCGATGATCTCCTCGATTTGCGCAGAGCCATAGCCCAGCTTTTCAAGGGCCGCTGGCACAGACTGGTTGATGATCTTGAAGTACCCGCCACCGGCGAGTTTCTTGAATTTCACCAGCGCAAAGTCAGGCTCGATCCCAGTGGTGTCGCAATCCATGACCAGACCGATGGTGCCGGTTGGCGCGATAACGGACACTTGCGCGTTGCGGTAGCCGTGCTTTTTACCAAGCGCGAGCGCTTCGTCCCAAGCGCCCGTTGCCAAAGCAATCAGGCTTTGGTCAGGGCAGTTGGCGTGATCCAAAGGTACGGGCTTAACATCCAGATTGTCGTAACCGTCTGATTTGCCCAAGGCCGCTTGACGGTGGTTCTTGATGACGCGCAACATGTGCTTGCTGTTTTTCTTGTAGCCTGGGAATGCCCCCAGCTCGCCCGCCATTTCGGCAGACGTCGCATAAGATACGCCAGTCATGATCGCAGTCAGGGCAGCACCCATCGCGCGGCCCTCTGCGCTGTCATAGCCAAAGCCCATGTTCATCAGCAAACCGCCGATGTTGGCATAGCCCAAACCCAGCGTGCGGAAGTCGTATGACCGCTGCGCGATTTCCTTGGATGGGAACTGTGCCATCATAACTGAAATTTCGAGTGTGACAGTCCACAGGCGTGTGGCGTGCATGTAATCTTCGGACTGGAACGCGCCGTCTGTATAGAAGGTCAGCAGGTTCATCGACGCGAGGTTACAGGCCGTGTCATCAAGGAACATGTATTCAGAACAAGGGTTTGAACCGCGGATCGCGCCATCTTCAGGGCATGTGTGCCATGCGTTGACGGTGTCGTGGTATTGTATGCCCGGATCGGCGCAGGCCCATGCAGCGTGACCAACCTGTTCCCATAGATCGCGCGCTTTGATGATCTTGGCGACTTCACCGTTACGGCGGTTGATTAGTTTCCAGTCGGCGTCATCTTCGACGGCCTTCAGGAATGCATCCGTGACACGGATGGAGTTGTTGGAGTTCTGGCCAGAGACGCTTGAGTAAGCTTCCGAATCCCAATCTGTGTCGTAGGTCGGGAATTCGATGCTAGAATAGCCCTGCTTTGCATAATCAAGCACGCGCTTGATGTATGTCTCAGGGATTGCAGACCGCTTGGCGTCTTTGACAGCAGAGGCCAAAGTATCGTTGGTCTTTGGATCGTAAGCTGCGATTTCCGCGCCATCCCACGACTTGATCGCCGCGAAGATCGCATTCAGATAGCGGGCGTGCATCTTGGAACCAGCAACAATGGATGCCACTTTTTGCTCTTCGATGACCTTCCAGTTGATGAATTCTTCGATATCGGGGTGGTCGCTGTCGATGATAACCATCTTGGCCGCACGACGTGTTGTGCCGCCGGATTTGATCGCACCAGCCGCACGGTCACCGATTTTTAGGAAACCCATCAGGCCGGACGACTTGCCGCCACCGGACAGTGCTTCGCCAGCGCCACGTAGGGATGAAAAGTTGGTACCTGTGCCAGAGCCATACTTGAAAAGGCGTGCTTCGCGGACCCAAAGATCCATGATCCCGCCTTCGTTGACCAGATCGTCAGCAACGGACTGAATAAAGCAGGCGTGTGGCTGCGGGTGCTCGTAGCTGGATGTTGATTTTGTCAGCTCACCGCTTTGGTAATCTACATAGTAGTGGCCCTGTGCAGGTCCATCAATGCCGTACGCCCAGTGCAAGCCAGTGTTAAACCACTGCGGGCTGTTTGGTGCCGCGCGCTGTGTTGCAAGCATGTAGCGCATCTCATCGAAATAGGCGCGGGCGTCTGCTTCGGTGGTGAAATAGCCACCTTTCCAGCCCCAATACGTCCAAGCGCCAGCCAAACGGTCGAATACCTGCTTTGCAGAAGTTTCGCCGCTGAATGTCGCGTCTTTCGTTGGAACAGATGGCCACAGAAACTCTGGTACGCCCTTTTCTTTGACGCGCTTTACCTCGGAAGGGACGCCAGCTTTGCGGAAGTATTTTTGTGCGATGACATCGGATGCGACCTGGCTCCAGCTTGCAGGGATCTCGCAGTCATCAAGTTTGAAGACGATTGTGCCGTCAGGGTTGCGAATCTCAGACTTGGTGGTCTTGAATTCAAGCGCGCCATAAGCACCTGTTTCGCTGGTTGTAAAATTGCGTTCAATTTTCATTGGTCTGCCCCATCATTTTGTGCCGTCGTTGCGGCTAACTGTCATTTGTCCGCGTGAGCGGTGCTGTGAAAAGCAACGGTGCAATCTGAGACAAAAACCGGCCCGACTTGATTAATAATCAAGTGGTCTGTTTGTCGGTATATTCACTTACCTGCCTGCTGCGCCGTTCCTATTACCAACACAACATCTAGTATTCACCGCGTCAGTCCGCACAGCTTGACGCAACCACCCCTAGTGGGTCAACGAATTTTTAACACTAAATACGGATTATATTGGTTGACTGGATTGGCACAAAATGGGCGCTCGACGTGTGGGCGATTCATGCACAGGTTTGTCCACAATTTGAGCCCACAGGTCGATTTGCAGAAACCCTTTTAGTCGGCAGACTTAGACGAAAAGCTTCAGCTAAACTCTGAACAGACCATGAAATCGTTGACCGATTCTTAATCTTTATGAACACAACGCAGATTGTGTTTTTTATACACGGATCACCGGCATGCCGCGCGGGCGCACCCGGGACGAAATATGTGCAAATCAAGAATCAACACAGACGAGCCGTGACGAGCAAAGCCAGCGTCCAAGTCCGTCAGAACTGGCTGCCAAGAACACAAAAGGCAGCCCCAAAGGCTGCCAATCATATCGATCAATTCTTTTAAGTGGTCGGGGCGGAGAGATTCGAACTCCCGACCCTCTG
>NZ_JAFMHR010000217.1 GCF_017854415.1 Yoonia sp. | reverse complement strand
GGGGCGAAGCTGCCCTTTGCTGCGAATGCCTGCATTGCGGTACGGTGCCGGAGGCGCACGAGCTTCTTTTGCAAAACTGAACATAATTCATGCCAGCCATGACAACCCAAGCCATTCATGTTCGATCCAAAAAAGAGGCCGCGGCTTTCGCCAGCGGCCTCTCCACTTTCTTGTGTTCAGGTCTAGTGCGTGAACTTCTTGATCTCGCCTGACTTCAGACGTGCACTGTAAGACACCAGCTCTGTCCGTACCACTTTCATCAGGAAGTACAGGCAGAAGATGTTGACCACCGCCATCGCAAAGATCGCCGCATCAGAGAAGTCGATGACAGGTCCAAGGCTGGCTGCCGCACCGATGACAATGAAGATACAAAAGATGATCTTGAAGATCAGTTCTGTCGTCTTGCCTTCGCCGAACAGATACGTCCACGCCTTCAATCCATAGTAGGACCAAGAGATCATGGTAGAGAACGCGAACAAGATAACCGCAATCGCCAGAACGAACGGGAACCAGCTGATGGCTGAACCGAACGCAGCCGATGTCAGTGCGACACCGCTGTTGCCGTCAATCGTTGCAATGGCTGTACCAGCTTCGTTCAGGACATAGTTGCCCGTCGCTTCATCAATGATCAACTGCTGTGAAATGATGATGACCAAAGCTGTCATCGTACAGATCACAACAGTATCGATCAGTGGCTCAAGCAACGAAACGAAACCCTCGGTGATTGGCTCTTTGGTTTTCACCGCCGAGTGTGCGATCGCCGCAGAACCAACGCCCGCTTCGTTCGAAAACGCAGCGCGTTTAAAACCCTGGATCAACGCACCAACGAAACCGCCCGCAACACCAAGTCCGGTGAATGCGCCGACAAAGATCTGGCTAAAGGCCCAACCGATCATATCGTAGTTTACGATCAGAACGACGAGCGATGCGCCAACATAGAGAATCCCCATGAACGGAACAACTTTCTCTGTGACCTTGGCAATGGATTTGATGCCACCAACGATGACAGCAAAGACGACAGTCGCAAAGACAACGCCCGTAATCCAACCGGGAAAATCGCCAGTGATCTGTGTGATCTGCGCATGCGCTTGGTTGGCTTGGAACATGTTTCCGCCCCCCAAAGCACCAAGGATGCAAAAAATAGAGAACATCACCGCAAGGATTTTCCCACCCGGCAAACCTAGCTCATCAAAGCCCTTTGAGATGTAATACATTGGACCACCAGACACGGTGCCATCAGGGTATTCATTGCGATATTTCACGCCCAGCGTACATTCGGTGAACTTTGATGCCATGCCCAGCAAACCCGCAAGGATCATCCAGAAGGTAGCGCCCGGTCCGCCGATACCGACCGCCACGGCAACACCAGCAATGTTGCCAAGGCCAACGGTACCCGACAGGGCAGTTGCAAGCGCTTGAAAGTGGCTAACTTCGCCTGCGTCATTCGGGTCAGAATAGTCGCCTTTGACCAAGCTGATTGCATGACCAAAGAAGCGGAATTGCACCGCGGCGAAGTAAATTGTAAATACGCTAGCACCAATAACCAACCACATCACAATCCAAGGAAAGTTCGTGCCAGGAATGGCCATAAAGATAAAGTTGACGAACCAGCCGGTAGCACCCGCGAATATTTCGTTCACGCGGGCATCCAGTGACCCGGCGACCTCTTGTGCCTGAGCAGGCATCGCAAGGGCTAGATAGGCTGTCATCGCTAAAAAGAGAGAATATAACTTTTTCTTTTGAAATGTTCCTTATGCGACAACAGTGACAGGAACGCGCGCGTTCATGACAAGGTTTGCGGTTGAACTGCCAAACAAGCGCGAAGTGATGCCACCGGCGCTTGAACGTGCGACGATAATCTGAGACGCACCTTCAGAATGAGCAATGTTGTCGATCGTGTCTGCGACATCGCCATGGCGCACAATCGCGCGTGCGGTCAGGCCAGCCTTTTTGAGAGAGGCCACGGCCGGATCGACGACCCGTTCCATTGCGATTGAAATTTCTTCTTCACGTCGTTTGTGTCGTTGCGCATTTTCCTCCGCAGTCTGGAAGGAAAACGGTGACCATTCGATCACATAGACGACGATTAATTCACAACTGGCGCTGTTTGCCGCTATGCTCTTGGCAAATTCAAGGGCCTTTTCCCCCGAGCTTTGTCCATCAAGACCGATTACTAATTTTATGGTTTTGTCCCCATTTTCTGTCATTTGACGAGGCTTTGTTGATTATAATGCGTCAAAATGCGCAAATTTATTGTTAAGCCTAAAAGTAGGCTATCGAATGAAGTTCCACCGGTCCATTGGTTTGTAAAACACTGCAGCGCCCAAAATTTGATATTTGGTTGTCGTCGCTCGCGCGCGCAATGAACTGCAAAGTCTGGCTAAATGACTGCATGAGAGTGAATTTCGATAGTAATTGGACTTCAATGAACACCTATTGATTGGGGAGTCCCAAAATCACAGGAGTTATTTGAGCATCGTGCAGCACTTGTCTTTTTGGTTAATTCTGTTGGAAAAACTCTTGTTGATTTGAAAGCCTTTGGCTGATTCAATTCCTCTATAAAGGCGGGAATTTGGCGGTGATGGGACCGAACCAGGAGGCACAGACGGCGCTGTTTTATGGGTTTTCGCTGAACAACCACGTCCCTCAAAATCATCTTCTGCGTTCGATTGACCGGTTCGTCGATCTGAGCGACATCTGCCTATCTGTCCGAGTTTTGCAGCCACACAGGCCGCTCATCGATTGATGCTGGGCTGCTGATCCGGATGCTTTTGGTTGGCCTTTGCTTCGGTATCAGGTCAGAACGCCGTCTGTGCGAAGAGGTCC
>NZ_JAFMHR010000216.1 GCF_017854415.1 Yoonia sp. | reverse complement strand
ATAAGTCCTTTGGTCGTCAATGGGGTATCCTTTGGCCTACAGGCGATAGTTTTCAGTTTTTTCTTTCGAGTGTTTAGTTGGATCGGCCTAAATTTCCGATATCTGGCGTGGCGCACCGCTCTCATCCAACGCAACAAAAACGAATTCTGCGTTTGTTACCTTTTCAGCGGCTTGCCCAAATCGTGGACGTGCCCAGACATCCACATGAATGCGCATAGATGTTCTGCCGACTTTGATCAGCGTCGCATAAATGGTGACTTCATCACCAACTTTAACGGGACGCAAAAATTGCATCCCTTCAACTGCGACAGTCGCACCACGTCCATTTGATACGCGACCAGCCATGTTTCCAGCGGCGAGGTCCATCTGTGACATTAACCAGCCTCCGAAGATGTCGCCGGCTGGATTGGTATCTGCGGGCATTGCAATAGTTCGTATGACGATGACACCATCTTCTTGCTGGCGACCGTGGGAGACACGCTCTTGCGCTCGGGCAAGATTATCTGCCTGTTCGGTATTCATCGAATCTTCTCCCTATTTTTATCTGGCCAAGGCGCAATATACAGTGCGATGTGTGCGGCCGTAATGATGAGATCGACCTTTCAGGTTCTAACCCATGCGTACGATGCAACATCCAAATGATTGCTGCTAGCGGACATCAGAGTTTCTTATCAGGCTTGCTGCCAAGTTGTTTGCGAATTTTGATCATGCTACGTCTGGCCTATGAAAATTCCGAACACTATGCCACGCCTTGATCCCCGATGAACCGGCGATGATCAACCTCAGGCCAATACTGATACTCATGCTGATGGCCGGGCCGGTGAACGCACAGGATTGGACCGCAGGTGCGGTGGCGCGCGCCGTGGAGGGGCCTACGCATGAGGCGTTGATAACGCTTATGGTTCGCTCGGAGACGAAACTGACCCCTTTTGAGACGGATGGCTGTAGCGGCGGCCTGTCGAACGCCTGGCAAGTGCTGGCCAGCCATTTTCCCGATTTTGCAGAGGCGCATCAGTCCTTGCCGCCTTGGGAGGGTTGCTGTGTCACCCATGACCGAGCCTATCATAACGCAGGCAAGGCTGTGAGTGCGGAAGCAAGCTTTGAGGCCCGTTGGGTCGCTGACCAAGCGTTGAAGACATGTGTAATAGCTACTGGGACTGACCGGGTTGATGATCTGGCCCTTCTTTACAACGTGAACGCCGATCAGATTCGGGCCGCCTATGACAGCATTGCGGAAGCAATGTTTCTGGCTGTGCGTTTTGGTGGTGCGCCCTGTTCGGGCCTGAAATGGCGCTGGGGCTATGGGTATCCGTCCTGCTCGGCCCAGGAGATTGCGAGCAAACCATGATACCCTGATAGCTTACTATTTCTGGCAATTGGCGCGTTCCAATGAAACGCGCTCAATGACCTCTGTCGCCAGTCAGACAGCCGCCGCGATTGCCTTTCCACAGGTTACAGTATCTGCTGTTCCCCCAAGATCTCCGGTTCGAAACGCAGGGTCAGTCAGAACAGCCTCGATTGCGGACATGACGCCTTGTGCGGCTTCCAGATGCCCCAAGTGTTCCAACATCATCGCACCTGACCAGATCTGACCGATCGGATTAGCGATGCCCTTGCCAGCGATATCGGGTGCTGAGCCGTGCACAGGCTCAAACAGTGAGGGGAACTTACGCTCCGGATTAATATTGCCTGATGGCGCGATGCCTATGGTTCCCGTGCAGGCCGGACCCAGATCGGATAGGATATCCCCGAATAGATTTGATCCGACAACAACGTCAAAGCGGTCAGGATGCAGCACAAACATAGCAGCCAAGATGTCGATATGGTACTTATCGACCGTGACATCAGGATAGGATTTTTGCATCTCGAGAACACGCTCGTCCCAATAGGGCATCGTGATCGCAATGCCGTTCGACTTGGTCGCCGAGGTCAGTTTCCCGCCACGTTTGCGTGCAAGATCGAATGCATAACGCAGAATCCGGTCAACGCCCACGCGCGACATGACCGTTTCCTGCATGACAATTTCGCGGTCAGTTCCCGGGAACATCCTTCCGCCAATCGATGAATACTCGCCTTCGGTATTCTCGCGCACGATCATCATATCGATATCGCCAGGACCGCGCCCTGCCAACGGAGAGGTCACGCCGGGCATCAGCTTGGCGGGGCGCAGGCTGACATATTGGTCGAATTCACGACGGAACTGCAAAAGCGACCCCCAAAGCGAAACGTGATCCGGCACCGTATCCGGCCAGCCAACTGCACCAAAGAAAATCGCGTCATGACCGCCAATCTGGTCTTTCCAGTTGTCCGGCATCATCTGGCCATGTTGCTTGTAGTAATCACATGACGAGAAATCAAATTCGTCAAAATTAAAGTCTAAGCCATATTTTGCGGCGGCTGCGTTCAGGACACGCACCCCTTCGGGGACGACTTCCTTGCCAATCCCATCGCCGGGAATAACCGCAATATTCATCTTGTTGCTGGCCATAATCGTGTCCTTTGTTAGTTGCTACGGTGCTTGATCCAAATGATTGCTTCTCGGTCCACTTACAGGTCCTCGCAATGCCCCAAAATCATGTGGCGATCTTTGTCTTCGCGCCTCTGTATTGTCTAGATCCAAGCTGCAACAAAAGGTCCAATTCCTGACTGTGAGTATTGCAGCACCATGCTGTGGGGGCCCAAACTGACTGATGCTGCAAAGTGCACAGACGGCAGCAACTGGCGGAAAGCAGACCTGCGCAGCGGTTTACATCAAGGTCAGCTCTGCGGGACAAGGACGAAACCGCTCTCGCGGTATTGGCGCTTGTGGCCGGTGTTTTGCACAGATTG
>NZ_JAFMHR010000078.1 GCF_017854415.1 Yoonia sp. | reverse complement strand
ATCTTTATCCCCGTAGTCGGCGGCCTGATTGGCAAGCGGCAACCACAATCCGCAAAGGCCAAGGCCGCGCTGCATGCCGCTGAAATTGGCGATCCGCGCGATATGAGCGGCTTTACGGGCGGCTATGTACGTGTGTTGCAGTGGGCAATAATGCGTCCAGCGGCCACTGTTTTGCTGGCGGTTGCATTGCTGCTTGGCGGATTTGGCATGTATGGGCAGTTTGGCAAAGGCGTCACATTCTTCCCGTCTGTTGAACCTGATTTTATGCAGGTGCAGGTCCGTGCCCGCGACAACTTTTCGATCTTTGAACGCGACGCATTGGTGCGCGCTGTCGAAGAGCGCATCCTTGGCTATGACGAAATCGCAAGTATCTACGCGCGCTCGATGATGAGCGCGGGTCAAGGCGACGAAGAAACCATCGGTACCCTCCAATTAGAATTGACCGCATGGGATACGCGCCGCACTGCCGCCGAAATCGGCGTTGATATTCGCGAAAGCGTCGCGGATATCGCGGGCATTGATGTACAGGTCCAAACCGAAAGTGGTGGACCTGCGGCTGGTAAACCTGTGAATCTCCAAATCACCGCCCGCAATGGCGATGCCCAGATTATCGCTGTGCAACAAATCCGCGATGTCATGGACCGTATTGGTGGCTTCACCGATGTCACCGACACGCGTCCCGTGCCAGGGGTCGAGGTTTCTATCCTTGTGAACCGTGCTGAGGCCGCGCGCTTTGGCGCTGATGTCAGCCTGTTGGGGCAAGCGGTGCAATTGCTGACCCAAGGTATTACTGTGGCTGATTACCGTCCCGACGATATCGACGGTTCGCTTGATATTCGTGTGCGTTTCCCGCGCGAAGAACGGTCATTGGCCGAACTTGCAGGGCTGCGCGTGCCGACATCTTCGGGTCTTGTTCCGATCTCGAACTTCGTAACCTTTGCACCGTCACCGCGCACTGGCGTTATTCGGCGTATTGACGAAAAACGTGTCACTACAATCGAGGCGAACGTTGCGCCGGGCATGTTGGTAAACGATCAGGTGATTGCCTTGACCGCCGCGCTGAACGAAACCGAGTTGCCCGCAGGCGTAGAATTCAGCTTTGCAGGCGAGGCCGAGGATCAAGCAGAAAGCATGATCTTTCTTGTAGGCGCCTTCATCACTGCAATCTTTCTGATGTTTGTCATCTTGGTTATCCAGTTCAACAACTTCTACCAAGCCTTTGTGGTCATGAGCGCGATTGTGTTCTCTGTGGCGGGTGTCTTGTTGGGGCTGATCATCACCGGACGCCCATTTGGCATCGTTATGGGTGGCATCGGCGTAATTGCTTTGGCGGGGATCGTTGTGAACAACAACATCATCCTGATCGACACCTACAATGGTCTTAAGCGTGACGGACAATCCCCGCTCGAGGCTGCGTTGCGCACCGGAGCGCAGCGCCTGCGTCCCGTGGTACTTACGTCGATCACGACAGCGCTGGGCCTTATGCCGATGGTGATTGGTTTGAACCTGAACTTCTTCACCCGCGAAATCGTCTATGGCGCGCCATCAACACAGTGGTGGACAGAACTGTCGTCAGCCATCGCTGGCGGATTGGTCGTGGCTACAGTGCTGACGTTGATCGTCACACCAGCCATGTTGATGCTTGGGGAAAAAAGGCGGCACCAGCATGGGGCCGCCAGAACGTCAGGCGACCGCGATCACCAGCCAGTTCCGGCTGAGTGACGCGGTCGTTGACTTAGCCTTGCAAGGACCGCACTTCGATCTCGCCTTCGACGCGGGTTTGCATCGCGAGTACCGCAGCATGTGACGCAGCAGCGGTCGTGAAATACGGGATTTTGCCGTATAGCGCGACCGCCCGAATATCGCGGCTGTCTTCGACCGCTTGCGTGCCTTCTGTCGTGTTGAACACCAGCGCGATATGCTTGTCCTTAAGGCGGTCAACGATAGTCAGCCCACCTTCATAGACTTTGTTGACCACGTCGCAGTCAATCTTGTTTTCAAGCAACCAAGCGGCGGTGCCACGTGTGGCTACGATCTTGAAACCAAGCGCCATCAAAATTTGACCAGCCTCAACCATATCAGCGGTCTTGTCCGCATCTTTGATTGATATGAACACAGTGCCGCTTTCGGGGAGGATCGTTCCAGCGCCCATTTGCGCCTTCAAGAACGCGCGCGGGAAAGACCGATCCCAGCCCATGACTTCACCAGTCGAGCGCATTTCAGGCCCGAGGATCGTATCAACACCGGGGAAGCGGGCAAACGGCAGCACAGCTTCTTTGACCGAGAACCAAGGTGTGTGCGGATCGGCTAGCGTAAACGCATCGCCCATCGGTAGAACCGTCATCGGATCATCTGCGGGCGGGTAGGGCGCGCGCAGCGGGAAGTTCGACAGTGGCTCGCCTGCCATCAATCGGGCGGCGATGGATGCAATCGCGCTATCGGTGGCTTTGGCCACAAATGGCACGGTGCGGGATGCACGCGGGTTCACTTCGATCAGATAGACGGTTTCGTCTTTGACCGCGAACTGGATGTTCATCAGGCCAACCACGTTCAGTGCCTTGGCCAGCGCTTCTGTCTGGACGCGGATTTCGGCGATCATGGCAGCGGACAGCGAATATGGCGGCAAAGAACAGGCACTATCACCCGAATGCACACCAGCCTCTTCGATGTGCTGCATGATGCCTGCGACATGAGTGTCTTTGCCGTCAGACAGGCAGTCAACATCAACTTCGACAGCGCCGGACAGGTAGCTATCCAGCAAAACAGGGCTGTCACCCGAAACCACCACGGCCTCGGAGATATAGCGTTCCAACTGGGCCTGATCGCGTACAATTTCCATCGCGCGACCACCCAAGACATAAGACGGGCGGATCACCAGCGGAAAGCCGATATCTTTTGCGATTTCAAAGGCTTCTTCGTCAGTTGACGCGATCCCGTTGTGTGGCTGTTTCAGGCCAAGCTTTTGAACCAGTTGCTGGAACCGCTCGCGGTCTTCTGCCAGATCAATCGCGTCTGGGGTCGTGCCCAAAATCGGAATGCCTGCTTGTTCAAGCGCATTCGCCAGCTTCAGCGGCGTTTGCCCCCCAAATTGCACGATCACGCCGTGCAAAGTGCCGTTTTCTTGTTCGACCCGCATGATTTCCATCACATGTTCAAACGTTAGCGGCTCAAAATACAACCGATCAGATGTGTCATAGTCAGTCGAAACTGTTTCGGGGTTACAGTTGATCATGATCGTCTCGAAGCCCTGATCGGTCAGGGCATAGCAAGCATGGCAGCAGCAATAATCGAACTCGATCCCTTGGCCGATCCGGTTTGGACCGCCACCCAAAATGACCACTTTCTTGCGGTTGGAAGGCCGCGCTTCGCATTCGACCTCGCCCATAACGGGGTTCTCATAGGTGGAATACATATAAGGGGTTTGCGCCTCAAACTCGGCACCACAAGTATCGATCCGCTTGAAGACAGCGTTGACGCCAAGGTTGCGGCGGGCACGGCGGACTTGATCCTCGTCGCGGCCTGTCAGCGTCGCAAGGCGGGCATCGGTGAAGCCCATCATCTTGATGTCGCGCAAGCCTTTTTCGGTGACGGGCAGGCCGTTTTTGATTAGGCCCGCTTCGGCTTCGATGATTTCGCGGATGCGGGCAAGGAACCAAGGGTCGAACTTTGTGACAGCATAGATGTCGTCGTCTGATAGCCCAAAGCGCATTGCTTGCGCGATCACACGGATCCGGTCGGGGGTTTGCTTGGCCAATGCCTTGGTGATTGCTGCAATGTCGGGCGCACCCGGGATTTTGATGTCATCAAAGCCGGTCAAACCGGTTTCCATCGATGCCAGCGCCTTTTGCATGGATTCGTGGATCGTGCGACCGATTGCCATAACCTCGCCCACGGATTTCATCGCGGTGGTCAAATGTGGTTCAGAACCTGCGAATTTCTCAAAGGCAAAACGTGGGATTTTCGTGACGACATAGTCGATCGTCGGCTCAAAGGATGCGGGGGTGACACCGGTGATGTCATTGTCCAATTCGTCCAGCGTATAGCCGACGGCCAATTTCGCTGCGATCTTAGCAATCGGGAAACCAGTAGCTTTGGATGCCAACGCGGAAGAACGTGAAACGCGCGGGTTCATTTCGATCACGACCATCCGGCCATCGTCAGGGTTCACGGCCCACTGCACGTTGGAACCGCCCGTTTCGACACCGATTTCGCGCAGCACGTTGATGCTGTGCGTGCGCATGATCTGATATTCTTTGTCCGTCAGTGTCAGGGCAGGGGCGACAGTGATCGAATCGCCCGTGTGTACGCCCATTGGGTCAACATTTTCGATGGCACAGACGATGATGGCGTTGTCTGCAGTATCGCGCACGACTTCCATCTCGAACTCTTTCCAGCCAAGCAGGGATTCGTCCACGAGGATCTGACCAACGGGGGACGCATCCATGCCTGTGCGGCAGTAATGTTCGTATTCTTCGCGGTTGTAAGCCACACCACCACCAGTGCCGCCGAGGGTAAAGGCAGGGCGGATAATTGCTGGCAAGCCCACGTATTCGATCGCGTCGATAGCGAGCTGCACCCCTGCTTTGATGTCGCGCTTTCCGTCAACTTCGGGTGCGGTAATGATCGTCGCTTTGGGGTTTTCGATGCCAAGGCGGTCCATCGCTTCGCGGAATAGTTTGCGATCTTCCGCCATTTCAATGGCTTCACGCTTGGCGCCGATCATTTCGACGCCGTATTTTTCCAGCACACCCATGTCGGCAAGTGCCAGCGATGTGTTCAAACCGGTTTGGCCGCCCATCGTGGGCAACAAGGCGTCAGGGCGTTCTTTTTCGATAATTTTGGCGACGACCTCTGGGGTGATCGGCTCTATATATGTCGCATCCGCCAGCCCGGGGTCTGTCATGATTGTCGCCGGATTGGAGTTCACCAAAATAACCCGGTAGCCTTCTTCGCGCAGGGCTTTGCAGGCTTGTGCGCCGGAGTAATCGAACTCGCAGGCTTGACCGATAATAATGGGACCCGCGCCGATAATCATGATCGACTTGATGTCGGTACGCTTTGGCATGGCAGGCCCCCTAAGATGCAAATTGTCCTGCGTTATAGGGATGGTGTCCGCGGGTGCAAGAGGCGATGGCGCGATACAAAGGCGAGATTGGCTGGAAAGTGATGTTGCGCGGCTGTTTCACCCATAGTTTGATCAGATTTCACGAAATCTGATGCCTCCGGCGGGGATATTTATGCTCTGAAGAAGCGAATGGTTGACTTCGACGGGTCAAAGGGGTGTATCGGGCCAAGAAATTATCCGTTTGAGGACTTGACCCATGCATGCTTACCGCAGTCACACCTGTGCCGATCTGACCGCCGCGAATGTTGGCGAAACTGTACGCCTTTCTGGCTGGGTCAACCGCGTGCGCGATCATGGTGGCATCTTGTTTATCGATCTGCGCGATCATTACGGCATCACACAGGTTTTATGCGATCCAGACTCGGCGGCTTTTGCTGACGTTGAAAAGGTGCGGTCTGAATGGTGTATCCGCATTGATGGCGAAGTGAAGGCCCGCGACCCAGAGCTGGTGAATGCCAAGTTGCCAACTGGCGAGGTCGAAGTCTTTGTTCGTGGTATCGAAGTCTTGGGTGCATCCAAAGAATTGCCTTTGATGGTGTTTGGTGATCAGGAATACCCTGAAGAAACCCGTTTGAAGTATCGCTATCTTGATCTGCGCCGTGAAGCGATGCAGGAAAACATGAAGTTGCGGTCTGATGTTGTGGCATCCATGCGCCGCCGCATGTGGGACAAGGGTTTTCGCGAATTCCAAACACCGATTATCACCGCATCAAGCCCTGAAGGCGCGCGCGATTTCTTGGTGCCGTCGCGTCTGCATCCCGGCAAGTTTTACGCGTTGCCGCAGGCCCCCCAGCAGTTCAAACAGCTGATCATGGTGTCTGGCTATGACAAGTATTTCCAGATTGCGCCCTGTTTCCGCGATGAAGATCCGCGTGCCGACCGCTCGCCCACAGATTTCTATCAACTTGATCTAGAGATGTCGTTCGTCGAGCAGCAGGACGTATTCGATACGATCCAGCCCGTAATTACCGGTATTTTCGAAGAGTTCGGCAAAGGCCGCAACGTCGACCAAACATGGGAGCAGATTAGCTACCGTGATGCGGCCCTATGGTACGGCAGCGACAAGCCTGACTTGCGCAACCCGATCAAGATGCAGGTTGTATCAGAGCATTTTGCAGGCTCGGGTTTTGCGATTTTCGCCAAGCTGCTAGAGCAAGAAGGCACCGAAGTGCGCGCAATCCCCGCGCCGACGGGCGGCAGCCGCAAGTTCTGCGACCGCATGAATGCATTCGCCCAGAAAGAGGGTCTGCCAGGTATGGGTTACATCTTCTGGCGCGAGAAAACTGCAGATGCTGTTGCGCAAGAGCTGGGCATCACTGTCAAAGAAGCCCAAGCCAAGCTGAAATCCGGTGAAGTCGAAGGCGGCATGGAAGCGGCTGGTCCTTTGGCAAAGAACATCGGCCCAGAGCGCACTGAAGCGATCCGCCAGCAATTGGGTCTTGGCCTTGGCGATGCAGCGTTCTTCCTCGGTGGCAAACCGAAGGCATTCGAAGGCGTAGCCGGCAAGGCACGCAACGTGATCGGCGAAGACTTGGGTCTGACCGACAAGAACCGCTTTGCGTTTGCATGGATCGTGGATTTCCCGATCTATGAGCAGGACGCAGAGACTGGCAAGATCGACTTTGAACACAACCCTTTCTCGATGCCGCAGGGCGGTATGGAAGCCCTCGAAGGTAATCCGCTTGAGGTGCTAGGTTATCAGTATGACCTAGCCTGCAACGGGTACGAACTGGTGTCCGGTGCTATCAGGAACCACCGCCCCGAGATTATGTTCAAAGCGTTCGAGATCGCAGGCTACGGCCCCGACGAAGTGCGCAAGCGCTTTGGCGGCATGGTCAACGCGTTCCAGTATGGCGCACCGCCCCACGGAGGTTGTGCAGCTGGTATCGACCGGATTGTGATGCTGCTAGCGGATGCATCGAACATCCGCGAAGTCATCATGTTCCCGATGAACCAGCGCGCCGAAGATTTGATGATGGACGCCCCAAGCGAACCTTTGAACGAACAGATGCGCGAATTACATCTCCGCGTTCTGCCGCAAAAAAGCTAAATCGGCCCTGCGGCCGTAATTCGCGATTGCACCATCTCAGACAGTGAAGCGACCCCTTGATCGGGGTTGCGACCTGCATTTCGAATTTGCGCCAAACAAGTCACTGCGCGGTCCATGTCGTAGTCGCGAGCGCTGCGCGCTACACCGCCCAAGAATTGCGTAACGTAATCAAGGGTGTTTTCGCCAGCATCCCGATCCAGAACTTGTGCAATATGGTTCAGGTCGTCTTGGTAGACGACCAAGTCTGGACTGATCACTTCGTCCTCTATCAATCTAGGTGTGGGTGGTTGGCAATTCGCGGGCAAATGCGCCAAGATGACTGATTGAAACGCGACCAGACTGTCCACCGGCTTTTCGATGAAATCGTCAGCACCAGCTGCCAAGACGGCAGCTCTTTGCGTACCATCCCCACTGGTTCCAACAATGACATCGATCCTTGGTGCGGCTTCGGCGATCGTGGTGATCAGATCGATCCCAGAGCCGTCTGGCAGGCCGACGTCCACAATAAGAACTGTCGGCAGACAGATCGCCAAATGCCGATGCGCGGTTTCCAAACTGTCGGCCCGCCTGATCCGCGCGCCAGAGCGCAGGCACATCATGCGCACAGCCTCGCTTGCGAAACGGCTGTCTTCGACCACGAGAACCGTCTGCCCCAAAAGAGGTCGGCGCGCGGTCGGGGCGCGTATCAGCGAGAATGCATCGATTGAGTCCATGGCGATTCGCCCCCTTTGTCGTCGGTTCATCTATCAAAGCAGAACAAGGTGAACAGATTGTTAACTTCATCCCGCGTTGCGCTTGGCATCATCGCAGGCCATATTGCGCAAAAAGGAGAATGCTCATGATTGGTCGCCTCAACCACGTCGCAATTGCCGTACCGGACCTGGAAGCTGCAAGCGCGCAATACCGCACCATGCTGGGCGCCGATGTAGGTGCGCCTCAAGATGAACCTGACCACGGTGTCACGGTTGTTTTCATCACGCTGCCGAACACCAAAATCGAATTGCTTTATCCGCTGGGCGAAGGGTCCCCGATCCAAGGCTTCTTGGACAAGAACCCATCGGGCGGCATGCATCATGTCTGCTACGAAGTCGATGACATCATGGCTGCTCGCGATCACCTGCTTAAAGAAGGCGCGCGGGTTCTGGGCAATGGCGAGCCAAAAATCGGCGCGCACGGCAAACCGGTGCTTTTCTTGCATCCAAAGGACTTTAACGGCTGTCTGGTAGAACTGGAACAGGTGTAGCCCTTGCCCTGACCGCCGATCGACGTATTTGTCTGGCATACGCTTTTATAAAGGAAAACTCCCATGGGTCCTGTATCCGGCCTTGTACTTTTCGCTGTCATTTGGACGATTGTTTTCTTCATTGTTCTGCCGCTGCGGCTTGAAACCCAAGGCGAAGCGGGTGAAATTGTGCCGGGGACCCATGCGTCTTCGCCCGCGAATTTCAGCTTCAAACGCAAAGCGAAAGTAACGACGATGTTCGCCTTTCCGATCTGGCTGGTGATTGCGACTGTGCTGTTGACGGGTGCCGTCAGCATTCGCGACATCGACTGGTTTGAGCGGATGTCGACGCCAGAGGTCAGTCGCGACTAACTGTGTGATAAAGATGGGTAAAGGTTGCTGCCCCTAGGATCGGGATGAACAGATTAACCAGCGGGAATGATAGCGGGACGGCCATCAGGCAGCCGGCAAGCCAGATTTTCCCCTGATGTTCTTTGCGCAGGTCTTTGGCGGCAGCGCGCCCGATGCGGCGCATGGCGGCAAGCTGAAAGTATTCCCGCCCGAGCAGGAACCCGTTCAGTGCATAGAAGATGAAGAATGCTGCGAATGGAAAGATCACATAGAACACGAATGCAAAGATATTCGCCGCGATCAACACGCCAAGGAAATTGACTGTATCACGTAGCCCGTCGCTGAAATTGACTGATGGCACCGTGGGCAGGTTTGGGAAATATTCATCCTCGACCGCTTGGGCGACCTCATCCAAGAACAGCGATGTGATCGCGGAAGCGACGGGGACCATCAAAAAGATCGAAAGCACCAAAACAAGGCCCAACGATCCCCAACTTAGCAAATCGCCCAGCCATGTTACTTCGCCTACGCCCGGCAGGATGATCGGTGCAGCAGTCAGCCATTCGACCAGCCACAAAAGTACGGCATAAAGCCCCACCAAGAGCGCGATCGTCAAACCGATACCGCGCCACAGCACCTTGCGAAAACGTGGGTCAGGCAACTGGGCAAGCGCCTTGAGGAACGAGGTTAGGATCATGTATCTACCCACGTGGTGATTGCATCCAGATCAGGGCGAGGCCGTTCTGGCGGCGGGTTCGTCTCTGTTCCGATATGGATGAAGCCAGCGACGGTCTCGTGGGACGCCAGTCGCAGACCTTCGGTGATAAAGGTGCGGTCATGACTAGCCCAGCCGGACAACCAATTGGCACCCCATCCCGCTGCAAGTGCTGCGTTCACAAGGGCTAGGCAAACCGCACCGGCCGAATAGACCTGTTCGATTTGGGGGATCTTGTCAGTCGGTTTCGGACTACTAATCACGGCAATAGCCAAGTCCGCATTGCCAAACTGATCGGTAGCCTTGGTGATCTTGTCAGGATCAATGCCAAGGGCGACGCCACGTGTAGGCACCATCTGTGACAGGCGGGTCAATGCAGGTCTGGTCAGCACAATAAAGCGCCAGGGTTCTAGCTTGCCATGATCGGGTGTGCGGGCGGCGGCAGTGAGCAAGGGCATCAGCGCCGGGCGGTCCGGGACAGGTGTTGTTAGCGTCTTTGAAGGACGCGAACGACGGGTCAGCAAAAAATCAAGGGCGGCAGGATTTGGCGTGGGCATCATGAAGTCCTGTAGTTGGTTGTCTCGCAAATATGGTTGCTGGGGAACAAAGACAACCGGCGCGCTATAAGGCTGCTTTTATGTCGGCGATCCAGGCGTCCAAAAAGGCATCAAACCGTGGGTCAGGCTGGCGTAAGGGAAAGACCTCGGCAAAAGGATCAGGCGCCGTGATCAGGCTGCCGGACATTTCCTGCAAGACGTTATGGCCGCAAAAGGGGACGTAGGTTTCCGAGTATCCGCCTTCATGCACCATCAATAGCTTGCCGTCGCAGACATCATCCGCAAGCGCCAATACCTGACGGGTCATCATCGCAAAGGTTTCAGCCGTGGCCAACATGCGACCTAACGGATCGTTGGCAGCAGCGTCATAGCCGCAGGCGATGATCAACACATCAGGGGCAAAGTCGCGAATGGCCGGCAGGGCAAGGCGGTCCATCGCGGCCAAATAACCCGTGTGACCTGTGCCGGGTGGAAGTGGGATATTCAGGTTATAACCAATCCCATCACCCGCTCCGCGATCGGCAAAATCACCTGTATCCATGGGATAATTGCGGTCTTGATGCAATGATACGGTCAACACGTCGGAGCGTTCATAAAACACGGCTTCCGTTCCGTTCCCATGATGAACATCCCAATCCAAAACAGCAAAGCGCTGGGCAAGGCCTGCGGCCTTTGCGGCCTCGATCGCAATGCCGATGTTGTTCAATAGGCAAAAACCGTTGGGATAATCGGGCAGGCAATGATGTCCGGGTGGACGGGATAATGAATAAGCGTTGGCGACGTCACCCTTAAGAACAGCGGCAAGAGCAGTCTTTGCCAGTCCAGCCGATTGCGCGGCCAATTCATATCCGCCCGGACCAAATGGAGTACGCCTGCCCAATTCGCCACCGCCTGCATCAGAAAGCGCCTTAAACTGATCCAGATAGTGAGCGGGATGGACACGCAACAAATCCTCACGCGTTGCAGGGTCTGCACCAGACATCACGAGCGCGCGGGCCAAACCGGTCACTTCAATCAAGTTCTTGAGCCGGCGCTTGGTCTCTGGGCTCTCAGGTAATCCACCATCCAACGGTTGCACCAAACCACCCACCGGCAACATGCCTGCATAGTTGCCGCCGCCATGCCAGAAACAACGCTCATCCCAATAAAACCCGGTCGACATATGGCTCTTCATCCCTTCTTTTGTTCTTAAATACCTCTGCCGGAGGCTCCGATGCGCACTACGAGCTCAAGTTTTTCGCAGCCGGTAAACCCCTTCTGGCAGATCCAAGGCGGCCTCAAGATCGCGCAACTGGCTCAAGGAGAGTGTGACTTGTACCGATGTATTGGTGCGCGGGTCCCACTGGTTGATTGTGACGCAGTCATCAAACGCGTTAACGATTACATCCTCCTTTAGCGGGGCCTTACCTTCGTCGACCAACGTGATAACCGTGGCATCATACTCGTGTTCTATCGTAAACATGGAGCAAGCCTAGCGTGGGGCTGCGGGCGGTGCAATCCGCGCTGGAATGGTCAAATGCGTGTGTTATAGTTCGTCCGACACATCATTTACCGGAGCAGCGACATGCGTTTTCTAACTCTAGGACTCATTTTGACACTTGCCGCTTGTACGCCCGTCATGGTGGACAAACCTGACGAAGCGCGGGTGATGCAAACCACAGTTGCGCCTGCAAAGCTGGCCCAAAGACAAGCGATCGAGAACTTCAATTTTGCGGTCGCGCGGATTGAACCTGTGGCAGAGAGGCTGTGTCGGCAGCGCAATCCAAGTCAAAACTGCGATTTTCAAATCATCGTTGACGACCGACCTAACCAGCCAGTGAACGCTTACCAAACACTGGATCGCAACGGTCGACCGATTATCGCGTTCACGGTGCCGCTGATTGAAGATGCGCGCAACCGCGACGAAATCGCTTTTGTTATGGCACACGAGGCCGCGCATCACATTGAAGGGCATATCGCGCGCCAGCAGGCAAACGCACAGATTGGTGCGGTTTTGATTGGCGGGTTGGCCGGGGCATTGGGGGCAAACGATCAAAGCACCATCGACCTAGCGACCCGTATCGGGGCCGGTGTCGGTGCGCGCAGCTATTCCAAAGATTTTGAGCTTGAGGCAGACGCTCTGGGCGCACGCATCGCCGCCGCAGCCGGGTTTGATCCGTTGAACGGCGCGCAATTCTTTTTCCGAGTTCCCGATCCAGGGGACCGCTTTTTGGGAACTCATCCAGCCAATGCCGATCGTTTGCGCACGGTGCAGCGGGTGGCGGCAGGGCTTTAGCGTGGGCTAAGCGACTGCGACCACTGAAATTGTGATAGCGGCAAAAAAACAGGCTGATGCTGCAACCACAAAGCCATGCCAAATCGCGATAGAGAATTTCATCGTTTCAGAGGCATAGAACGGCACACCTGCCGTATAAAGCAGGCCTCCAACTGCCATGAGGATCATCGCCGACACAGGCACCAGAGGCCAAAGTGCCCAGATCAATGCAAGGCTAAGCCAGCCCATAATCAGATACAGCGCAGGTCCAAACCGACCCGGCGTGCGCCAGAAGAACAGTTTTAGCACGACGCCCACGACCGCGAGCGTCCATACGATGGAAAGCACTGCATAGGCAAAACCACTGCCGATCAGTACGACCAGCGGCGTGTAGGTGCCTGCAATCTTAAGATAAATCGCAGCATGATCAAAACGGCGCAACAACGGTCTGACATTTTCCCAGGGTGTGAAATGATACATCGCCGAGGCTGCAAATGTCGCGATCAACGTCGCCCCATAGACGGCAATCGCCAGCATTTGCATTGGTGCGGCCACGTCTGCGGACCAAACCATTAGCAAAATCGCGCCCGTCAATGCGCCCAACACGCCAATCGCATGCATCGTGCCATCAGCAATGCGTTCAGAGCGTGCGTAGGTGGGATACATGGCGACTTCCTTTGGTTTATAACATCAAGTTAGGTGGACCACGCAGAGGGTCAATTGTTTCGTTGGGTCAGTCTTGGGACTTGGCAGTGTGCCGCAGATCGCACAAAGATGTTGCGACAAGGTCAAAGCGCGAAAAGGAAAGCATCCATGTGGCAGCAAATACTGCGGGTTAGGCAGCGTGCAATCTGGTCATGGGCCGGGTTCTTTCACGTGTATAAAACCGAAGGCTCATTATCTCAGTGGCTGGTTGCCAACGCTATTTTTGGCGTGTTGGCTTTTGCGCTGCCACTGTCTGCGGGCGAGCGGGGGATGCTATTGATGGGCGGGATTATCGTGCTGGCCGCCGAATGCATGAACACAGCAATAGAACGGGTGGTCGACGATATCAGCACTGAAAAGCGAGATGCGGCAATGCAGGCCAAAGACTGCGGTTCTGCGGCAGTGGCCGTGACCGCGATTGGGGTCGGTGTGGCATGGGTTTGTGTGGTCGTCGGATTGATCTGGTAGAACGCGGCTCTTTCCTTAGGTGGTATAAGACCTAGTTCGTTACTCAACAGATTTAGGAGAACACTATGCGCCTGACCACTTTAACCCTCGCCTTGTTTCCAATGACCGCTTTTGCTGCGGGCGAAGAAAGCTTTACACCGCCCACACCGTCCGAGACGACAACCGTATGTGACGCGGGGCTGATTTGGGATTTGGCGACCGAAACCTGCATGGACCCCGCGGACAGCAGCAATGATGATAGCGCGCGGATGAACGATGTGCGTGAATTGGCCTACGAAGGATATCTGCAAGCGGCGTTGAATGTACTCGATACGCTGGATGATCCGTCAGATACGATGGCGCTGACCTATTATGGGTTTACCCACCGCAAAGCAGGGCGCACTGATCTGGGAATGACGTACTACAAGGCCGCTTTGCAGGCCGATCCGGACAATGTGCTGGCGCGGTCCTATATGGGGCAAGGGTTTGCCGAAGCAGGCGATATGGTACTGGCGCAGGCTGAATTGACCGAAATCCGGATGCGGGGCGGGCGCGGCACATGGGCGGAATGGTCCTTGCGGCAGGCAATCTCGACGGGAACTGGCTACAGCTATTAACTTGATCTAGCGCAAGGCGGGGCGTTTTCGGACATGTATTCTAAGCATGACCGAACAAAGGAGACCCCGTCATGCAGACCCTCGGAAACGCCCGCGACCACTTTTGGCGCGTTGTTAAAATGGCCACCGCTAACAATGTCGACCTGTCGACAGCACTTGATGAAGGTGTGATCGATATCGAGCAATACGCGGGCATGATCACGGGCTGCCAAGGCTGCACGCAGGTTGGCAAATGCGACAAGCTGCTGGCGCGGATGCCGCAGTTGGACAAGGCACCGGATTACTGCGTGAACGGCGATACGTTTGCGGAACTGCGCAGCACCTAAGACAGACCCTGATTTCCAGCCCGACATAAGTGCGACCAAGCGGACGCTTGCAAAATTGCTGCGTTGGGCTAACTTTCTTGCATGAATTAATCGCAGGAGGAAATAATGCGTCTCACAGTACTCGCCCTTGCCTTGCTGCCGATCGCGGCACAGGCCCAAAGCACAACGACACCCACCCCGACAGAGCCTTTGGCCCAAGCCCAAAGCTGCCCCGTTGGTATGGCGTGGAATGCGGGCGCAGGCGCCTGCACAGAGGCAACAGATGCTGCATCACCGCTCAAAGGACTTGGCGGACCAAGTGGATGCAGCCACGGTGCCGCCCGCGAGGTTATGTCCTGATCGCAGGACAAGCCCCTGAAAGTCATTGAAAATGCGCTAAGCGACCGTGGATCAAAATACGCGGTCTCTGGTGGTGCTGTCGGATCAGCAGACGAGGTGAAAGCCTTTGTCAAAACGCTGTGTCGCCGCAAGAAATTCGCAAAGGCCACGCATAATACCTGGGCGGTTTTGCTGCCTGACGGCCCCCTTAAAAACGATGACGGCGAAAGCGGCGCAGGCATGGTGATCCTGCGGATGCTGGAGCGTGAAGGGCTGGAGGGGCATATCATCGTGGTGACACGGTGGTTTGGCGGCACGAAGCTGGGCGGAGATAGGTTTCGCAGGGTGCAGGACGCGGTGCGGGTTTATTTGGATGATATGTAGGTTGCGGTGATTTCCAACAGAGGGCAGCCCCTGACCCTGGGTGGGGGGCTGCCGGGCAGTTGTATCGATTGGCACAAGTACGATTTTGTGTGGATATACCCATCAGGGCCCTTGCTCCGATTCAAATTTCGCAACAAGGGCTAAAGAAAGCGCTATTAGTTGTTTCGTCGTATCGAGAGAGTGTCCGACCTTCTGTGTATTAGCAATATGGTCCATGCTTCATTAACGAAG
>NZ_JAFMHR010000231.1 GCF_017854415.1 Yoonia sp. | reverse complement strand
TTTGTTGCTATTTACAGTACTTTGATGACTTTGATGTTTGAGGCGAGAAGCATATGCTGCTATTTACAGCACTTTGCGATTTTGGAGGCGATAATGTGTTGCTATTTACAGCACTTTGTTGTTTATGAAGGGAGAATTTGTTGTTATTTACAGTACTTTTATGACTTTGATGATTGAGGCGAGAAGCATATGCTGCTATTTACAACACTTTGCTTTTTTGGAGGCAATACTGTGTTGTTATTTACAGCACTTTCCTGTGTCTGAAGGGATAATTTGTTGCTATTTACAGTAAGTTGATGTTGTGAAAGCGATATGTTGTTGCTATTTACATCACTTTGTTGTTTATGAAGGGAGAATTTATTGATATTTATTGTAACTTAATTATTGAGGCGATCATTTGTTGGTATTTACAACATTATTGGTTAGTGAGGAGATAATTTGTTATTATTTACCGCACTTGATGCTATTTACAATACTTGATATTGTGAAGGCAATATTTTGTTGCTATTTGAAGAGAGAATTTGTTGCTATTTACAATACTTGATGTTGTGAAGGCAATATTTTGTTGTTATTTACAGCACTTTGTTGTTTATGAAGGGAGAATTTATTGATATTTACTGTAATTTCATGATTGATGCGATAAATTGTTGCTATTTACAATACTTTTGGTTAGTGAGGAGATAATTTGTTGTTATTTACAATATTTCCTGGTGACTTGGATGATTGAGGCGATAATTTGTTGTTATTTACAACACGTTTGGTTAGTGAGAAGAGAATTGGCTGCTATAATATTTCCTGGTGACTTGGATGATTGAGGCGATACTTTGTTGTTATTTACAACACGTTTGGTTAGTGAGAGGAGAATTGATTGCTATTTACAGTATTTTGATGGCTTTGCTTGTTGATCCAAGATTTGGTGGTTAATTACAGTAGTTTATTGTTTGTGAAGAGAGAATTTGTTGCTATTTACAGTAATTTGATGCAATATGTCCTAGTGACTTGGATGATTGAGGCGATAATTTATTGTTATTTACAATACGTTTGGTTAGTGAGAGGAGAATTGGTTGCTATTTACAGTATTTTGATGGCTTTGCTTGTTGATGCAAGATTTTGTTTTTTTACAGCATTTTATTGTTTGTGAAGAGAGAATGTGTTGCTATTTACAGTCATTTGATGTTGTGAAAGCAATATGTTGTTGCTATGTACAGCACTTTGTTGTTTCTGAAGGGAGAATTTATTGATATTTATTGTAATGTAATTATTGAGGCGATAATTTGTTGCTATTTACATCACGATTGGTTAGTGAGGCGAGGATTTGTTGTTATTTACAGCACTTTATTGTTTGTGAAAAGAGAATTTGTTGTTATTTACAGTACTTTGATGTTGTGAAGGCAATATGTTGTTGCTATTTACAGCACTTTGTTGTTTCTGAAGGGAGAATTTGTTGATATTTATTGTAATTTGATGATTGAGGCGATAATTTGTTGCTATTTACAATACTTTTGGTTAGTGAGGCGAGAAATTGTTGTGATTTACAATTTTGATGTTATTTACAATTCTTTGCTAGGTGAGGTGGGGTGAGGTGAGATGGGGTGAGGTGAGATGATATGAGGTGTGAGGTGAGGACATGAGGTAAGGTGAGGTGTGGTGAGGTGAGGTGAGGTGTGGTGAAGGGACATGAGATGAGGACCTGAGGTGAGGTGAGGTGAGGTATGGTGAGGTGGGGTGATGTGAGGTGAGATGTGGTGTGAGGTGAGGATATGAGGTGAGGTGTGGTGAGGTGAGGTGAGGTGTGGTGTGACGTGAAGTGAGGTGATGGTGTTTGATTGTGTGAGATGGGGTGACGAGTCGCCATCGGATCTGGGGGACGAGTGCGCCAGTGAGTGAACCGAGATGTGGGAACAGGTTCTGAAAATCGTCAAATGATCGGATTGCTGGATTTGAACAATCGACCGTCCGATGGAATTCAATACCTGACAACGGATTGAAGTGGAGTGATTGCGTGTGAGTAGGTGTCATCGTGTGCTCTAGTCCAAGCAGACAAAGGGTACAAGGATTGGAAGAAACACCTTGCCTCACTCGGCATGGATTGGCAATGAGGGTGCGAACCAAAGGGAGGGGCTCACTTCCGTCCTTTTACTCAAGGGGGGACCTCCACATGCCTCCATCATGTACTTCATATTCATCTAAATGCGCAGATCTATGAGCACACAGTCTATAAGGAAGGGGTAGCTGTCCCCTCTATGCATGAATGGTCGCCTTGCTTGAAGGGAGGGGCTCACTTCCTTCCTTTTACTCAAGGAGGGACCACCATATGCCTCCATCATGTACTTCATATTCTCCTATATGCGCATATCTATGAGCACAGTCTATAAGGAAGGGGGTAGCAGTCCCCTCTAAGCATGAAGGGTCGCCTTTCGTGAAAGGAGAGCTCATTTCCTTCCTTGTACTCAAGGAGGCATGTACTGCATATTCTCCTATATGCGCATATCTATGAGCACACAGTCTATAAGGAAGGGGTAGCTGTCCTCTCTATGCATGAATGGTCGCCTTGCTTGAAGGGAGGGGCTCACTTCCTTCCTTTTACTCAAGGAGGGGCCCCTCTCTTTAAAGGAGGCAACATGTCCATAAGGAAGAGGTGGCTGTCCATACCCCTGTATACCACCATATGCCTCCATCATGTACTTCATATTCTCCTATATGCGCAGATCTATGAGCACACAGTCCATAAGGAAGGGGTAGCTGTGCCCTCTATGCATGAATGGTCGCCTTGCTTGAAGGGAGGGGCTCACTTCCTACCTTTTACTCAGGGGGGGACCTCCATATGCCTCCATCATGTACTTCATCTTC
>NZ_JAFMHR010000077.1 GCF_017854415.1 Yoonia sp. | reverse complement strand
AGCAGGTATCGACGATGTCGCGGTCGGGATTGTTGCAAAGTCAGACTTCGGTTTTGGATGGACGGGCAGCACAGCAATATGAAAACTCGGTTCGTTTGCTGCCGCCGCGGACGGATGGCTTTACAATTACCCCGTCTTACGAGGGCGACTATAACGGCCCCTTTTTACGCTTGGCGCGCTCGGCTGCCACGAAACACGGGGTGCCAGTGGGCCTGTTTTTGCGGTTGATCGAGCAAGAAAGTGGTTGGAACGCAGCGGCAGTTTCATCCAAAGGCGCGCTGGGACTGGCGCAGTTAATGCCAAACACCGCCAGTGATTTAGGCGTTGACCCGGACGATCCTTTTCAGAACCTAGACGGCGGCGCACGGTATTTGCGTGCACAATTCGAGGCGTTCGGAACATGGCCGCTTGCGCTGGCTGCATATAATGCAGGACCCGGTGCTGTGGCGCGGCATAGCGGTATCCCGCCGTTTGCCGAAACCCAGAACTATGTTTTGGTGATCTGGGGCGAGTGACGATCTTGTTGCCAAGATCGCCAGCCTCCGGCGGGAGTTTTCAGAGCAAGATGATCGTTACTCTGCCGCGATTTGAATAACGGGTTCCATCTCTGCCAGATCGGCATCGCTTAGGTGGCACTTGATTTGGTGACCATCAGCGACAAACCGGACGGGCGGTACTTCTTTGTCACAAAGACCGTCAGCTACCTTTGATTTCCAACCGCACCGCGTTTGGAACGGGCAACCGCTGGGCGGGTTCATTGCTGATGGGATGTCGCCTTCAAGCACGATGTGCTTTTTCTTAACCTTGGTGTCGGCGATTGGCACGGCTGAAAGCAGCGCCTCTGTGTAGGGATGGTAGGGCGGCGAGAACACCTGATCGGTGCTGCCCAATTCGACCACATGACCCAAATACATCACCATAACGCGGTCAGACAGATAGCGCACGATGGACAGGTCATGGCTGATGAACAGCAGCGTTGTTTTATGTTCGCGCTGGATTTCCATCAGCAAGTCTGTGACTGCAGCTTGAACCGATACGTCCAACGCTGAAACAGGTTCGTCGGCCACAACGATGCGCGCGTCACCCGCAAATGCGCGTGCAATACCAACACGTTGCTTTTGACCACCCGACAGCTGGCGCGGCATGCGGTCGGCAAATTCACGTGGCAGTTTGACCAGATCAAGCAAGTTGAGCATCCGCTCGCGACGTTCGGTATCGTTGGTCCCGATGCCAAAAATCTCGAGCGCACGGATGATTTGGCGACCGACTGTCATAGAGGGGTTCAGGGTGTCGAACGGGTTCTGGAACACCATCTGGATGTCGGCGATCGTCTTTGTGTCGCGCTGTTCAATGGGTGTGTTGCCGATCGATTTGTTATCGAGCAGAATTTCCCCTTCGGTCGCCGTTTCTAGGCCCATCAGGACCTTTGCAAAGGTGGATTTGCCGCAACCGGATTCGCCAACAATCGCCAGTGTTTCGCTTTCACGCGCTTCGAAACTCAGCGTTTCATTGGCTTTGACGACTTTCTTGTCGCCACCGCCAAAGAGCGCATTCGCGGCCACTTCGTAGTATTTTTTGAGGTTGTCCATTTTCAGAACAACCTGTCCGGGTTCCGGTTTTTCTTTCTGTTCACCAAGCTGCATGGGTGCTTGCCAGTCGATCTCTTTGAACTTTACGCAGCGGGACTGGTGGCGGTCATTGCCCGGCACCGGTTCCATCGGGATAAAGCCTGCGTCGCAGCGGCCCGGTTCAAAGTAATCGCACCGTGGACCAAAGTTACAGCCTTGTGGACGTTCATGCGGCAAGGGGAAGTTGCCCGGAATTGCCACCAACGGGCGAGCGTTCTTGTCTGCGCCGGGCAGGGGGATCGAGCGGAACAGCGCCTGTGTATAGGGGTGCTGCATTTCGTCGAAAACGTCTTCGATGCTGCCACGCTCGACCGCTTCGCCAGAGTACATGACGCAGATACGGTCGCAGGTCTCAAGGACTAGCCCTAAGTTATGGCTGATGAATAGCATCGAGGTGCCGTACTTTTTGCCAAGGTCTTTGACCAGTTCGACAACGGCGGCCTCGACGGTCACGTCAAGCGCGGTTGTCGGTTCGTCGAGGATCAAAAGCGACGGCTTCGACATCAGCGCCATCGCGATCACGATACGCTGCTGCTGGCCACCAGAGAGCTGGTGTGGATAGCTGTTCAGCATCCGCTTTGGATCGGGCAGTTTCACGTCTGTGACAACTTCGAGCGCGCGTGCGTAGGCCTCTTTTTCGCCCACACCTTCGTGGATCATCGGCACTTCCATCAGCTGCTTGCCGATTTTCATGGCAGGGTTAAGTGACGCCATAGGCTCTTGATAGATCATCGCAATTTCGGAGCCACGGACCTTGCGAAGTTCCTCGGGCGACATTTCGCACAGGTCGCGGCCTTTAAACTTGATCGAGCCGCCGACGATGCGACCGTTTACGCCAAGGTCTTGCATGATACCCAGCGCCACGGTGGATTTGCCGCAACCGGATTCGCCGACAAGGCCTAGCGCCTCTCCGGGCATCACGGTCGCAGAGAAATCCATCACGGCCGGAATTTCGCGCAGACGGGTGAAGAAAGAGATTGAGAGTTTGTCGATCTCTAGGATGGGTTGTTCAGTCATTCTTTGATCCCTTTTAGGGGCCGGCAAGCCGGCGTCACGAAAGGCCTCGCCCAAAGGGCGAAGCCCGTGATGTTTAGTCTTTAAGGCTTTCTTCGCGCAGACCATCAGCCAGCAGGTTCAGGCCAAGCACAAGGCTGAGCAGTGCGACTGCAGGTGGCAGGGCAGGGTGTGCATAGATCAGCAACAATTTGCGGCCTTCGTTGATCGTTGACCCCCAGTCCGGGCTTTCGGAAGAAAGACCCAAGCCAAAGAAACCCAAGGTGCCTAGGAGGATGGTTGTGTAACCAATGCGCAGGCAGAAATCGACGATCAGTGGACCACGCGCGTTGGGCAAGATTTCCCAAAGCATGATGTACCAAGCACCTTCGCCACGGGTTTGAGCGGCAGCGACATAATCGCGGGTGCGCAAATCAAGGGTCAGGCCACGGACGATACGAAACACGGTCGGTGCGTTTACAAAGACAACGGACACAAAGACCACAAGGATCGAGATATCAAACAGGTCCATCCATTCAGGCAGGAAGTTAATGACCGTGCCTTTTTGGTTGATGACCGAAAGATAAAGCCACCCCAAGACGATCAAGACGGGGGCCAAGATCATGTTGCGCTTGGCCGGTTGGGTGTAGAAACGCGAGTTCAGCAAAACACCGAAAAAGATCAGCGGGAATATGAACAAGAACGCCGCCATATAAGACGGGATGCCTGTTTCGACGATTTCCGGCGTGACCAGCAAGTAAAACAGCAAGATGACCGGGAACGCGAGGATCAAGTTCGCCACAAACGACAGGAACGTATCCAGCTTACCGCCATAGAAACCTGCAGGCAGGCCCAGCGTGATCCCGACCATAAAGGCAAAGATCGTGGCCAACGGTGCAATCGCAATCACAAAGACCGATCCCGTCACGACGCGGCTAAAGATGTCGCGGGCAAGGTTGTCGCCACCCAGAAGATAGTGCGCGATCGCCCCATCGGTGCCTTCTGGCACAGGAACACCGGGTGTCTTGTTCTTTAGTCCCGAAACCTGGCTGAGGTAGTCATGCGTGATAATCATGTCGAACAGGCCGACGAACAGCGCTGTGAACACCCAAAACATGACCAAGCCAAAGCCGATCATGCCAACGGTGCTGTCAAACAGTTTGCCATAAAGGCCCAGCTTGCGCTTGTAGATGATTGAAACCGCATAAAGTGCGACCAGTGCAATCCAGACCGGCAAGAACCGTTTGGACATTTCACCTAGAATGCCAGCGCTGCCATATGGCATCACCAATGGCACCAATATGTAGGCGACAACGACGGCAATCAGTCCCAGGAACAAATACTTGACCGCTGTTTCAGACATGCCCAAGGCGCCGCCGCGTGATTGCAGCGTGCCATCGGCATTGGATTGAAGGGTCATCGGCGCTGCGAACAGTCCCAGAACCAGTTGTGCGACAAGAGCTATGGCAAATAGCGCCACTACGAGTGTCAGTGCGGGGTTGAGGATGGTGCCAAGGCTACCGGTCCATGATAAAGCTTCCATGTCCTGATCCTCCCTTTAAGAAATACGAATGCGTGGGTTCAAGAAGACATAGCCGATGTCGGAAATCAGCTGTGTGATCAAAACCACGAAGACGGATACGATTGAGACACCAAGCAGCAGTTCGATGTCGTTATTACCGGCGGCTTGCACCAGCACCCAGCCAAAGCCTTTGTAGTTGAACAAAGTCTCGACGATGACGACGCCGTTCAGCAGCCACGGAAATTGCAGCATGATCACCGTAAACGGTGCGATCAATGCGTTGCGCAAAGCGTGTCTGAGGACAATCTTGGGAAAGCTGACGCCTTTCAGGCGGGCGGTGCGGATATACTGGGCAGTCATGACTTCGGTCATTGATGCCCGCGTCATCCGCGCGATATAGCCCATGCCGTAAAGCGCGATGGTCATCACTGGTAAGAAGAAGTTTTCAAAAGTGGCATCCTCCATCGCGGAAGTCGCCGTACCTTTGAACCATTGCATCCCGAATGTCGCGGTCGCAAAGACCGAGATAAAGACAACACCTGATACATATTCCGGTGTGGCCGTCGAAATAATGGATACCGTTGAAAGACTGCGGTCCGTGCGGGACCCTTCGCGCATGCCCGCAAGCACACCCAAGATCAACGCGCCGGGGATCATGACCATCATGACCCAGAACATCAGTTTCCCTGTCAGCCCCAATCTTGTGGCAACAATGGTGGAAACATCGTCTTTGAAGACAGTGGAAAAGCCCCAGTCACCTTGCAAGATACCGCAAAACGTTGATGCGTCCGCGACTTCGACACCCGGACCTGCGCAGCGTGCGCGCACTTCGCCGTCGGCGCCTTCGATGACATAACCGGGCATAACACCCAGCCATTGGCCGTATTTAACCGGCAAGGCTTGTGAATACCCGCGATTTTCCAGCCAGCTGACCACAGCTTCGTCCGACATGCGGGCGTTGCCTTGGGTCTTGGCAAGTTTCTCGAGGTTTGGTGCAAGATTTGTGAGCCAGAACACGATAAATGTCAGGCATAAAGCCGTGAGGATCATAACCCCAAGGCGGCGTAAAATAAACAGTCCCATAAAGGCCCCTGTCGGTGAGCTATGTCAGAACGTTGCCTGACTATTCGTCTTTTTACTGCGGCCTTCGGTTTTCCAAAGATCCGCTTTCGGTAGCAGAAAAAGGCCGCCCCATCACTGAGGCGGCCCTTCTTTTGTTAAGCCGCGAAGGCGACTTTATACATCTGCGGGAGGTATGCGATGTGCATGTCCCAGCCCACAATGCCAGGTTTGGCGTGGCGGTAAAGTGAACGCCAGTATGGCTGGATCGTGACACCTTCGTCGGACATGATCGCTTGCAGCTTGGCCATTACAACGCGGCGTGCATCTGCATCCGCGATAGCGTTGGCTTCGGCCAGAAGAGCGTCGAACTCTGCGTTTGCAAAGCCGGATTCGTTCCAAGCTTCACCGGAACGGTAAGCAAGGCCCAAAATCTGCGTATCAAGTGGACGGTGGTTCCAGTTCGTGGATGAGAACGGGTACTTTGTCCAATCGTTCCAGAAGGTCGAACCCGGGATGATTGTCCGCTTGATGTTGAAGCCAGCGTCACGCAACTGGGCGGCAACCGCGTCAGTTGTGTTCTTGCGCCAGTCATCGTCAATCGACACGATTTCCATCTCGAAGTCCTGCATGCCAGCTTCGGTCAGCAATGCAAGCGCGCCCGCTGGATCGAATGGCAATCCAGGAACATCTGCCCATGCAGGGTGCATTGGACCGACATGCTGGTTGCGCGCCACTTGACCCAAGTTGGAGTAACCCAGCTCAAGACAAACCGCGTTATCAACAGCCATTGCAATCGCCTGACGTACACGCTTGTCAGCATAAGGCTTCATGCCATCAACTTCGGCCAATTGGTTTGGACGAATTGCGATCGTCGCCGCAGATGCGATCTCTGAACGCTCCCAGCCGATGCCTTCAACAACTTCAACAAAGTCGCCGACAGTCTCATAGAACATGTCAACTTCGTCAGATGCAGCTGCAGCCACCCATGCGGATGGGTCTGTGCCATAATCCACATATTCGATCCGGTCGAGGAATGCGCCTTTGCCTTCGGCATAGCCCCACCAATCGAAACCTTCGTTACGCACGAGGATAGCTTTGACACCAACTTCGAGGCTCTCTGGCAAGTAAGGACCAGTGCCGACTGGGTTACCAGTCATGTTTTCTGCGTCGAAATCAGCAGGAACAATCGCGGCAGGATAGTCAGCCATGCCCGCAATCAACGAGATGTCCGAACCTGGCAGGTTCAATTGTACAGTGTGGCTATCGACAACTTCAATGCCGCCATCAACGGCTAAACCTGTGGCTTCGTCGATCAGGATCGCGAAACGGCCAGCCATGGAATTGCCTTCCATGTTCTTGTCACACCAGCCTTCAATGTTGCGCGCAACGTCGTCAGCAGTGAAATCAGACCCGTCGTTCCACTTAACGCCCTTGCGGACATTCAGAACATAGGTCGTCGCGTCATCGTTCACAGTCCAGCTTTCAAGCAGCATAGGCGCAAACGAACCGTCGTTGTTATATTCTACGAGATACTCGAGCCAACCATGCGAGAAGAACGCGATCTGCGTCCAGTCGTATGTGCGTGGATCTTTCAGCGCGCGAACTTCCATTTGCATGCGGATAGTGCCGCCTTGCTTGGCGTGTCCACCAGCGTGTGCAGGTGCTGCAGCACCGATCAGCGCGTAGGCTGCGGTCGCGGTCACACCCAATGCGGTCGTACGTGCCATGAATTCACGGCGGCTGAGTTGGCCCGCCATTTCTTCTTTGGCGTACATCAGCGCTGCGGGGTGGATCGTGTCGTTTGAATGCGTCATTCATTTCTCCCTATGAGACGTTCGTTTTATTGCGGATTATAGTTGCGCTGCATTCTTCCAATGCTTTCTTGATAGCGCTACCCGTCCAGCCGCCATACGGCACAATTTTTGGGCGCGCGTCAACAGGTGCATTAGCAATTTATATCACGTTTACGACACGTTGGATGTCGGAAACCGACATTTTTGATGAAATATCCAAAGCGCTTTGATGCTGCAATGCAGCATGCCCGCTGTGCTATGCGCGAAATCTAGTGTGGGATTTGCCGCGAAATTCAGACGGTGTTTGACCTGATTTTTCTTGAAAGCTGCGGGTGAAATATGCGGGCGACTGGAACCCCAAGGCCTGCGCAATGCCCTGAATGGGGGTCGCGGTTTCTTTGAGAAGCACGCAGGCCTCGTAGTGGATTCGGTCATTCAGCAGCCCCAAAGCAGACCGACCACAGGTCTTGCGGCAACAGCGCGTCAGATGTGTCGGGGTCACGCCAAGTGCGGCAGAAAACTCTGCCACGCCGCGATCAGAATGGAAGTCATGCGCAATCATCGCCGTATAGCGCGCCACCAGCTTGGCTGCAGCGGAAGCGCGGCGCACATCAATCGTCGCTGGATCGCGCGCCTTAAGCTGGCGTTCAACAAAGATCGTCAGCAGCCCGAAATAGCATGACGCCGCACGCGGGTCGCGACCCGGCTGCAGTTCACGCTCGATCGCTTCGATAAAGGTGACCAGTTCTTTTTGTGGGTCAACATCCAGCAAGCGCAGGTGAAAGGAGGTTTCTGGCCAGCCTGTTGCATCGGGGATGGTCAGGCTTTGGGCAAAGACCGTTTGGCCGACTTCCATGCCGTACATCGTGTGCGGGGGGATATAAATCAGGTTATTGGGACCGTACCCGTTGGTCAGTCCCGCGATAGTAATGCGTCCTTGTCCCTTGCCGATCCGGATCAAGCGCGCCGTTGCGTGACTGCGCATGGCCTCGGTGCGCCAGCGCGCTGCGTTTCCGCCATGCGTAATGGTCGCCAGCGCGAGCGCGGGCAGGGGTGTGTTCATTATGTTCATCAACGTGCCTCGATGTCTTTTTTCACCGATTCTGCGCAGAAAGCCGTTTGGAATCAATCCGCTGCCTAATCTGTCAGACGCAGTGTTGCAGATAAGTCGGGGCTATCGGCGGGAACTTGCTGCCAATCGCTGTGCCGTGCACGAAACCAGGTGCGTTGGCGTTTGGCATATTGCCGCGATGCGATGATTGCGGCCTCGCGGGCGGCGTTAAGGGTCATATGACCCTGCAGGTGCGCGATCAGTTCCGGTGCGCCGATTGCCTTGGAGGACAGATTGTCTGGGTTCCAGTGCGGCAGCATCGCGCGGGCCTCGTCCAACGCGCCTTGCTGCAACATCAGGTCAAAGCGCTGCGCAATACGCGCGTTCAGCCAATCTTTCGGGGCTTCCATTGTGATGCAAACAGCGGTCAGGGCGGGCAAGAGTGGCGGTGGCGTAGCATTTTGCCAGCTTGCCAGCGTTTGGCCCGTCGCGCGCTGCACTTCCCATGCACGCTGGACGCGCACGCGGTTTTGGATATCGATCCGCACTGTGGTGTCGGGGTCAAGGTCGCTTAATAGATCAGCAAGACTGATTTCGTTCGCCATCGCGCGGACTGGTGCGGGAGTGGGTGGAATATCGGCTAGTCCACGTGTCAGTGCGCTAAAGTTAAGACCCGTCCCACCCACGATGATCGGGCGCTTTTTGCCCGACAGATATGGTGTGACGTCGCGCAGCCAGTGCCCGACAGAGTAGGGCGCGTTGAACTGGATATGGCCGTAAAGTGCATGCTCTGCGACGGCAAGGTCCACATCATCAGGCCGTGCTGTTAGTATGCGCCAGCCATCGAACACCTGAAGCGCGTCTGCGTTTACGATCACGCCCCCTTGGTGTTGTGCGATATGCAGGGCCAGCGCAGATTTCCCTGACGCAGTCGGGCCTGCGATCAAAACAGGCATATCAGGAGTGATTGTGATCGCAGACATGAGGGACCAGACAGTTGTTAGACGCGATCAGCTTTACCTGACATGCGCCCATCAGTGAAGCGGTCAGCTTATCTGGTCTGATCTGGCCGAACGCCCATTGAACCTGACCCGTTTTTGCGACATTTTGTGCGCCAAGCAATGGCACAAAGGGGACCACCATGAGCGCGACCGGAAAAACGGCATATAAACGGGTGATGCTTAAGATTTCAGGCGAGGCGTTGATGGGCGACACGACCTTTGGTCTGCATCCGCCGACCGTGCAACGTATCGCGCGCGAAGTGAAATCGGTCCACGATATGGGTGTCGAAATCTGCATGGTCATCGGTGGAGGCAATATCTTTCGCGGCTTGCAAGGGTCCGCACAGGGGATGGAGCGTACGACTGCTGACTACATGGGCATGCTGGCGACAGTCATGAACGCATTGGCGATGCAATCTGCGCTGGAAGAATTGAATATCCATACCCGCGTGATTTCCGCAATTACCATGAATGAAGTCGCCGAACCCTATATTCGCCGCCGTGCTGTCCGTCACCTTGAGAAAAAGCGCGTTTGTATTTTCGCAGCAGGCACGGGCAACCCTTACTTTACAACCGATACGGCCGCGACGCTGCGCGCCAATGAAATGGCCTGCGAGGCGATTTTCAAAGGCACCAAGGTTGATGGCGTTTATGACAAGGACCCTGCAAAACATGCGGACGCGGTCCGCTACGATCAGGTTAGCTATGACGAGGTTTTGCAAAAGCATCTTGGCGTGATGGATGCCAGTGCGATTGCATTGGCCCGCGACAATGATCTGCCGATCATTGTGTTTTCGCTAGATCACGAGGGCGGATTTCGCGGCATTTTAGCGGGCGAGGGCACGTATACGGTCGTGAAAGATTAAGCTGAAGGTATGAGGGGCGCTGCCCCTCAAACTCCCCGAGGTATTTGAGAACAGAAGAAGGCGGTCGGGGTGCTGGCTATACAAGTGCATCCCTTTGGCCTAAAACAAAGAAAATGACGTGCCGTAAGGCCGAGATGAGGAAGACCGAAGAACAATGGCTGACGATTTTGAACTTGATACCGATGATCTGACCCGCCGCATGGAGGGTGCGATTGCAAACTTGCGCGTCGAACTTGCTTCATTGCGCACCGGCCGCGCCTCTGGTTCGATGTTGGAGCCGGTGATGGTGGACGCCTATGGCTCTATGACGCCGATCAACCAAGTGGGCACTGTAAACGTACCCGAGCCGCGCATGGTGACGATCAATGTTTGGGACAAGGGACTTGTCGGTAAGGTCGAAAAAGCGATACGTGAAAGCGGCTTGGGGATCAATCCTCAGCTTAATGGCACGATCATTATGCTGCCGATCCCGGAGCTGAACGAAGAACGTCGCCGGGAATTGACCAAGGTCGCCGGGAACTACGGCGAGAGTGCCCGTGTTTCGATCCGCAACCTGCGCCGCGACGGGATGGACCAGATTAAGAAAGCCAAAGCTGACGGCTTGGGTGAGGATGACCAGAAGTTCTGGGAAGCCGCCGTGCAAGAAGTGACTGACGCACATATCAAACTTGTCGATGAAACCGTCGAGACGAAACAAGCCGAGATCATGCAGGTCTGATCCACTCAACCCGAGCAGAAAAGGGGCAAAAATGCCCAAGGACGCCGACGCCAAAACTGCCCCTGCTCATGTCGCTATCATTATGGATGGCAATGGCCGATGGGCACAGCAGCGTGGGCGCCCGCGATTGTTTGGACATCATGCCGGCGCAAAACGTGTGCGCGAAATTGTAGCCGCTTGCCCAGATCTTGGGGTCAAGTACCTGACAATATTTGCTTTTTCTACCGAGAACTGGAAACGAACGCAGATCGAAGTTGCAGGGCTTATGAGCCTGTTCCGCCGGTATCTTGAGCGCGAAGCCAATGAACTTTTTTCAAGTGGCGTTTGTGTCCGATTTATCGGTGATCGGGTGCGGTTGGACGACAAGCTGGTCAACCTGATGGATGAACTGGAGTTGCGCACTGCAGAAAATGATCTGGTTCATTTGACCGTTGCTCTGAATTATGGCGGGCGTGACGAAGTCACCCGCGCAGCCCAGCGGTTGGCCTTTGAGGTCGCGCAGGGTCGTTTGGACCACCAAGATGTCGACGCCGAAAAGCTTGCGAGTTTTCTAGATACGCATGTTTTGCCTGATCCCGATCTCGTTATTCGGACCAGCGGCGAAGCCCGCATTTCAAATTTTTTATTGTGGCAATCGGCCTACGCTGAATATGAATTCGTCGATACGCTTTGGCCTGATTTTACGGCAGCCGAGTTTGCCAAAGTATTGAAAAGCTATGGTAAACGCGACCGTCGGTTCGGTGCGGTGAGGGCCTAAATGACACAATCGACGCTGCCCCCTGCAAAATGGGATGACTTGACCGTTCGCCTGATATCCAGCGCGGCGATGGTGGCCGTTGGCGCCGTTGGCGTGATTTTGGGTGGGGTTTGGTTTCAGATGCTTGTGGTGTTTGTCACCGCAGTGATGGTCTGGGAATTGTGGATGATGATCCGCGCAGATGAGCCGACAAAGGGGATGCTTTTGGCCGCCCTTGTTGCATCGGTGATGTCGGGCCAATTGGCCGAAGGTACATTGTTGGGCATGTTGTTGTTCTTGGTTGTGCCTGTGATTGGTGCGACCCAGCTCAAGACCGAAATCAAGACGTTCTTTATCTTTGCATTGGGCATTCAACTGGCCGGTTGGGGATTGGTGCATTTTCGCGATGACTATGGCTTTACCTGGATTCTATGGCTGATGTCGGTCGTGATTGTGACCGATATATTTGGCTATTTCGCAGGCAAATCATTCGGCGGTCCGAAATTTTGGCCCAAGATAAGCCCCAAGAAAACCTGGAGCGGCACAATTGCCGGATGGATCGGGGCGGCTTTGGTCGGTTTCATTTTCATGCTTTTCACCGATGCGGGCCTTTGGATCATTGCGATTTCTATGGTGCTTAGCTTTGCCGGACAAATGGGTGATATCGCCGAAAGCGCACTGAAGCGGCGTATGGGTGTTAAGGACAGCTCGACGCTGATCCCCGGACATGGTGGATTGTTTGACCGTTTTGACGCGCTTTTGGGCGCATCGCTGTTTTTGATCATTGTGGCAGATATTGTAGACGTCCCCGGGGTCGTCTTTTGAGGCGGATTTCGGTTTTCGGAGCTACGGGATCGGTCGGTCAAAGCGCGCTGGATCTGATTGCGCGGGCGCCTGCGGACTATGATGTCGTGGCGCTGACTGGTGGGCGCAATGTTGCCCAATTGGCCCAAGATGCGCGGGCGTTGCGGGCTGATCTGGCGGTTACTTGCTATCCTGAATGTTACAATGAATTAAAGGACTTGCTGGCTGATACCGAGGTGGAAGTCGCCGCAGGTGATGCCGCGATTGCACAGGCGGCTGCGCGCCCCGTTGATTGGGCACTTTCTGCGATTGTTGGTGCCGCAGGATTGGTTCCGGGGCTTGAGGCATTGTCGCACGGCACGACTTTGGCTTTGGCTAATAAGGAATCTCTGGTGACCGCAGGTCCGTTGTTGCTTGGCCGCGCCAAGGCGCATGGTGCCACGGTTTTGCCTGTCGATAGCGAACATTCAGCGGTGTTTCAGGCCCTGGTTGGTGAACATATGGCGGCGGTTGAACGGGTGATTATCACGGCTTCTGGTGGTGCATTTCGCGACTGGCCAATAGCAAAACTGGCAACTGCAACTTTGGCGCAAGCGTCCAGCCACCCCAACTGGGATATGGGCCAGCGCATTACAATCGATAGCGCGTCGATGTTCAACAAAGCGATGGAATTGATTGAGACGAAAGAGTTTTTTAACGTCTCACCCGATATGATCGAAGTGTTGGTGCACCGCGAAAGTTTGATTCATGCGATGGTTGGTTTCCATGACGGTGCGTTGATGGCGCATGTGGGTCCCCCTGATATGCGCCACGCGATTGGGTATGCCCTGCATTGGCCCGAAAGGCGGCATTTGCCTGTGGAACGGCTTGATCTCGCCAAAATTGGCACCCTAACGTTCGAAGCACCGGATGAAGCGCGTTATCCCGCACTTGGCATTGCCAAGCGGGTGATGGATCAGGGTGGGCTATCGGGTGCTGTGTTTAATGCTGCCAAAGAACGCGCGCTGGACGGATTTATTGCAGGTGACATCGGATTTTTGGATATGTCAGCGGTTGTTTCCGCGACGTTGGACAAAATGTTATCAGGTGGTGAGCTGCAAAATGCGGCTATCACCCTAGATAATGTTCTAGAGACCGACCGCCTTGCGCGTATCTACGCGGGCGAAGCAATTAACCAATTAGGATGACGTTTTGGATCTGATGCAATTTGTACCGATGTTCGGGAACTTCGCCTTTATGATTGCGGCCTTTGTGGTCGCGTTGTCGATCATCGTCGCGATCCATGAATATGGCCATTATATTGTAGGCCGCTGGTGTGGCATCCATGCAGAGGTGTTTTCGCTTGGTTTTGGGCCGGTGATTTTTCGGCGCACTGATAAGCGTGGCACGGTTTGGCAGATTGCGGCGCTGCCTTTGGGTGGTTTCGTCCGTTTTATGGGGGATGCGAACGCAGCCAGTGTTGGTAGTGACGGAACAGTGTCAGACGCCGATTTGCGCCGCACAATGATGGGTGCGCCACTGTGGGCGCGCACGGCAACTGTCGCGGCGGGTCCGGTGTTTAACTTTGTCTTGGCAATTGCGATATTTGCAGGCTCGATCATGTATCAGGGCCGGTCCGCAGACCCGCTGACCTTTGGCGAAATGCGTCCGTTACCGCCCAGCTTTAGCAGTGATTTGCGTGCGGGCGATGTGATGATTGCCGTCGAAGGTGTGCGATTTGATGAAGTTGAAGGCACCGTTAGTATCACCGATCAACTGCCGCTGATCGAGCGTATGTCATACACGGTGTCGCGCGATGGTGACATCATCGATGTCGAAGGTCCATATTATTTCCCGACTGCTGTATTAAGCGTTAGTCCGCGTTCGGCAGCGGATGACGCGGATATCAAGATCAACGATGTGATCACCGCCATTGATGGTGCGCCAGTATTCGCGTTCTCCCAAGTCCAAGAGCTTGTTTTGGCAGCCGATGGTGCGCCGCTCGAATTTGAGGTTTGGCGCGATGGCGAGACGTTGCAAAAGACGATTGCGCCGCGTCGTGTGGATATGCCGATGGCAGAAGGCGGTTTTGAAACGCGCTGGTTAATCGGCATTTCAGGCACGATTTTCTTTAACGAACGCACTGTTGCCGTCAGTCCTTGGGAGGCCACGCAGATGGGCGCGCGGGGGCTTTGGAATACTGTCACGACCTCGTTGTCGGCAATGCAGCATATTCTGTTCGGCCAAATCTCGACCTGCAATTTATCCGGACCGGTGGGCATTGCAGAAACCAGCGGATCAATGGCAGAGCAGGGCGCACAAAGCTTTATCTGGTTTATTGGTGCTTTGTCCGCGGCCGTCGGCTTGATCAACCTGTTCCCGATCCCCGTTCTTGACGGTGGGCACCTTGTTTTTTATGCCTACGAGGCTGTTACGCGCCGCAAGCCAAACGAACGTGCGGTGCAAGTGTTCATGTTCGTGGGCTTGGGTTTGATCCTGTCGCTGATGACGTTCACGATCCTCAACGATACGATCTTGTGCCCATAACGCATATTCGCACGTGACCCGCGTTTTTGGCCTTTTGGCGTTTTGACATCCTGCCCGATTGTCGGTAGGTCGAAAGTAACTGGTATCATGGCACGGGCGATCAAAATGAACACAACTGTTGGGCGCGTATTGGCGCATACTTTGGCAGCGGCGCGGACCTTATGGGTCGCCCTTTGTTTGTTGGGTCTGGCGGCCGGCGCTGCGCAGGCACAAACCTTTGCCTTCAGTAGTTTTGTCATCGAAGGAAACCAACGTGTCGAAGACGGCACCATCTTATCAGTTGCGGGACTTGCCCCCGGCGTTGGACTTTCAACTTCAGAATTGAACGCGGCAGGTCAGGAAATTCGCAACTCTGGCCTGTTTGAAACTGTTGAACTGATCCCCCAAGGCAGCCGTCTTTTGATCCGTGTCGTGGAAAACCCTACGATTAACCGGATCAATATCGAAGGAAACAGCCGCATTGATGATGCGGTTTTACTGTCGTTCGTCCAGTCACAGCCGCGCCGCGTCTTTACGCCCGAGCAGGCCGAAGCAGACACCGCTGCGATGATTGGTGCCTATGCCCGTCAAGGCCGCATCAACGCCTCGATCACGCCACGCATCATCCGATTGCCGGAAAACCGTGTTGATCTTGT
>NZ_JAFMHR010000215.1 GCF_017854415.1 Yoonia sp. | reverse complement strand
CAAAATCAGATCGTTCTCGGCGGCTCTGTCTGCGAAGTCCGCAAGCTCTCGAGCGACTTTGGTCTCAAAGAAGAGACCGAACCCCCAATGCACCGCGTAGAATTTGCTGTGCAAAGTGACGATCTCTCCCAAAGCCCCTGGAGCGAGTTCCTCAGTTATAACCATATTTCGCCGGACTCCGTATATGTGAGTATTAGTACAGATTTGGACATCGGTTGAAAGTCAACTTTGTCCAGCGAGGCGGACATGTGCGACCATTGAGATTGCGCTGGTGCAGCGAATGTCTCCTTCGACGGTCCGCACCGCAGCGATAGCAGCTCATCACCAACGGCAGGAATGGGCCGTCCTGACCTGAGACAGCAATTCGTTCAGTCAAGTCTTTGGCGCATTGGTGAAAAGGGCTTTGAACAGTTCTTCTGACCGGCGCAAGCCGTCCTTTGTCAGCGCCACCGACTTTGCTTTGCCGACCGGATCCAGAATGAGTCCCTTTTCGTGCAGCCGACCGAGCACGTCCCAGTCATGGCCCTTCCAGGCGCGGTGCCCGTCGTGGAGCGTCAGCCAGAGCAGCGCCAGAACCGCGTCGTCAACACTGTTCTCATTGATCTTCATAGTCACAGGGAACGCCAGCAATGTGGGTTTCGTCAAGCTTCAATGCAGCAAATAGCCTAAGATATCAGGGGCTGCTTTGGGCCGATTTGGATTATCATTTTCTCAAATCAACGGCACCCAGGTGCTGACAACGGTTCGCAACTTGACTATGAATTGCGCTGAATGCTGCTAAGAATTGGAGAACTGGCGTGCGCAATGACATCTCGGATTTACTTACTTTCATCAGTCAGGATGATCTTTGGTTTGGACGCTTGCAGGACGTTGTGGCAGAGCACTTGATGCCAGCTCTTGAAGAATTTGACCTTGACTATGATGACCTGCCCGAAGTGTTGGGAGAGCCTTGGCCCGGCGTTTTATGGGGATGTGGTTTCGAAGATTTCCTCAGCCGCCAGTACGAAGACGGCAACATTGTCGACCTTTACCTCAAGCGACGCGGATGGAACGAACCAGCTGCCAATCGTGAGTATTTCGTAGCTCTGCGAGATACACCAGTCAGCCTTTACGAAGTCAGTGAGGTTAAGCCCGGAACGTCCATGATGCTTAAGGATCTGCTTGGAGACGCAAAGCCAGTCACGGTGCTTGAAGGATCGGCAACGCAGTCATTGAAGCAGTGGGATCGGATTGCCGTTCGTGTCATTGCCGAAAACGACGCCCATGTGATTTCGGGTGCGCTATTGGCTTTTTCTAAAGAGGCCGTTGCGTTCTTGTTTGATGGTTTGTCCACCGTATTGAACGTCGGTAAAGACGATGAGCTATCACTCACGACAAACCAGCTCTTGAAATGCGCGCCGATCATCACCTGCGCTTGGCTCTTTGCCACCCTTCCTCCGGCGCTTTCGGAGGAATTGCCCGAATTCACCAATGCAGATGGTGAAGACATTATGTTTCATGATCTGAGATTTCCATTTGAGACAGACGTCAGGCAGAAAGACGTTTCTGTTTGCCTGAACCAGGTCAATGGCTTTGCCGCTGATGGAGCACGTTGTTGGACTTGGATTGCGCCACACGGTGGCAAGGTCTCAAGGGAGAGCGATGGTCTAGTGTTGGATTCAAAGACCGACGGTCGCACTGTGCTAGGTCATCTGGAACTCAAAGGTAAATCGCTACTTATTAATGTGAACTCATCCGCTCGCGCTGACAGAGTGCGCAAATTAGTGATGAAGGCAGCGGGTCAACACTTAAAGCAGCCTCTAACCACGATCCGCACAGTCGAACAAATGATGGCTGAAGAGCAAGATGAATTAGACTTGGAGGATGTTGACGAAATTCCACCAGAGATCGCTCGGCAAATAGTTCATGAACACATGGACCAGCACTATCGCGAAACGCTTGATGCGCCGATACCAGCGCTTGGCGGTAAATCACCGTCCCAAGCAGTGCGGAGTAAAGCAGGCCGTGCGAAGGTGGTCGACTGGCTAAAGACACTAGAGAACAACAGCGCTAAGCATCGCAATGACGCAATCGAAGAATACGATTTTGGCTGGATGTGGGTTGAGCTAGGTCTACAAGAATACCGAAAGTAAGGTGGCTGGTACGATGAGCTGAAATGCTGCGCGTTGTACGAAGGGCAGCAATGCGGAATGCAATCGCAGCATCTTGAGCTCTCGCTGGACGGCGGCTTTGGGCCGATAGCGACGGCGTGTCCTCGGCCGTGAATGGACCTCAATCTACAATCTTGCATTCAATTTGAATGCAGCACGCTCTTGGCGCTTTCGTTGATTGCGGCGATCTTCAGGCTGAATGTTCATCGGTTAAGTTTGTCAAATGATTTTGGAAAACGGTGTTCAGATTTTGATGTGAATTTTGGGTGACAGCGACCTTTTCGTAAGCGGTCGCTGGCCCTCACCTTTTGTTTGATTGTCTGACCTGCGATGCCGTGTCCGATGGAGATCGGTGCAGGAGTTTCGCGATGGCGACTACGGTGGAGTTTCTCAGAGGCTACGGGGTGGACATATACATTTTTATGACGGCTCCAGGCAGCGGCCTTTCCCTTTATCAGTAGGTTCATCAGTGTCGCGATTTCCATAGCCGAAATATCGTCACGCCCTGTAATTTCACGAAAGTCGCGCGCAACGATGCGCCGGCGAGCATCACTCATCAGATCTGCACGTGTCATGTTGATCGTTTGTTCAAAAAGGTGAGAATCTTTTACACCAATTGGGCTGTCCGCGTGCAAACCATCTGCCGCAAGATGCTGCTAAACCTCACATGTCGTTTCATCGTGGCGCAGATCATCTGACGGGTCAGGGCAGTC
>NZ_JAFMHR010000214.1 GCF_017854415.1 Yoonia sp. | reverse complement strand
TTATAGTCAGAGCGCAGCAATGTTGTTGTCGCGTCAAAGCCAGCCCAAGGTTTGCCAGCCATCGGGTGGTCGCCTACTTGGTTCAGTTTCGCATCAAGCATGACAGATTTTGTCACGTCGTTCAACGTCAGATCGCCAGTGATCAATGCAGTGCCTTCGCCTGTGACCTCGATAGATGTCGAGGTGAATGTGACCATCTCTTCGTCTGTCGCGTCAAAAAAGTCGGGCGACATGAAGTGATCGAAACGCTCTTGCCAGCCTGTCAGCATGGTTTTCACAGGGAAGGAAACAGTGACCGAGGATGCAGCTGGATCTTCTTGGTCGAATTGGATTTCGCCGTTGAAACCAGAGAACATGCCGTAGCTTGTAGAATAACCCAAGTGATTGTAGTTAAATACGATCTGGCTGTGGCTTGCGTCCAGTGTGTAGGCTTCTGGTGCGGCAATTGCGGAAGTCGAAAGAACGGCCAGAAGGGCCGCGGCAGAGATTGATTTGTACATGTTATGCACTCCTGATTGGTGATGACGCAATGTGGGCCATCACCAAATTCAGAGCAATTGCGCATTTGCGAACAGGTCCTGTTCGCGCAGGAACCGGTTAAGTTAAGGGCTTCGGCGAAACCGCAGCAAGGGGTCGCGATCCTTCGCTCCGCAGCAGGTCACGCTCTAGCCGCCCGAATAGCTTGCCAATCTGAGGCTCGTTCCCTGTTGCGACGACAAGATCATGCGCTTCATCTTGGTGGTGCAAGATCAATTTGACTTGCAGCGGGCTGCCGCTGGACCGATCGATACTTAACCCGGTGAAGGCATCAAAACCGTAATGCGCCAGCAAGCTTGAACTCCCGCTGCGATGTCGCAAAACTTCGCGTACTTCGCCAAGCGACAGATCAATTTGCAACTCAGAAACAGTGCCCCGATTTGCGTAGGAGATGAAGAAGAAGCTGAAGATGACGAAGAAAACGCTGGCCCCTGCCCGAATGAGCGCAGAATCCGTTTGAAACGCCACCGATGGAACAATCCACAGTCCGAGAGTGGCCGCTGCGAACCCAGCACCCATCACAGCCGATACGGCTTGTGACAGTTGCACGATTGATGACGCGCGTTGCGTGTTCTTGACGGTGAAACACCAGTAGGTTTCAGTCAATAATTGGTCTGCTATGTCGTTGAAACCTTGAGAAACTGGTACGGTACGCCCTTGAAAACCTGAAATATCAGTCATGTGCATTCCCTTTGCCTTAAGTGAGGCCAAGTTGACCGTTAATCTGGGCGAGATTGCGGCGGCCCCATGACAACCTTAAGGTTACGTTAACCAATATGAATTTCCCCTTCTGAAGGACCTCGGTTAAAGCGCTTGGAAATGGTCGTTTGCCCCTTGCTTCACAGGCCTATGGATGTATAAGGCCCCATCTTGCCGTAAAGATTTAACCGCGTAGTCTCTCGTGGGTGGGGACGGCAAGTCATATCCCTGCCCTATGAAATGCGCTGAGAACATGAATGGAGCACACATGCCGCTATATGAGCATGTTATGATTGCGCGTCAGGACTTGTCCAACACGCAAGCTGAAGGCCTTATCGAACATTTTGGCACGGTCCTCGCTGACAACGGCGGCAAACTCGTCGAGCACGAGTATTGGGGCGTCAAAACAATGGCCTACAAAATCAACAAGAACCGCAAAGGCCACTATGCCTTCTTGCGTACTGATGCACCTTCGGCTGCTATTCAGGAAATGGAGCGTCTGATGGCGTTGCATGACGACGTAATGCGCGTTCTGACAATCAAAGTTGACGCACATGAAGATGGTCCATCTGTCCAGATGCAGAAGCGCGAAGAGCGCGGCGACCGTGGTGACCGTCCAGATCGTGGCGAACGCCGCGAACGCCGTTAATTTAGATAGGATTGTAAATCATGGCTACTAAACCATTTTTCCGCCGTCGCAAGTCCGATCCATTTGATGGCGAAGGCGCCCCAAAGATCGACTATAAAGATACACGTCTTCTCCAGCGCTACGTTTCTGAGCGCGGTAAGATTGTACCTGCCCGTATCACTGCTGTTGGTGCTAAGAACCAGCGCGCTCTCGCTCGTGCGATCAAGCGTGCTCGCTTCCTCGCCCTGCTGCCATACGCTGTAAAGTAAGGATCAGATCATGGATATCATTCTACTTGAGCGCGTCGCAAAGCTTGGCCAAATGGGCGAAGTCGTAAAAGTTAAAGAGGGTTACGCACGTAACTATCTGCTGCCACAGGGCAAAGCCCTGCGCGTCAACGCTGCGAACATCGCACGCTTTGAAGCTGAAAAGGCACAGATGGAAGCACGCAACCTCGAGACCAAAAAAGAAGCAGAAGCATTGGGCGAAAAGCTCGACGGTGAAACATTCATCGTTATCCGCTCTGCCTCTGATTCTGGTGCACTTTACGGTTCCGTTACAACACGTGACGCGGCTGATGCGGCAACTGCTGCTGGCTTTACTGTCAACAAAGGTCAGATCGTGCTTCACCACACAATCAAAGACCTTGGCTTGCACGAAGTGAACGTCGTTCTGCACCCAGAAGTCACTGTTTCCATCAACATGAACGTTGCACGTTCGGTTGAAGAAGCTGAGCTTCAAGCTGCTGGTAAATCTGTTGCTGAATTGGCTGCAGAAGCAGAAGCAGAAGCAGAATTCGAAATTCAGGAGCTGTTCGACGATTTGGGCGGTGCTGTTGACGAAGACGCAATGCGTGACGAAGCTTAATTAAGCATTATCAACAATTTAGAGGGGCCGTGCGAGAGATCGCGCGGCCCTTTTTCATGGGTCTGCCCCCTACTTCGACCAAGAAAGCCTGCCAATATGTCTGAATCGAGCCTCAAAATCGTACTGGTGACGCCAGAAATCCCATACAACACTGGTGCCAT
>NZ_JAFMHR010000076.1 GCF_017854415.1 Yoonia sp. | reverse complement strand
ATTTAAGAGACCCGCGCGTTTTGATCCGCGCGCAATTGCTGCGTTATCTGATCTTGGGTGGCTGCAAGGATTTTCGCACGCAACCTTCTGGTATCACGGTCAACGGTGCGTGGATTTCAGGCACGCTAGATCTTAGTTTTACCCATGCGCGCGGTCCGATAGATCTCTTCAACTGCCATCTGGCCGCGCGCGCACAGATGGTGCAATTGCAGGCCGACGGATTGGCGATTGTGGGCTGCATGCTGGCAGATGGAATCAACGCGGCACGCATACAAATCGCGGGTAATCTGACCCTGAACGGAAGCAAGATAGACGGCAAAGTATCTCTATCAGGAAGTGACATCAAAGGGCACCTGTCGTGCACACAAGCGATTTTGCGCAACGTCGATGGGTCAGCGTTCAAGGCACAAGGGATGAAGGTTGCCAGCAGTGTCTTGCTTGAAGGGACCACAGCCAGCGGTCAAGTCAGCCTTTTGGGTGCCCAGATCGGCGGTCAACTTGTGGCGATTGGGACTGCATTTCATAACCCCGAAGGGCACGCGTTTAACGCTCAAAGCGCCCAGGTGCACGGCGATGTGTTCATGCGCTATGCGCAGGCCGACGGCGAGGTTAGTTTTATGGGGGCTTCCGTCGACGGTGTTCTTGATTTCAGTCATGCGACCTTGCGTGCTGGCCAAGGCGAGGCTCTGAATGCGCAACGACTGATGGTACGTGAAGGTTTCATCTGGTGCAATTTACGCGAAGTCGTAGGCGCCGTTGACCTGACCTCGGCGCATGTCGGTGATCTGTGGGATGATCCCGAAAGCTGGGCCAAATGCGATGGTCTATACCTTAGCGGGTTCATTTACGATGTGCTGCACGGCGGAATTAGTGTGCCGGATCGTCTGGCATGGCTGAAAATGGGCGCAGTGTCGCGGCGCGAATTCTACCCGCAGCCATATGAACAACTTGCCAAATTGCTGCGCGATACAGGTCACCGTTCTGACGCACGGGCGATCATGGTCGCCAAAGAAAAAGAGCAGCGCAAAGCATCAAGAACTCGTTGGCGAGGTGAAGCAGCGTGGCGGCAAGACTTGCTGAATGCCAGCCAAATGCCGAACGGTGCGCGCGCCAAAGCGATTGAAGCCTTGCAAAAACGGCGACCGAGTGACCCAGATTTGGCACGTCTGATCTTGCTGCACCCGTGCGATGGCAGCGATCTGGGCGTTGGTGCGCAAACGCTTGCCTACGCCCAACAACAATTCCGTGGCGAACAGCACTGGCACAATCTGCGGGTTTGGTGGCGCAATGCGGGCAGCCTGATTGCCGACCGGATTTTCGGGGTGGTCGTGGGGTATGGACACAAGCCAGAGCGGAGTTTCTACATGTTGCTGGCGCTGGTCTTTGTTGGCTGGGTTCTGGCGCATAATGCATGGGAAGATGGCGATTTTGCACCCACAGCTGGCCCGGTATTGATGTCGCAGAGCTGGCAAACACTCGCGACGGACCCGCGTATCGCGAACCCTGCCAAAGTGTGGTCAGACAAATATATGCTGGCCCCAGACGGCACGCCGACCCTTACGGCTGGACGCGATTATGAAACGTTCAATGCCGTGTCTTATGCTGTCGATTTGGTCGTGCCGATCGTGGCATTAGGGCAAGAGGCCGCTTGGGCACCGTCCACTACGCGTGGCCCGTGGGGCTGGTGGTTGTGGGGTGCGCGTTGGTGGCTCATCATATTTGGCTGGATTGTCACCGCAATCGGAGCGGCTGCGGTGACAGGTGTCATTCGGCGAGATTAAACGTTGAATTTCAGTGGTTTAACCTGCTGGAATAGTCCGGTATCTTCCAGCGCTTTAAGGGCTGTCGCGGGCACTGGCTCGTCGACATAAAGTAGCGCGATCGCTTCGCCTTTTGCCGCAGAACGGCCCAGCGTAAAGTTCGCGATGTTGACGTCGTTGGCACCCATTGTTGTCCCCAACGCGCCGATGATCCCGGGCACGTCTTCGTTCGTCGTATAAACCATGTGTTCGCCAATCTCGGCATCGATGTTAATGCCTTTGATCTGGATAAAGCGCGGCTTGCCGTCACTAAACACGGTACCCGCGACGGAACGTTCGCGTTTATCGGTTACCACGGTGACTTTGACATAGCCGTCAAATGTGCCGGACTTGTCTTGCTTTGTGGTCGACACTTTGATGCCACGTTCCTTGGCGATGACAGGCGCGCTGACCATGTTGGTGTCAGGGTTTGCTTTGGTCATGATGCCCGCGATGGTCGCGGCTGTCAGTGCCTTGAGATTCATCTCGCTGGCTTCGCCGTCAAACAAGATGTTGATCGCCGTGATAGGCTCGTCTGTCATCTGGCCGGTAAAGTTGCCCAAATGGCCCGACAGCTTGATCCAAGGGCCCATGATCTTGGCTTCTTCTGCAGTCACGGACGGCATGTTCAGCGCGTTTTGCACGGCACCTGTCAGCAGATAATCCGACATCTGTTCGGCAACTTGCAATGCCACGTTTTCTTGGGCCTCTGTCGTGGCTGCACCCAAATGCGGGGTGACGACCACGTTTGGCAGGTTGAACAGCGGGCTGGCTGTTGCAGGCTCGACTGCGAAAACGTCGAAAGCCGCGCCCGCAACATGTCCGTCCTTGAGCGCTTCGGCCAATGCATCCTCGTCGACCAGACCACCGCGCGCGCAGTTTACGATCCGCACACCTTTTTTCAGTTTGGCGATGTTTTCTTTGGACAGGATATTCTTGGTCTGATCCGTCAATGGCACGTGCATGGTGATGAAATCAGCGCGGGCAAGCAGTTCGTCCAGTTCCACTTTTTCGACGCCGATATCAGTGGCGCGTTCTTCGGACAGGAACGGATCATAGGCCACGACCTTCATCCGCAACCCTTGGGCGCGGTCAATTACGATCGACCCGATGTTACCTGCACCGATGACACCAAGTGTCTTACCCGTCAGTTCCACACCCATAAAGCGGGATTTTTCCCATTTGCCGGCATGCGTTGACGCGTTCGCCTCCGGGATTTGGCGGGCGACGGCCATCATTAGCGAAATCGCATGTTCGGCAGTCGTGATCGAATTGCCGAAGGGCGTGTTCATCACGATGATACCCTTTTTCGAAGCGGCCTGAATATCAACGTTGTCCACACCGATACCGGCACGGCCAATGACCTTGAGGTTGGTCGCGGCTTCGATAATCTTTTCTGTCGCTTTGGTTGCCGACCGGATCGCCAAACCATCATACTGGCCGATGATTTCAAGCAGCTTGTCTTTGTCTTTGCCCAGATCGGGCTGGAAATCCACGTCAATGCCGCGATCTTTGAAGATCTGCACAGCCGCAGGGGAAAGTTTATCAGAAATAAGTACGCGAGGAGCCATTTTACATGTCCTTTGGAACGGCTGTTAAACCGCAATAAAATTGAAAATTATTTAAGCAGTTGCAGCGATCTCGGTCTCGAACGCCCATTCCAACCAAGGCAGCATCGCCTCGATGTCAGAGGTTTCGACCGTCGCGCCACACCATATCCGCAAACCCGCAGGGGCATCACGATAAGCGCCGATATCAAGTGCGATATTTTCGGCCTCAAGTCGCTTGGCGACCGCTTTGGCGAAAGCTGCACCGTCGGTGATCCGCTCATCGGTGAACTTGAGGCACACAGATGTGTTGGAACGCGTCGCCGGATCAACCGCAAGATTTGCAATCCAAGGTTTGGCTGCGCAGAAGTTCCAGATTGCCTGCGCGTTGGCATTGGCACGGTGCATCAGTGCGTCCAAGCCGCCGATGGAACGTCCCCATTTCAGGGCAACCAGATAGTCTTCGACCGCGAGCATAGAAGGTGTGTTGATCGTCTCGCCTTTGAAAATGCCTTCGATCATTTTACCGCCTTTTGTCATGCGGAAAATCTTGGGCAGAGGCCACGCAGGGGTATAGCTTTCAAGGCGTTCGACAGCGCGAGGCGACAGGATCAGCATGCCGTGGGCCGCTTCGCCGCCCATCACTTTTTGCCAGCTGAATGTTGTGACATCCAGTTTGTCCCAAGGCAGGTCTTGGGCAAACGCAGCAGACGTCGCATCGCATAACGTCAGACCGGCGCGGTCCGCGGGGATCACATCGCCAGACACAACACGTACACCAGAGGTTGTGCCGTTCCATGTAAAGCAAACGTCGTTGTCGTAATTCAGCGCGGCCATATCGACGATCTCGCCGTATTCTGCAGTGTGGACGGTCGCGTCGATCTTTAACTGTTTGACCACATCCGTGACCCAGCCAGCGCCAAAGCTTTCCCATGCAACCATCTGCGCAGGGCGTTCGCCCAAGAGTGACCACATCGCCATCTCATATGCGCCAGTGTCAGAGGCAGGCACGATACCGATGCGGTAATCCGCAGGTACGCCCAGAATTTCGCGCGTAAGGTCGATTGCTTCGGCAAGCTTTGACTTGCCAACAGCAGCACGGTGCGACCGACCCAAGGGGGCATCGCTAAGTGCTTCAAGTTTCCAGACGGGGGGTTTGGCACAAGGGCCAGAAGAAAAACGCGGATTTGCCGGCCGCATTTGTGGTTTGCGCGCAATATCGCGCGTTGCCGAAGTCGTCATAACCATCACTGGTATCCTCACAGATAAGCGCCCTTCGTTGGGGAAGGGTGTCCCACCGCCGGACATACGGACCCCCAGTAAAAACAGCAATAGACAAAGGTACTTGTTATGCGAGTAAATGTAGCCTTTTGCAGAACGATGCAGGAACGCATGTTTCCAATTGGCACAAATCTGACACAAGGAAATCTGGTTTTGTTCCACAACACCGAGCCGCAGAATCGGGTGGCAGGCTTCATGCAATCAGCCTATTTCTGGCATGTCAGGTGGCGTCATGAGTGGCATGGCGTTGATATGGGCTGCGAATGTCAAAGGCTTGAAGCCCGCCGCCAAAATCGTGCTGATCCAGTTGGCAGACTTCCACAACAAAGAAACCGGCCAGTGCAATCCAAGCGCCAAGCGGTTGGCGGATGAATGCGAGATGGGCCGCGCCACTCTATTCCGGCATATGACGACCTTGGAGCAATCTGGCCTCGTTACGCGCCATGCCCGTGGTGATGGCGATGGTGGGCGCGGGTCCAATCAGTATGAACTGCACCTCGACATCACCCTTGGTCCCAGTTCTCGCGCTAAGGGTTGGGGGAGCGGTCCTAATGGGGTTTCGTCTCAAAATGAGACGGGGGGAAACGTCTCAAAGACGCGTGGGAAGAGTCTCACCAGTGAGACGGGGGTAGTCCCAAATCGGGACACGAACCTTACCATTGAACCTGTGAAAGAACCACCTACGCGCAGGCGCGAGGCGGCGGTGGATGATGAAGCTGAGAAGATTCTGGCGGCGTATCCACCGGACAGGGTACGTGGCAAAGCGGCCTGCCTAGCCCAGATCGAAGAGGCCAAGAAGGAAGGGATCAGGCAAGAGGACTTGCTGCAGGCCGTCCAAGCCTACGCCACCGACAGCGCAGGTTTCACCCGCTCCAAGGTCTGCTTTTCCGACAACTGGTTCCAGTCGCGGCGGTGGCAGGCCTATGTCGAGAAGCAAGCGGCAGACCGCGAAAAGACAGCAACTCTGCAAGCCGATCACCATGAACGATTGGCGTTCTGGATCAGTGATCGCAGCCCGATGTGCAAACACATTACGGTCCCACAAATCACGGCTTTGCTCGCCTCGAAACTGGTGACGCAGGCCCAAATCCAAGCCGCAGGCCTCAGATCATGATCGCTACCGATCCCACAGAAGAGCAAACAGCAAGGCGACCCATGTCATACGCTGGCGCTGCTGACACGGGACCTTGCGAGGGGCGGCAAGCCTCCCCTTCGAACCCCACCGGCGCGGGCAAACTCCGCACCAAAGAGCCGCTGACCGAGACCTTCGTCTTCCGGTGCAGCGCCGCAGAGAAGGCCCAGTTGCGCGCCAAAGCCGAGGCTGCTGGCTTACCTGCCGCCACCCTTCTGCGCGAGGCTTTAGGCCTGACCGAGGCCCGCCGTCGCAAACCCATCCCCCGCGTCGATCCGGCGCTGGTGCTGGCCGTCGGGCGCATTGGTGGCAACCTCAACCAGATTGCCCGCTGGCTGAACCGCGCGATGCTAGCGGGCCGCGTTGACCTAGACGCGCTCACCGTTGCCCGCCGCTTACTGACCATCGAGCGCCAGCTTGCCCAGATAGTCGAGGCCGCGCGCCGATGCTGATCAAGTTCTTCCGCAACGGCAATGGCGCGGGCGCTGGTCCGGTCGGCTACCTCGTCGCAGACAAGGTGCTGGCCTATGACGACAACCGCGACCCGATCCGCGATGCAGACGGCGAACCAATGACCGTCATCCGCGAGCCTCTGCCCGAGGTCCTGCGCGGCAATCCCGACCGCACCGAGGCCCTGATCGACGCCAGCCGCCACAAGTGGACCTACCGTGCGGGCGTGATCAGCTTTGCCGCCACCGACGCCCCGAGCGAGGAACAGCAGGCCGAGGTCATGGACGATTTTGAGCGTCTGGCCTTCGCGGGGCTGGACCCGACGCAATATGAAGTGCTTTGGGTCCGACATACCCACGAAGACCGCGTCGAGCTTCACTTCTGCACGCCGCGCTTGGAGCTGACCTCGGGGCGCAGCCTGAACATCGCACCGCCGGGGTATGAGAAAGCTTTTGACAGTTTGCGCGATGTCATGAACCAGCGCCACGGCTGGGCCGATCCGATGGAGCTGGAGCGTACCCAAGAGGTTCGCGACACCATCGAGACCCCAACCCGCGCCCAAGGTCGCGAAGAGCTGCATGCGTGGCTGCAGGACCAGATCAGCGTCGGCCTGATCACTGACCGCGCCACCATGATCGATGCCCTCACAGACGCAGGCTACGACCTGCCGCGCGTCGGCAAAGCATACCTGACCGCCCGCGATCCCGACACGGACGAACGCTGGCGTCTAAAAGGAGATATTTTCCATGAAAACTGGCAAGCCGACACGGCTGAGCGAGAAACTGAACGCGGAACTGGACACGATCCGGCAGGACTACGCCGCCTCGATGGCATCCCAGCTGGAGAGCTTCAGGACCGATTTGAGCACCATTGCGACCAACGCGCATCGTACAATCGAGACCGATACCCGCACCTTTCTGCGACAAAACAAGAGCTGGCTGACGATCTCGCCCTGGCTGATCACGGGGGCGTTCTTGGTGGGGATCGTCTCGATGATGGCCGCGAGCTTGCTTTGGACGCTGATGCTGGCCAGCTCGGAGATGACGGAACTGGGCCTGACGCGGATCGACAGAGAGGACGGGACTTGGCTGGTACTGGACCCGACCAAGACGCGCCTGAGGACCTGCACACTGGGCGGCAGATCAGTGACCTGCATCAAGATCGAGGAGAATTAGATGACGACACCCCTGACCGCCTTGGAACGCGACTTGCTCGCCTGCGTCGAGCGGTTGGTGACGGCCTGCGAAACCTCAGCGCGGGAATTGAACGGGTTAGAGGAACGCTCGACGACGAGGATGCAGAACCAGATGGATGGATTGGCCGCCTGCGTGTCGGTGCTCATTCAATCGCAAGTGGCGTCCGTGGCTGCGTTGCACGGCTTGCTGAACGAGGGATCGAACTACGGGAGGCTGCGCACGCAACTAGAGACCAGCTTGAAATTAGTGAAGGCCGCCGAAGTGAGGTTGAGACAGAGCTAGAGGAGCGGGAGGTCGAGATGGACCGGGGGATGACGCATTGAGCATTAGATTATGCGCTGTTTCGAAAGTTTCCATCCGCTTTGGTGGTCCGAGATCCTGACCTCCACGCGTCAAAAGAAGTTCGTTTTTAGAACTTCAGATGGTCGTGACCTTCAAGGTACGCCTCAGACGCAAAACAGAGAAACCGGAACTTCATGTAGAATGCAGCGAAGGTCTCGAAAGAGCCCAGACTTCCGGATTGCTGGATCGCAGCCAAAGTCCGCTTTCGGGCAGTGAAAACCCTTGTCCGATGAACACGGCCGATACTGAACCTTGTCCAATTGGCTGTTTACTGCAGTGCGGATTCCCTAAAGCGGACGTCGCCCGACGACGCAGATTCAGTCTTATGCTTGATACACTTATAGTTTTTTCTAGACACCACCACGATGGGGGTCATTCGCGCGAACGTCAAAATCTGCATTAGAATTCAGTCACCTCAGCACATTCAAACACCTGCGATTGTATAGACGGCGCTCTCCCGTATTTTACGATTGCCGTGTGCATAAGAATACCATTTTCAAACCTGAACAAATCGCTGCGGTCGGAATTTTCGGCAAATGCCCGAAACCCTCCATCGTCAGATGGGTTGATCCAATACGCATCATGATAGAATACACCATCTCCTGAAAAACCGCTTTCGTCCCACGTGAAATTTAGCGCGCGTCCTTCGTATACGGGTCGCATGGATCCTTCTGCGGAAAGCGATACACGGTCAAGTTCGTTGCACGCGAACGAGATTGATGCCTGTGCAGGCAGGGCTGACGACATAAGGATCAAAACGTATTTTATCATTGCCCCAGACTACAGCGCGCGGCGGTCAAATCAACGTCATGTTTGATGCGACCCAGATTGTGACACCTTATTCGCCTGTCTCCTGTACCCCGACCGAAATAATCTGCCCGATCAATGATTGCGCCGAGACCAGTGCATTGCTGTACAGTTGCAGCATATCTGGCAATGTGATGAATTCGAGTACCCAAGTCGTTCCTGATCGTTCTTGTTCATGAACCATCGCGGAATTGAGGGTGCCAGATTGTTGGGACGTGTAACCAGCGATAGTTACAAGCAATTCAGCAAGGATCGGGTTTTGCTTGTGAGGCATAGCAAACGACGTGCCCCCCGTATTCAGGGTAATATCGCCTGCTGATCGTCATGATCACCTGCGTTGTGGATTAGGCTTGCTGAAGCCGTTTGAACAGCGCTGACGTATCCCAACGCCCACCACCCATTTTCTGGACATCCTTATAGAACTGATCGACCAGTGCAGTGACGGGCAGGGATGCCCCGTTTTCGTTCGCCGTAGACAGACAAATGCCAAGGTCCTTGCGCATCCAATCCACCGCGAAACCATGTTCGAAATGATCGGCCAACATCGACTCGTATCGGTTGGACATTTGCCAGGACCCGGCAGCGCCTTGGCTGATCACCTCGACCACGGCGGCGCCATCAAGGCCCGCTTTGGACGCGAAATGCAAGGCTTCGGACAGCCCTTGGACCAAACCCGCGATGGCGATCTGGTTGCACATCTTGGTCATCTGACCTGCGCCACTGTCGCCAATGCGACGACACAGCTTGGAATAGACGTTCATGACAGGTTCGGCCCAGTCATAATCGGCCTGATCGCCGCCACACATGATCGACAATGCGCCGTTTTCAGCGCCTGCCTGACCGCCGGACACGGGTGCATCTACAAACGCGATCCCACGGTCTCTGGCGGTGGCGTAAAGCTCGGCTGTGACTGCGGCAGAAACGGTCGTGTGATCGACGAATGTACTGCCTTCTGACATGGTCGCAAACGCACCGTCAGGGCCAAGACATACGGCGCGCAGATCATCATCATTCCCCACGCAGGCCATCACCATTTCAGCGCCTTGTGCGGCTTGGGCAGGTGTTTTGCCAAAACTGCCGCCGTGCTCTGCCGCCCATTTTTCCGCCTTTGCAGTCGTGCGATTGTAAACGGTCACAGCGTGGCCCGCCTTGGCAAGATGCCCCGCCATCGGGTAGCCCATGACGCCAAGCCCCAGAAAAGTCAGTTTTGTCATCGATTTATCCATCATTGTTAAAGCTGATCCTGCGGCGTTTGACCTGCAAAGAAGGCGTCCAGATTGTCCAAAGCACGAAAACCCATGGCGTCGCGCGTGGTTCGGGTTGCGCTCCCGATATGGGGGAGCATGAAGACATTGTCGTATGACGAAAGCGCAGGGTTTCCGCCCGGTTCAACCTTGAAACAATCAAGGCCAGCCGCCGCAACATGCCCGCGATCAAGCGCCGCCATCAGCGAGTCTTCGTCGATCAATGCCCCGCGTGCGGTGTTCACAACGACCGCCCCAGCTGGCAGCATCGCAAACCGTTCAGTGTTCATCAGATTGGTTGTTTCAGGAGTGGCGGGGCAATGCAGGGACAAGAAATCCGCAACGCCCAGCAGGCTTTCAACCGTTTCATGATACGTTGCACCTTGCGCGAGATCCGCCGACAATTCGCTGCGATTATAGTAATGCACATCCATGTCGAACCCGCGTGCCTTGGCGGCAAACGCGCGCCCGACACGTCCCATGCCGATGATACCAACACGCGCACCTGTCACTTGCTTACCCACCATAAAAGCGGGCGACCAACTGTCCCAGCCGCCCGTGCGCACCAGTCGATCCCCAGCGACCGCGTGACGCGCGGCCCCCAACATCAAAAGCATCGCAAGCTCTGCGGTGGCGTCAGACAGCACATCGGGTGTGTTCGTGATTGTGATACCGCGTGCGGCCAAGGCCGGCAGATCGCAATGATCCACGCCAACAGAATGGTTCGCCACTATCTTCAATCGCGGGTCAAGCTGCGCCACCACATCGGCCGAGAAGTGTTCTGAATGGCACGGGATGATCGCATCAAACTCCGCACTTGCGGCGATGATGTCCTCGGCGGTTCCGGGCGTATCATCGTGATTGATCACAACTTCATAGTCGCGCGCGGCACGTTCCAGCGTCGCGTCAGACAGGCGGCGGGTGATCCAGAGGCGCTTTTTTGTCATTTCTTACGGATACATTCATCGTAGAAATCATAAACCGCCATACCGCAAACAACGATGGCGATGATCATGAAGGGAGATCCCCCCACAAAGCCCGCAAATCCGGTCGAGATACTTTGGGAAAGCCCGCCGATAAAAATACACAAGCCCGCCGTGCCAAACAGGCCCATTATCAACTTCGTGATGTATGACATGGTTTTTCCTTTCGTTATTCTACTGTGTCAGCAAGATGGGTTTGCAGCCAGCGCGCCGTGCGCAACAGCCGGTCGTCTTTTTCAGCGGGTCCAATCAGCTGCACGCCGATGGGCAGACCTGTTTCCCCGACCAGCATGGGCAAGCTGATGCAGGGCAATCCCGCCAGCGTCCAAAGTGTGCAAAAGATCGGATCGCCCGTACCATTACCGAACGTCGGGGCCTCACCCGCAGCCGAGGGTGCGATGATAGCATCGTAGTCCATAAAGAAGGCTCTGAAAAACCCTTCGGCAGACGTTTTGACTGCCAAGGCGTCGTCGTACTGCGTTTTCGTGATCATGCGCGCTCGGGTGATGACGGGTCTTAACGTGTCGCTGATCTGGTCCCAATGCGTCTCGAACACCTCCGCCTGATGTTGGGCGATTTCGTATTCGTGGATGGTGGCCTGAACGGCAACAAGATCAGAAAGTGTGTCCGCCGCCGCCATGCGTTCCACCGATGGCCCGAGTATTTCAATAACCGCATCAATCCCGTCCAAGGCATCGTCTGACAGGCGGTCATTGAACGGCAAATCAAACCACGCCAGCGCAGGCGTCACAGGCGCATCTGCCGCAGCGCCTGCCGACATATTCGGGCGTGGCCGCACAAAGCTGACGGCGTCGCGTTGATCATAACCGCCAATCGCGTCCGTCAGCAAAGCCACATCGGCAAGCGAGCGCCCGAAGCACCCGACCTGATCCAACGACACAGACGTTTGCAAAATCCCGTCGCGCGAAATGACACCGCGCGTGGGTTTGAACCCGAAGACACCGCAAAAAGATGCGGGCCGAATGACAGATCCGTTGGTCTGGGTCCCAATCGCCAAAGGCACATGCATTGCAGCCACAGCTGCGGCGGACCCACTCGATGAGCCGCCGGGTGTGTGATCGGGATTGTGTGGGTTGCGTGTTTCATTGGCATGCACAAACGCAAACTCGGTCGTCACGGTTTTGCCCATGATCACCGCCCCCGCCTCGCGTAGCAGTTCAACCAGACGGGCGACGTGGTCTGTCTGGCGGCCCTCAAAAATCACACTGCCGCGCTGCGTGGGCATCTTGGCGGTGTCGATGATGTCTTTAAGCGCTACAGGGATGCCGTGCAGCGGGCCCGTTGCCAGCCCCGCGATGCGGATGCGGTCACATTCAGCGGCTTGGGCAAGTGCTGCGCCTTCGTCCAAAAACGCCCATGCTTTGATCATGCCATCCGTTTCAGCAATCCGCGCAAGACAGGATTTCACCAGTTTGACCGACGAAAGACGACCTGAGGCAATGGCAGCCAGTGCCTCGGATGCTGTTAAGGTGTAGCTGTCCTTGATCACGGGATGTATGGCCCAAAGAGGTAATCAGGGAACCACAGCGCGATACCGGGGAATGCATACATCAAGCACATCGTCAGGATCACAATCCCGAGGTAAGGCATAATGCCACGGAAAATTTCCATCAGTTCGATCTGGTTCTTGAGCACCCCTTTTAGATAATAGGCCGACATGGCCATGGGCGGGGTCAGGAACGACGTTTGCAGGTTCAACGCGATCAGCATCGCAAAGAAATATGGGTTCACACCGAACACTTCGAGAAGTGGCAGGAAGATCGGCACAAAGATGATCAGGATCTCGGACCATTCCAGCGGCCAGCCCAGCAAGAAGATGATCAGCTGTGCAAGGACCAAGAACTGCCATGGCTCCATATCCAACCCGCCAACAAAATCAGCGATAATGTCGTGGCCACCGAGGTAGGAAAACACCGACGCAAACGTCCATGACCCGACGAACAACCAACAGACCATTGCGGTGGCTTTGGCCGTCAGGAACACGCTTTCTTTCAGCTTGGTCCATGTCATCGAACGGTACAGAACCGCCAAGACCATTCCACCAAGTGCGCCCATTGCGGCAGCTTCGGCAGGCGTGGCCAGACCACCAAGGATCGAGCCCAGAACCAATGCGATCAACACGGTCAATGGGACAAAAGATTTTAACAGATCAAGATAGATTTCGCGCGGCGGGGGTGGGTTTTCCATCGTCGGCTTTGGCGCCAATGCAGGGTTAAAGTACACGCGCACGATAACATAGACGATATAAAGGCCTGCCAGCAACAATCCCGGGAAGACCGCAGCCGCATAGAGGCGCAGCGGGGACAGGTCCGCAATCGCGGCATAAACGATCAACATAATCGACGGCGGGATCAGAATTCCCAAGGTCCCACCCGCACAAATCACACCTGCCGCAAAGCTTTTGTCGTAGTTGGCGTTTGCCATCGCGGGGAAGGCCAGCAAGCCCATCAGCGTCACAACCGCGCCTACGATGCCTGAGGCTGTCGAGAACACCGCGCAGGTGAGCAAGGCCGCAATCGCTAGTGAACCAGGCAGGTTTCGCGCCGCCATATAGAGCGAGAAGAACAACTTATCGACGATGTTCGCTCGTTCCACGACATAACCCATGAACAAAAACAACGGGATCGCCACGAGGATCGGGTTTTCCATGACTGAATAGGTGTTCTGGTTCACCAGGTAAAATATGTTGTTGTTGAAAATGTCGCTGAAGACCTCAACCGATCCCTCACGGTGGTAGGCATAATAGCCAAACGCGACACCCATCGCGAGCAGCGTAAAGGCGATCGGAAAACCAAGGAGAACCAGCACAATAAACAGGGCCAACATCATCAGCGCGACTTCGGGGTTTGTCATCTTTTTATCTTTCTAGAAGCGCTTGGGGCTATTTGTTGTTGTCACGGGCGAAGGAGCTGATCGTTTCAAGATCGGCGTCCGACAGAATGTCTTCGGTCTCACGCACATCGACCAGCCGCTCGGGCCACACACCGGTGCGGAATGCCATCACACAGCGCACCAGTTCGGCGACCCCTTGGAAGGCGAGCAAGAAACCGGCGATGGGGATCAATGATTTGAAGAAATAGATCTGGATACTGGCGGGGCTGTTAAAGCTCACTTCTTTGTATCGCCAGCTGTCAGATGCAATTTCCCAGCCGTACCATGCAAGGGCGAGCACACCGGGGAAGAAGAACAGAAAATAAAGGACGAAATCCAACGATGCTTGCACCTTTACAGGGAACAAGCGGTACAAGACGTCTGCGCGCACATGAGTGTCTTGGGCCAAGGCGTAAGCCCCACACATCAAGAACAAAGCGCCATACATCTGGATCATCATGTCAAATGCCCAGACAGTGGGCGAGTTGAGGACGTAACGCACGAAAACCTCGTAGGACACGGACAATGTCAGGATCAGGATGCACCAGCCAAAGGCGCGACCGACCCATAGGCTAAGTCCTTCAATTGCATGGACAAATTTCATGTGTCTGCTGCTCCCCTCACAGATCAAGCGGGCATTCTTTGCGGCCCGGCCCCAGTCATTTCAAGTGCACAATGCCCGAGCGCCAATGCGGCACCCGGACATTGTTAAACCAATTCGCAATTAAGCGAAGTAGTGATCGTATGCCAGTTTGTAGTCAGGCTGGTTGAGGTTCAGGTAACCCATCACTTCTTTTGCGTAGGTCTTCTGGGATTCCATCACGCGTGCAAAGAACGGATCCTCGCCTGCGATGCGGTCAGCAACCGTGTCCCACGCCGCCAGCTGAGCTTCGAGAACAGCCTGTGGTGTGCGGTGAACGTTCACGCCGTCCTGTTCCTGAAGCTTGATCAGGTCATCGGAATAACGCTTGGTATTGCCCCAATAGAAGCCGGAGTTTTCAGCCATAGATGCGTTGCGGATGATCGCCTGATGCTCGGGCGACAAACCGTTCCAGACGTCTCTGTTGATCGTAACCTCAAAGCACTCCTGGCTCTGGTGGTAGGATGCAAGCATGTAGTCTTTGGACACATCCTGCATACCGAAGTCACGGTCAGATGTCGGGTTGTTGAATTCGGCCGCATCGATCAGGCCGGATTTCATTGCAGGCTGGATTTCGCCACCTGGAAGCTGAACAACAGACATGCCCATTTCCAGCATAACGTCTGCCGCCAGACCAACTGTGCGGTACTTTAGACCGTTCATCTGGGACGCGTCTGTGATCTGTTCAGAGAACCAGCCAAGCGGCTGGGCTGGCATCGGCGAGTTGAAGAAGGACACAACGTTCAGCTGCAATTCGTCCATCAGTTCGTCAAACAGTTCTTGGCCACCACCAGCGTGGATCCAGCCGAGCATCTCCTGTGACGACCAGCCAAAGCAAGGGCCAGTGCCGAACAAGGATGCGGATTTGGATTTGCCGTACCAATATGCGGATACGTAGTGTGCCGCGTCCAGAACGCCGCGGTGAACCGCGTCTTGCATCTGGGATGTTTTCACAACGGAATCTACGGACAGAACTTCGATTGTCAAAGACCCGCCAGACATTTCGTTGACGCGTGCCGCAAAGGACTGTGCGTTCTCAAGGAAGATACCGCCGCCCCAGGCTGCCTGCATCTTGATGGTTGTGCCATGGCCGTCTGCAATTGCAGGTGCGGCCAATGCTGCGGCTCCGACAACAGCCGACCCGCGCAGAAATTTTCTGCGGTTGATAGTATCTTTCATAGTTCCTCCCAAGGAATGACGATCAATCACCCCAACAAGCAGGAGCAATGTATCGGTTATT
>NZ_JAFMHR010000075.1 GCF_017854415.1 Yoonia sp. | reverse complement strand
GACCACCTCGTTACTTATCAAGGTGGTAAATCACACAAGGCTTAACCAACCATTAAAGCTAGTTTAGCAGAAAATTGCACACACGTATAGGTTGCTTTATTTGTGCCTTAACAAAGAGAAAAAAAAGCCGTCCCCGTTCAGATCAGGTAGAAGTTGATACTGTTCAGATTTCACCCAACCCGTATTTCTTTGCAAAAATCGATCAATCGCGCCTGAATTCTCGTCATGAAGCACCGAACAAGTGGCATACGCCAGCACACCACCCTGCTTTACAAGCGGGGCTGCCCCTGCCAATACTTCATCTTGTGATTGCATGAGTGCGACAAGCCGATCTGCTGTCAGCCGCCATTTTGCATCCGGCGTTCGCCTCCACGTCCCTGCTCCACTGCAAGGCGCGTCACAGAAAACCACGTCATAGGGCCCGCGTTCTGCCAATGCCGCTGTTTCTAGCGTCGCAATCTGAACGCCCGCCCGTTCCGCGCGCGCAGGCAAATCGCGCATGCGCCGCGGATCAATGTCATGCGCAAATATCTCTGCATTTCGCAAATCTGCGAAACCCAGTGCCTTGCCGCCCCCACCAGCGCAATAGTCCAAAACACGCGCACCGTCGGCCACCGGCACAGCGCCAATCGCGAATTGCGATGCTGCATCCTGCAATTCGACAAGACCATTTAGATAGGCGGCTGATGTCTTAACGCGGCGCGGATTTTCAGTGACCCGCAAACACCCCCGAACCGTTGGATGCGGAACCGTCGAAATTTCGTCCTGCGAAAGTTGCCTGACAGCAGCATCCACCGTCCCGCGTCGTTGGTTCACACGCAAGAACACTTCGGCGCGGCCCTGTTGGGCAATCGCTGCGGCCTCTGCTTCAACCCCTAAGCTTTGTTGCCAGCGGGGCCAAAGCCACTCTGGCAAATCACAACGCGCAGCCGCAGAAAGTTCAAGGTCTTGCGACAAAGCCGCATGTTCGTCTTCGCTTAACGGTGCAGGCGCATGCCCTTCGCCAGAAAACAGCGCGTCAACTGACCAGCCTTCGCGCATGGACAACCGCTGCATCAAGCTGCGCCCATCGCCGTCGCCCAGCGACCTGCGCGCGCGCAACACATCAAAGACATGATCGCGCACTGCTGCACGGTCCTTAGACCCTGCATAGCGACTACCGCGCGCCCATGCCGTTAGGGCCTGCTCAGCAGCGGCACCTTCAATGATTTGATCCAGCACCGCAATTGCGGCGGCCACGCGTGCGCCCGGTGTCATAGCGTTTATCCGATGCGGTAATTGGGGCTTTCGCGGGTAATTTGCACGTCGTGCACATGGCTTTCCTTGAGGCCCGCGCCAGTAATCTTAACAAATGTGCACTTTGTGCGCATGTCTTCGATCGTCGCACAGCCGGTATAGCCCATGGCCGCACGTAAACCGCCGACCAGCTGATGCACAACAGCATGGGCGGACCCTTTATAAGGCACCTGCCCTTCGATGCCTTCAGGGACCAGCTTGTCACTGGCGGCTTCTTTCTGGAAATAACGGTCGGCAGAGCCGCTGGCCATTGCGCCCAAGCTACCCATGCCGCGGTATGATTTAAACGACCGACCTTGATAAAGGATCACTTCGCCGGGGCTTTCGTCTGTGCCTGCAATCATGGAACCGACCATCGCACAGGACGCGCCCGCCGCAATCGCCTTGGCGAAATCGCCAGAGAACTTGATGCCGCCGTCAGCGATCACAGGCACGTCGCCCGCACCTGCCGCGCAATCCATGATCGCGGTCAACTGCGGCACACCGACACCAGCAACCATCCGTGTCGTACAGATCGATCCTGGTCCAATACCCACTTTGACGGCGTCCGCTCCGGACCCAATAAGGGCTTTCGCAGCCTCGCCCGTCGCAATGTTGCCAGCAACAATCTGAACCTCGTTGGACAGCTTTTTCGCCCGCTCAACTGCCCTAGCGACACCTTCGGAATGACCATGAGCGGTATCAATCACCACCATATCAACGCCAGCTTCGATTAAAGCTTGTGTCCGCTCAAACCCTGCATCCCCGACGCCGGACGCCGCAGCGACCCGTAGCCGCCCCAGATTATCCTTGCACGCCATAGGGTTCAGCACGGCCTGTTCACTGTCTTTGAGCGTCAAAAGACCTGTCAGCTTGCCAGTTGTGTCTGTGATCAGCAGCTTTTCAATCCGCCGCGCTTGCATCAACGATCGCGCCTCGTCGAGGTCCGCAGGTTCTTGCAAAATCGCCAGATTATCAGTCGTCATCATCACGCTGACAGGCGTATTGTCATCTTGAGCAAAACGCATGTCACGGTTGGTGACAATCCCCACAACACGGCCATCTTCGCTCACAACCGGAAAACCGGTGATGCGGTAACGCTCCATCAGCGCTTTGGCGTCTGCGAGTGTCTGATTGGGGTGCAAAGTCACGGGGCTATAAACAGTGCCGGACACGAAACGTTTCACGCGCCGCACTTCTTTGGCCTGATCTTCGATGTTCAGATTCTTGTGGATCACACCAATGCCACCGGCTTGGGCCATCGCAATCGCCATGCGACTTTCGGTCACCGTATCCATCGCGCTTGAGAGCAGCGGTATATTCATGCTGATGGATTGTGTGACCCGCGTGGTCGTATCAGCCGTCGACGGCAGCACCGTAGACGCCCCCGGTACCAACAAAACATCATCAAAAGTGAGTGCCTCACGAATTTCCATCAACCGGTCTCCTTGGGTGGTCTCGTTGGCACGTCGCTATCGCATGGATATGTGACAACCGAAAGCCAAAAAGTGGCGATCAATTGCCTTGTGATGTGCGGAGATTGCGACCAATGGTGTTTGATGGTGCTAAAAGAGACCGAAAACACAGCTTGGGGACCGTGGATTGCGCGCATAATTGTGCGTCTTGGCGTGGTTGTCGGTTTTATTGTCTTGATCAAATTCGGGATCGACCTGCTTTTTGCCAAGTTCGCCCTGTTCGAAAGCAGCGCAAGCGCGCGCGCGATGACGGGTTTGATTATCACAATAATGGTCGGCTACGCCCTACTGTTGGCGATTCCCTTTGTGCCGGGGGTTGAAATCGGTGCCGCTATCTTGATCCTTGAAGGCGCGAAAGCAGCCCCAATGGTTTATGGTGCAACAGTTGTGGGACTGTTCTTGGCATTTTGCATCGGGCAATACGCGCCCCTGCCACGCTTGATCCGCTTATGTCAGGATCTATCGCTCTTGCGCATAGCGTCCCTGCTGGAACGTATCCAATCCACCCCCCGCAGTGACCGCTTGGACACGATGCACGACCGCCTGCCACGCTGGCTTGTCCTGGCATTGTGCAACTACCGCTATGTGACACTCGGGATTGCGATCAATCTGCCCGGAAACATGGCTTTGGGTGGTGGTGGCGGCATCATGATTGCTGGGGGGATCAGCAGGCTGTTCCAGACTGGCTATGCCTTTTTGACAATCGCGGTAGCAACTTTGCCGGTGCCTTTGGCGGTTTGGGTCTGGGGTACAGATTTTTTGCAATAGCGCCGCCATGTTATGCCGCTGCGCATATTCATTATGACGGATACAGGCCTTTCCAATACCACCATAAAAGTTACATTCGCCCAAAGCAGTAAAAGGCGCGCATAATGTCCAACGATCCACTGGTTATCTTTACGCCATCCGGCAAACGCGGAAATTTCCCAGTAGGCACGCCTGTGCTGACCGCGGCACGACAATTGGGCGTCGATCTGGATTCGGTTTGCGGCGGGCGTGGCATTTGCTCAAAGTGCCAGATCACCCCATCCTACGGCGAATTTTCTAAACACGGTGTAAGCGTCGCAGATACCGCTTTGTCAGAATGGAACAGCGTCGAGCAACGCTATGACGACAAACGCGGCTTGAAAAAAGGGCGGCGTCTAGGCTGCCAAGCGACGATCCAAAGCGACATCGTGATCGACGTTCCCGCCGAAAGCCAAGTTCACAAACAGGTCGTACGCAAACGCGCCGAAGCGCGCGATATCGTGATGAACCCATCGACAAAGCTTTATTACGTCGAGGTGACTGAACCGGACATGCACGACCCGTCTGGCGACCTTGAACGGCTGACCGCTGCCCTGACCCGCGATTGGGACCTGCCGCATCTTGAGGCTGATTTGACCGTTCTCAAAACGTTGCAATCAGCTTTGCGTAAAGGCGAATGGAAAGTCACCGTCGCGGTCCATTCGGGCGACGCGGTGTTTAGCCCGCGCATTATCCATGTCTGGCCCGGTTTCTATGAAGGCACACTTTACGGATTGGCCGTCGATCTAGGGTCCACCACAATTGCCGCCCACCTATGCGATCTGCAGTCGGGCGAAGTCGTCGCGTCTTCGGGGATCATGAACCCGCAGATCCGCTTTGGCGAAGACCTGATGAGCCGGGTCAGCTATGGCATGATGAACCCCACAGGCGCAGATGAAATGACGCTCGCTGTGCGCGAAGGCTTGAACGCGTTGTTCGTCCAAATTGCCGCCGAAGCCGAGATTGACCGCGGGTTGATCGTCGATGCTGTTTTCGTCTGCAATCCGGTCATGCACCATCTTTTCCTTGGTATTGACCCGTACGAATTGGGCCAAGCCCCGTTCGCACTGGCGACCTCTGAAGCAATCTCGTTGCGGGCATCAGAACTGGACCTGAACCTGCACCCCGCCAGCCGCGTCTACCTATTGCCCTGCATCGCAGGCCATGTCGGTGCAGACGCGGCAGCAGTGGCTTTATCCGAGGCGCCAGACAAATCCGAAGACCTTGTGTTGATCGTGGACGTTGGCACGAATGCTGAGATTTTGCTGGGCAACAAAGAAAAGGTGCTTGCCTGTTCATCCCCGACCGGCCCCGCGTTTGAAGGTGCCCAGATTAGCTCTGGGCAACGCGCGGCCCCTGGCGCGATTGAACATGTTGAGATTGACCCCGTCACCAAACTGCCCCGCTTCCAAGTGATCGGGTCCGATATCTGGTCCGACGAAGAAGGCTTTGACGCCGCCATTGCAGGGTCTGGCATCACCGGCATTTGCGGGTCCGGCATCATCGAAGTTGTTGCGGAAATGCGCATGGCAGGTATCGTCGACGGCCCCGGTCTGATCGGATCGGCAGAGCAGACCGGATCACCGAATTGCTTCCAAGACGGGCGCACAAATTCATATCTGCTTTACGATGGTACGGCCAATGATGGCCCCAAAATCACCGTTACAAACACCGACATCCGGCAAATTCAAATGGCCAAAGCGGCCCTTTATTCCGGCGCACGCCTGCTGATGGACAAATTCGGCGTCGATAAAGTAGATCGCGTTGTGCTGGCGGGTGCCTTTGGTGCCCATATCAGCCCCAAACACGCAATGGTTCTGGGCATGATCCCTGATGCGCCTCTTAACAAGGTCACAAGCGCAGGCAACGCAGCCGGTACTGGCGCACGGATAGCCTTGCTGAACACCGACGCACGCCGCGAAATCGAGCAGACCGTGCATCGCATTCATAAGATCGAAACAGCGATTGAACCGCGCTTTCAAGAGCACTTTGTCAACGCGTCCAACATCCCCAACGCGGTAGAACCTTTCCCGATTCTGAAAAGCATCGTGACGCTGCCAGATGTGAACCACAACACAGGTGGCGGCGGTGGTGATGGTGGGCGTCGCCGCAGACGGACGCGGTAGGTCTGCACGCACAATCATCATCACGTGACGTGACCCCACGTGATCGAGACCCTGACGCAGTGCATCTTGCGGCAGGGTTTCAAAGTCTAACCCTCTTGACGCGGTGCAGACGGCGTTCTACCCCAAAGTCGGCGCGCGGGTATGGTGAAAAGGTATCACGAAAGCTTCCCAAGCTTCAGTTACGGGTTCGATTCCCGTTACCCGCTCCAATACCCCCCATAAGGCGCTGATTTTAAATATTATTTAGCAGCACTGTGATTTGACCCGCCATTTTACCCGCCCAAGTACAGTTCCTCGGTTCTCGCTACATTCGAGCGCCCTTGGTGTAACTTTATTACGTGGAATTTCCCCTTTTGAAAATAATATTTCGCAATGACTTCACAGCCTTGGCTATGAAAAACACCCTCGACTCCGATGGCTGGCAGAGTAGCCTTCACTGGCCTTAGGTTACGCATCGTCCTCGCTGTGATTGGCCGACTTCGAGCGCTACCGATACGCGCATGACCGTGACCCACGCCCAGACTGAACGAAAGCGGCAGGGCAGGTCTAGCCGCAGCGCTGAAAACAAACCCCTTGGCCAGAATTCAGCGATTTCCCGGTCTGATCCGCCCCGTTCCAGCAGTTTGTGCGACCATAGACGCAGCTCGGGGGTAAAAACGTTTGTCGAACAGGCAGCTTTAGGGCGATCATATCGTCCTTCGACAGGCCATTTGGGGAACCTCGGTCAAGCTTGGCAATGATCCAACGGTATATTAAGATTTCTGAGGGCGCTATAAAAAAGGTGGTTGGATAAATTCCACCTACCTGGATCGCTACCCTCTTGAATGCCACCCTTTCAATCGCGGGTCTTCAGTAGCTCCGAGTATATCTTATAAAATCTTGTGTTGTTTTGGGTGCTATACACCAATTCATGGATCACCCGAATTTCCTGTGTTGACGCCGCGGTTGTAAGCGATTCAAGTAAGGTGATGATCTGTCCCGGTTTTCTTACCTCTTCAGAGCGACGTGAGCTTGTCGCTTGCGTGCGCTCGCAGCGTGAAGACCACGGGATTGCACGCCGGTCCAATGCCATCTTGCTCCTTGATGACGGCGAAAGCTGCGTCCAGATCGCGAAGTTTCTCTATTTGGACGATGATACCATTCGGGGCTGGTACAAGACCTACCGGGAGGGTGGCTGGGACGCTCTTTCGACCGACGGCTGGAAGGGCGGTCAGTCCCGCATGACCTCAGCTCAAGAGATGGAACTTTGTGCTTGGCTGGACGAACGCTTCTGTCGATCGACCGTAGAGATCAGGGCGCATATCGCGGCGCAGCATGGCGTGGCCTACTCCCATTCGGGCTGCATCAAGCTCTTTTCCCGCCTAGGCTATGAGTACCGAAAGCCAAAAGGGCTTCCGCGCGTCGCAAGTGCCGAGAAGCAGGCCAAATTCATCGCCATGTATGAGCGGCTGCTGAACGGGTTGGGCGCTGATGAAGCCGTGTATTTCGCCGATGCCGTGCATCCCGAATACCAGACAAAGCCTGCGTTTGGCTGGGTCAAGGCAGGCTCAAAACCCGCCGTGACAACCACGGCAGGGCGCGGACGCGTGAATATCCATGGTGCGCTCAACCTTGAAACCTTCGACGCGCCCTTTGTCGAGCCGACCACCGTAGACGGGGTCAGTGCCGCGCAGCTTCTGGCCAAGATCGAGGCCCGCAATCCCCCCAAGCGCCTCATCCATGTGATCTGGGACAACGCTGCTTACCACAAGGGCCCAGATGTTCGTGAATTCCTCGCTCGGCCCAACTGCCGCATCCACCTGATCCAACTGCCGCCCTATTGCCCGCACCTTAACCCTATCGAACGATTGTGGGCCGTGATGCACCAATGCGTCACCCACAATCACCACTACCCCACGCAAAAGCAGTTCGCGGATGCGATCCTGAGGTTCTTTCGGGAGATCCTGCCGACCGAGTGGGAAACCTTCCGAAACCAAGTATCAGATAACTTCAGAGTCGTCACTCACGAGAAATTTCGGGTTTTGGGCTAGGCGCGGTATAAATGCCTTGTGCATGCTGCCGAAAAATTATTTTGGAGAGCTGTTTTCGTGGAGTTGATCGATGCCGATGAGTTTGAAAATGCTGTCGGTGAGTGTCTTTTGGCAATTTCTGGCGATGAAGGCGCGGCCATGCGCCAGCTCTCGGCAAATCGTGCTTGCTGGGCGACCCACCCAGAAGATTACCGATTGACCCCGGCTGCTGCCCCGATTAAGCTTGTTTAAAACCTCGCCGCTGAGGTGCTTGCATCTTCCGTTCATCGCGACACCCGATTCACTATGGGCCGTGAGTATCGCAATCAAAACTTGGACCTAAGAAGGCTCTCTATGATTCAAAACTCAAAGCCGAAAAAATTGCCGCACAGGCTGTATTGATGATAGAACTAATTAGGAACCAAATTTTAGTTAGATATCTTCATTATCTGTCTTTTTTACTTCTGCTTTTAGGTTCCTGCATTTATTTGTACAACACTTATAAAAGTAATAAATTTCAAACACATTATGAAGCGCAAATTTTAGTTAATGGATTTTCGTCAGAATTAATTGGAAAACTTAACGAGAGGCTAATGTTAACAAAATCGTTAGCTGCATTTGTAAAGCATTCAGAATATAATAATATAGACAATCCACTGCATCTCATAACGTTAGAAGACGGTTTTTATAGATTCACCAATAGCCTTCATAATGACTTTAGTGACATTGTGTCCATGCAGTTAGCGCCGGAAGGCAAAGTAAAATACGTAACAAATTTAGAAAGAAATCAAGAGGCGTTAGGACACGATCTTTTTATTGATGATGAGAGAAGAGAACAAGTCATTACGACAATTAAATCAAGAAATAACATTGTTGCGGGTCCGCTGAATCTTATACAAGGTGGTGAAGCAATTATCGCTCGTCAAGCTATCTTCACAAGAGAGGGAGCGTTTAATCCTGCAAGGGTTATTTCTAATGGCAGGGCAAATGAATATGACCAATGGGTGACAGATGTACCATCAGATTTTTGGGGATTTGCGACGGTTCTCATCGATTCACAATTAATTAAAGACGTTGCTGAAAATTGGAATGGTGATAGGTTTAACATCGCCATTCGTGGGAGACATGGATTAGGCAGACCTGGAGAGATCTTTGAGGGAAATGAAGATGTTTTCAAAGAATCAATTGCAGAATTAGAAGTAGAATTTGACGGCGGCTCTTGGCTTGTAGCGGCTTCCACAAATGTATCTTATTTAAAACTTAATGATGTTGGTATTTTTATTTTTACCATTTTCATATCTATAACTATATCAATTTTAATTAAAAATTCAATTTTAGAGCGCAAAAAGCTAACCGAACAGGCCCAAAAAGATCCCTTAACCAAAGCATTCAATCGGCTCAAGATTAGAACGGAAGTTCAAAACTGTATTGAACATTACCAGCGGTATGGGGTCGGTTTTTGTATTATAATGTTCGATATTGATAAATTCAAATCTATTAATGATAATTTTGGTCATGCAGTGGGAGATGATGTTTTGAAAAGTATCACAGATTTGTTTTCAAATTATATAAGGAAAACTGATATATTCGCCCGATATGGCGGCGAAGAATTTATTATACTTTGCCCCAATACACCTGAAATAAACGCTATCGCCTTGGCCGAAAGGTTGCGGGCGCTACTGTCCGACACAAATTTTGAGATTGTTGGGAAAGTTACCGCAAGCTTTGGCGTTTCGAGCTTTTCTGAGCATGATAGCTTAGACAGCCTGTATAAGCGAGCAGACGACGGAATATATCAGGCAAAAAATAATGGACGGAACGATGTATGTTTCGTTCCCATTACCTGAAGAAAAATTCAATATGTCCGTCGTCATATAAAGGGCACCTCGATTTTTAACCGTTTTCGTGGCCACAGTATCGCTCGTATCTCTTGCACAGTCGTGCGCCTCGCTTGCATCCGTCTTCGCATGGTCCCTCCCAGTCTTGTTCAAGACCGACAGAATGCCGTAACCCCTGCTCACACCTTTACACAAAATTACTTGAAAATTTCTGAGAGGGGGCAAGGCTGCCCCCTTTTTGCTTTTCGCGGGGCTTTATCAGGACATTCTTTTCAGGAGTGAGGCGCTTGGCGTTCATAGGTGACAATGGGCAGTAAGTCTTGTCCGTTAGAGCGTACCCCAACGGTCACATTGTATTCATGCGCACAGGGTGTCCGTTAGGCTTTCTTTCTACTTGCGGACAAAATAGACAGAGGACATAACTCTAACGGACATTAATCAATTCGATGCAAGCTATCCTTTACGCCCGCGTATCCACCGCCGACCAGACCATCGACCACCAGCGCGCCCATGCAGAGGCAGCAGGCATCCAGATTGACCGCGTGATCGAGGATGATGGTGTCTCAGGGGTTAAGACAACCTTTGCCGATCGTCCGGGCGGTGCGCGCCTGCTCGACGTGGTGCGCGGGGGTGACGTTGTGATCGTGCGCTGGGTGGATCGCCTTGGCCGTGATTATGCGGACGTGACAGACACGATCAGAACGCTCATGCGCAAAGGCGTGATCGTCCGCACCGTGATTAATGGCATGACATTCGATGGATCCACCAGCGACCCCATGCAGGCAGCGGTGCGTGACGCCCTGATCGGCTTCATGGCAGCGACCGCTCAGGCGCAGGCAGAGGCTACAAAGGCGGCGCAGGCGGCAGGCATTGCCCATGCCAAGGCCACCGACGACAAGGCGTTCCGTGGCCGCAAGCCGTCCTACACCCGCGACCAGTTCGACGCGATCCTCACGGCGCTGGGCAACGGTGACACGGTGTCCGGCGTCGCCCGTGATAACGGCGTAAGCCGCCAAACGGTCCTGCGGATACGCAATGACCGAGCAGCGGCAGAGACGGCGTTGACGCGCTGGGGCATGTGATCCATGAGTGGGGAAGGTGTGCCACTTGTGCCGCTTCTTTCCACATACCTACCACTTTGAAAAAAGGAATAGGTGGGGACACGGTTATATTTCTTCACAAGTTCTCCGAATGTCCGAGTCACCCGGCACAAGTGGCATTTTCTGGTTTGATCACACGTCGAATTCCGTGATCGAGCTTTCCGTAACCGTCAATCCTGTGACATACTTCCCGTCACTCCGCCGCTTGTGGCCGTAACCAAGGCGTGACAGCCGGTCTCGGAAGTTCTTGATGCCCAGCGTTTTGTTGATACCCTGGCTGTCGGTCCATATTTTATAGCGCCCGTAGAGCTTGGTCACATTGATTTCAGCATTGGCGTCTACCTTGCAGGCATCTTCGACGAATTGCGCAACCTGATCGGCTTCAAGTTTCCATTCCTGCTTTGCGCAGATTGAGGATGGTGGCTCAGTGAAGTCATGGACCAACGCCTCAGCATAGGCATCCAACGCCATATTCAGGATGCCCGGCAACTCTTTGAACAAGGTTTCCTTCAAAATCGGATCTTTTTCGCTGTCGCTGAAAACCCTGTTGAACGTGATGATGACCGCCCGGCGAAAAAGGGCCTCTGAGAAATCTCGCGTATGTGGCATGTGGTTTGTTCCAAACCAGCATGTCGAGAAAGGCCGCATCAGAAACGGATCTTTGAACTTTTGCTCAACCGTGCTTGGTTCCCCGGAAGTGATGGCCTTCAGTTCCGCGTCTGCGATGACCTCGCCCTGTTTCAATTCCGTGACGATATTGGCCAGCTTCATATGCAGGTGGGCACGTTGGAATGTTCGGTCAAAGTTCGCCGGTTGGACGCCAGAGACGTTCCGAACACCGCAAAGGGCTTCAATAACGCTGAGCAGTACAGATTTACCGTTGGCACCAGCTCCGATAAGCATGATAAACTTCTCATGGCGGCTATGGCTCATCAGTGTGTAGCCCATCATTTCAAGCAAAGCCTGGATCTTTTCTTCGCCATCGTTGTCCGGCTCAAAGATTTCGTTCAGGAACTGCCTAAAGCGCGGTGCATCAGCATTGGGATCATATTTAACCGGTATCTGCGTGGTGCGGTAGTTTTGCTTTTCATGAGGATGGCAACGCCATTTCCCCGGATCTAGCCAGTCGTTGTCTTCGAGCTGGATTTCACCGTTCAGGCAGTTCACAGTCTCAGGGTTTCCGAGATTGAACTTATGGTCCTGCCTGTAAATTTCGCTTTTCAGCACATCAGTGATGCTGCCAACCGTCGCGGCAACGACATTGATATTGTGATCTTCAAGTACGGCTTGGGTTTTCTGACGCAGGAGACGGTTGTCCTCTTCCTGCCATACACCGGTTTCGTTCCATAGCCAAAGGCCTTCTCCAACACAAATAATGTTGTCCGCGCCGACGCAGCCGATGACCTTACGGGCCACGGTCAAGTGGTTGCTTTCATCGACTTCTTGATCGAATCGCAGCTGAGCACGCAATGAGCCAAGAGTCATCTTTGTACTCTTTTTAATTTGCAGCAGTACTTTCTCACGTTTCAGCGGCGGCAGGCTTGATACCTCGATCAGCAGAGCTGCAATGTCATCGGTGTCTTCAGCGCTCAGTCCCTTGGCTGTTTCAATGATCTCTTTGAATGGTAGTGGCGCTGGGCGAGATTTCTTTTTGCCGCGATGCTTCTTTGCAAGTGCCGCAACATCGCAGCCGTTTTTCTTGGCCAAATCAAAAACGCTTTTGATCGTGACCCGTCCATCCTCGCGAAATTTATTCCAACGCCGGTCTATATCATCTGGACGGTGTTTTTGCCCTTTTGCACTCCAATCATCGGCCATTGCATCACCCGCCGAACCGAATTGATGGTGTAGGCCAAACAAGACACGCAGCCATTCATCATAGCTCAACTGATCAGGATCGATATATCCCAGCGCCTCCAGAACCTCAGCGTCCTGTGCTTCACTTTTTTCAGTATTAGGTTGTGACTTTTTGGGCTTGGAGCTGTCTTTATCCGGCAGCGGAAAATCGGCTTTCAACTTCGTGCCAAAATCCTTGAACGTGCGCTCCTTCGGCAGATTGGCCGTTGGTAATACGCGCACCACTTGACGCTTGCCAGTAAGCCCCTTCCCGCTATCCTTCTTCTGATGGAAAAAGCCGGGCAAGCGCATGACGCGTGGTAGGTCATGAACATTGTCCGCATCAAAGGCGCGTATCAGGTATTTCTGTACGGCGCTGAACTTTTCCAGAGGTGTGTCTCGAACGAGCCAATAGGCGTGCCAACGTCCAGGTGAAGTGTCACAGATAATATCCGGTTCAAGCCAGTCTCGGACCGGCTGCAGATCTGCGCCGTCAAGGTCGATGTACTGAGCGCGAACACGGATGATATTGCGCTTGCCGCGTCCTTTGCCATCGGTTTCGTTAATAGTGACGAACACACCAGCACCGCGTTTCTGGAGCGCTGTTAGGGTGTCAAAGTGGTCTTCCAGCGTGCCGTGAAGCACCCGCGCTAGGTCTTGAGACCTACGGTCAGCGTTGTCGTCGAACGTCTGGAACGTCCAGAACTGCGCGTTTTTGTCGAGAAGGTCGAGGAATGCCTGTGCTTCCTCGAAATCGGGGGTTTCGTGGGTCATAATTAAGCCTGTATGTTTTGGGGAGGAGAGTTGACGGGAAGTCAGCGTGACTGCTCCCATGCCTCGATTTCAGCAAGTCGCCACCGGGTGCAGCCTGGCGACAAGCTGCATGCACGCGGAAAGTCTCCGCGTTCGCGATGCCAACGCCAGATGGTCTGCCGTGAGACAGCGAAGCGCTGGGCGAGTTGTGTGTCTGATAAGTAGTGATTAACCATGATAGGCACTCCTTGTTAAGAATGTGCCAATCAATAAGCCGAGCGGTGACGTCAGATCGTCATCAAGAAATACTGAGTCTCGGGGCTATTTCATGCGGTGGTTTATATACCAGTCTACAAAACGATCTTGCAGGCCAATGACTGTCTTGCGATTTGGAATACCGCGATGGAATTCTTGTTCGAATTGCTCTGGAATGATGCCATAGTTTTTCGCAATCTCACCGCGAAGGGCTTCCGCTTTCCCATAGACAGGCTTGCCTTCTTTTTTCGCCCAATACAGACGTGATCTGTACTCCATCGCCGCCATCCGCATCAGTTTGGAAACTTTGGTGTCCTTCTTAGGCCGTCCTTTAGGCAGTTTTGGTTCCAGTTCTCCAGCTAGGTAAAAGGCAAGTACTTCACGCATCCAAGAGCCAATAGGCTGATCACTCCGCAGATATTCAACCAACGTTTCAACGTCACCTACGGCGGCTTCATAAACCTCGATAGGTTCTCGCAGATCATTAATCGATGCCATCAACACCTCCTAAGAATTCACCCCATGCTGCCATCATTGCGCGGCGCTTTTCGAGCATGTCCGATCGATCATACGCCTGACGCACCTTGTTTCCGACATTGTGGGCCAGTGCAATCTCGCCCATATCGCCGTCGAAATCAGTGCGTTCCGTGACCCAGACTCGAAAGCAACTACGCAAGCCGTGTGGTACGGCAGCGTCACCAGTCTGCGCATCCACATATCCACTACCGCCAGCCATGAGATCTGCTTTGTGGATGCTTCGCATTACCTTGCCAAGTGCAGCATCGGAAAGGCTACCGCCTCTTGGTGCCGTAAAGACGAATTCACCCATGCGCGGCAGGCTATCCAGCAACTCGATGATCATGTTTGTGAGTGGAACTCGGTGTGGTCTACCAGATACAGGAATCTTCGAGGACTTACGCCCTGGCTGGATAGTCCAGAGTTTATCGTTGAAGTCGAATTCATCCCAAGTTGCGAACCTAACCGCTCCAGTGCGCGAAGCCGTAAGCGCTTGAAATGCTAGGGCCTTCGCGCTGACACCGTCTCGCCCTTTGAGCGCTGTCCACCAGCGCTGGGCGTCTTTCAGTTGCAGCGCTGGATAATTCTGTTTTGGTGCGATCTTGCCAGGTGCTGGAAGGGCAAGTTCAAGGTTGCCACGCCATGCCGCAGGGTTCTCACCTTCTCTATATCCAGCAGCCTTAGCAAAATCGAGCGTCTTCTCGACACGCTGTCGCACCTTGGTCGCGGTCTCGGTGCGGCTCTCCCATATTGGGTTAAGTACGCGCAGAATATCGACGCGAGTAATGTCGCGCACAAGCATGTTGCCAAGCTCGGGGAGCGCATGCTTTTGCATCACGGCCATCCACTGATCGCGGTAGCGCTCCGTGGAAAGTTCCGGCAACTTCGTTGCTGCGTAGCTTTCAAATGCCTTCGTGAAGGTCACGCCTTGGCGCTGGGCGGCAGCGAGCGCGGCTTTGGCGGCTTTCCGTTCCTCCACGGGGTCAACACCGCACCGGATGGCGTCCTTGGCCTCAGCTGCACGCTCACGCGCCCTACCGAGCGATACCTCGGGGTATCCACCCAAGCCGATCTCGCGCCGCTTCTCACCGACCCGCACTCGCAAAATCCAAGACCGCCCCCCAGTGTTAGAGACCTGTAACGCGAGCCCAGCGACGCCGCCCACGGCATGCAGACCCTCGCCAAGTCGCCTGACCTCTGTCGCCGATAGTTCCTTTGCGCGCTTGGGAATCGAACTATCTCCCCTCAATAAACCCGCCCAAAAATTTGTCATTGTGTGATACAAGGTGCGACGTGGCGTTGCAAGACGCTGAGGGAAAAACCAACAAAAACAAAGTCTTTGGAGTTGATTGCTACAGGCGACTACATGAGCGAAAAGTTCGTTACCCGCTCCAAAAAACTATGGGATTTTGACGTACTTAAAGAACGAACATGCCAATTAGGCCAGCGACGCCAATCGAAAAACTCAGCGGAATAACGGCGTTCGCCATTAAATGCCACGCGCTGTCCTCGGACCCGAAAATCTTGCGCACTTGCACGAAAACCAGCGAGCTAACGAAGAACACGACCAAATATACCAGCAAGGTGTAAAAAGCGTTTTCCCATGGGACAAACAATATCGTTCCGGCCA
>NZ_JAFMHR010000232.1 GCF_017854415.1 Yoonia sp. | reverse complement strand
GCGCACCTAAGCGGGCGGGCTTTCTCCTTCAGGAGACCGCTTGCGCAGCAAGCAGCGCCTGCCACGCCCTTTTGGCGTGGGTTGAGGGGGGGCCAAAGTCGGAAGTCGGAGGTGGGAAGTCGGAAGTTTTAGACCCACGCTGCGAGCCGTTGCTGCGCTGCGCCGCCGCGAGAACCAATTCGAAGTCGGAAATCGGAAGTCGGAAGTTTTAGACCGTATAAAGGTATAAAGGTAGAAAAGTGCAAAAGTAAGCCGCCGCGATCAAGGAATCACGCGCACCTAAGCGGGCGGGGCTTCTCCTTTGCCATAGGCATCCCTTCGGGGCAGGAGACCGCTTGCGCAGCCGCGTCTTCAGCGCGGGCTGCGGGCGGCAAAGCCGGAATATTGTCGATCCAAGTCCTCCCCCTTTCTCCCCCTCCGAAGGGGGACTTTTGACCTTGCTCCGCCTTCCGTCCGATCGATTATTCGGCAGTGCTGGCGCGTGCCAATTCCCAACAATTAATGACGGTCAAAAGTCCTCCTTTGGAGGAGGTCCCCCTTGTGGGGGGAGGAGGAAAGAGGCGGCCAAAGTGGGAGATGGGAAATCCGAAATCGGAAGTGGTAGCCGCATGTAAAGGTGGAAAAGTTGAGCAAGTGTAAAAGCACGGCGCTTGCCCCCAAGCAGTACGCAGCCCCCGCGATCAAGGGATCACGCGCACCTAAGCGGGCGGGCTTTCTCCTTCAGGAGACCGCTTGCGCAGCAAGCAGAGGGCCGCGGGAAGGGCTCGAAGTCGGAAATCGGAGGTGGGAAGTGGGAGGTTTTAGACCGTGTAAAGGTGTAAAAGTGTAAAAGTAAGCCCCAGCAATCAAGGGATCACGCGCACCTAAGCGGGCGGGGCGGCTAAGTGCTCCTGAATGCGCCATTTCAAATAAAAACAGCAACAACGTACTGGGTTTTCCTGGATTCAACAGCTTGTCCCTTCACGTCCTTCAGCCGCTCGTGGACAGGCAGGAAGGCGAGGAGAAAGGCCATAAATTATCCTAAAATAATAGTTTTACTATTATTAATGATAGTAAATAAACTATTTGAAGTGATTGGCGTTCTATCAGTGTCTACTTTGACAAACGGTTACAACTAAAAATATGCGTTATGAAGAATTTGAAATATTTGCTTCTGCTTGTTTTTATCACCCAACTGTCTTTTTCGCTTCTTGCTCAAATACAAGGTGGCACCCCCTGGACGAATCAGCCTCATCAGGGGGAACTACCGGATGGTATTGGACAGGGATTTATTCGCCAGGCAGAAATGTATGCCCAACAGCACAACATAGAACAGGCCACCATTGCCTTAGACAATGCGGTGAATTTTGCGCCCAATTCGGTAGAAGCCCTGGTGCGCCGGGCGACCTTTAGCCGAAGAATTGGCCGGCTTCACGAAGCAGCGATAGACATCCACCGGGTGAACCAACTCAATCCGTATGCGGCTAATTTGTATGGCTATTATGGCCACAACAGTATGCTGAAGCTGATGGCGTTTGAGCCGCTAAAAGCGCTGGATACCGCTGATCGGCAAGCTGACCTGCAGTCTTATGTGAATTTAATTGACAAGGAAAATATCATCAACAACAATGTGGGCATAGAATCGGACATCCTCTACGAAATTATTCAGGACATTGAGATCGGAAAACTGGATGAAGCCCTGCACCTGGCCGATGCAATGATTACGATGTACCCCGAGTCTGTTGTAAGTTGGGACCTCAAAGGCGTAATCCACGAGAAGCTGGGGGAAGATGAAGCAGCGATCGGGGCTTTTTCAGCGGCTATTATCATCAACGAAGACTTTGCGATTGCCTGGTACAATTTGGCTCGGGTAATGCTGAAAAAGGGCAATGATGCCCAGGCCGAAATTTACCTGGATCGTGCTATTGATCTGGAGAACACCCTGACCGAAGCTTATTTTGAAAGGGCGCAGATTAAGAAAAGTATGGGCGATGAAGCGGGTGCTATTGCTGATTACAATACCATCATTGAACAAGAAACAACCGCTACGACCAAGGCTTACCAGAACCGGGGGCTGACTAAAAAGGTGCTGGGTGATTTTACGGGCGCCTTGTCTGATATCAACAAAGCAATTGCGGAAAAAGATGACGAAGCGCTGCTGTACAAAAACCGCGCTAACCTCATGTTGCTCTTTGGACACTACAGCGAAGCTATCGCCGACTACACCACGGCTATCCGATTAGACGGAACCTTAGCCGAAGCTTATTACAACAGGGGCTTGACGCTACTAAAAGCAGACCGCCATGAGGAGGCTTGTAATGACCTGAATACGAGTGCTCAACTCGGGTACCAGCGGGCCACGGAAAAAATAACTCATTTTTGTAATTAATCAGCGCGCACTACCTCCGGGGCTTTTTCTGGTGAGCGGCGCTCGAAATTGGAAGTGATTCGAAGTGGGCAGTGGGAAATCGGAAATGGGCGTGAGTGAAAAGTGTAAAAGTGTAAAGGTTGGGCAAGTGTAAAAGAACGGCGCGAGCGAACCAAATGAATACAGCCCCCGCGATCAGGGGATCACGCGCACCTAAGCGGGGGGCCTTCTCCTTCAGGAGACCGCTTGCGCAGCCGCGTCTTCAGCGCGGGTAGCGGGAGGCGCTCGAAGTGGGAATTGGGAAATCGGAAGGCTATAAGCCGCCGCTGCACGCCAACCAAAAAAGAGGTTGCTACCTTTAATTGCCAGCTCAAAAACAATATTTCACAAAACACTGGTAGTCAATATCTTAAGAAAAAGGTAGTTTGAAGTTTTAGACCTACGCTGAAGACGTGGCAGGCGCGTGTAAAGGTGACTCGAAGTTGGAAGTCGGAGGTGGGAAGTCGGAAATTTTAGACTATATAAAGGTGTAAAAGTAGGCCTGAGCGATCAGGGGATCACGCGCACCTAAGCGGGCGGGGTTGCTCCTTCAGGAGACCGCTTGCGCAGCAAGCAGAGGGCCGCGGGAAGGGCTCGAAG
>NZ_JAFMHR010000074.1 GCF_017854415.1 Yoonia sp. | reverse complement strand
CGCTTGGGCTTGTCTTTGAAATCGCCTTTTGGGCGGTCATCGTAATCACGCTTGGTTTTGCGAGGACCACCACGTTCGCCCAAGTCTGGCGGGCTGTCGAGCGCTTTAAGCGTTGCTTGGTTTTCAAGCTTCATGTTGCCGCCAACGGCCCTCAAAAAGCCTGGAACAGCTGCTTCCGAGATCTCGATGAAGGTCTCGTTGGGCTGGATGCGGATCGCACCGATTTCGTTCTTTGTGATATCACCAGCTTTGCAGATCATTGGCAGCAACCAACGTGCTTCTGCTTTGCCTTCGCGGCCTACATCGACGCTGAACCATTTGGACGGGCCAAACGAGGATACTTCGCGGGGTTTGCGTTCCTTGGCAGCAGGGCCATCTTTGTATTCGGAAATCATTTCTGGCGCAGACTGCTTGCCTGCGTAAAGACGCAAATAGGCGGCGGCGATCTGTTCTGGTGCATGTTCTGCCAACAGACGTTTTGCAAATGTCTGTTCGTCGTCAGTAAACTCCTCAGACCAAACCGGATCGGTCAACAGGCGCTCTTCGTCCTTTGCCGTAACTTCTTCTGCGGTGGGCGGTGCCGTAGGCGGTGTGGCCCATTCGGCTGTCAACTTGCCCCATTTGAGCAGGTTTTCACCGCGGCGCTTCATCTTGGCGGGGACGATCAGGGCAGAAATACCTTTGCGGCCCGCGCGACCTGTCCGGCCAGACCGGTGCAGAAGCGTTTCAGCATTGGTTGGCAATTCGGCGTGGATGACCAATTCAAGATTGGGCAAGTCAATACCGCGTGCAGCCACGTCCGTCGCCACACAAACGCGCGCACGTCCATCGCGCATGGCTTGCAGCGCGTTAGAACGTTCAGCTTGGCTGAGTTCACCAGACAGGGCCACAACAGAGAATCCGCGATTTGACAAACGGGTGGTCAGGCGCGTGACCATCGCACGTGTGTTGGTGAAAACGAGCGCGTTTGGCGCATCGTAGTACCGCAGAATATTGACGATAGCCGCGTCGATGTCGTGGTTGGCCACGCTCAATGCGCGGTATTCGATATCGCTGTGCTGCTTTTCTTTGCTGGCGGTGGCGATGCGGACTGCGTCGCGCTGGTATGATTTTGCCAGCGTCGCAATCATCGGAGGTACCGTCGCAGAGAATAGCAAAGTGCGGCGCGATTCAGGCGCTTGATCAAGAATGAATTCCAGATCTTCGCGGAAACCTAGATCAAGCATTTCGTCAGCTTCGTCCAGAACCACTGCTTTGATCTCGGACAGATCAATGGTGTTGCGCATGATGTGGTCGCGCAGGCGGCCGGGGGTGGCCACAACGATGTGCGCACCACGCTCTAGGCTGCGTTTCTCATCGCGAAAATCCATGCCGCCAACACAAGAGGCCATCGTCACACCGGCAGCCGCGTAAAGCCACTGGAGTTCGCGTTTGACCTGCAAGGCCAGTTCGCGGGTTGGTGCGATCACCAAACCAAGTGGGCGACCTGCGGGCCCGAATGTGCCGTCCTCGGCCAGAATTGTGGGTCCGATTGCCAGACCGAAGCCGACCGTTTTGCCGGAACCGGTTTGCGCGGAAACCAAAAGGTCTTGGCCTTCCAGCGCAGGGTCGGTCACCGCCGTCTGTACGGGGGTGAGGTCAGTGTAGCCTTGTTTGGCAAGGGCATCGGCGAGGGTCGTAATCATAAATCAGGTGCTTTCTGGGCGGATAGGCCTGCGCCCTACGCCTGTGGTGGTTGTTTGTATAGGGGCAAATGGTCGAATTGTCGCTAGTGTCGCAACGGAGCGCTGCCCCGGACCCCGGGATAATTTTACTCGGAAGAAGACCGGGACTGCGCAAACCATGCATCAATGCGCGCTTTCAAGGCATCCCAGATCGCCGGAGCGCCCCGTTGTACTTTGACGCCGACCCGGGTTTGGAGTTGTTCGGCGGTCACATTGTATTGGGGCCACGTCCCACCACCGGATTCAATGTTTGAGATGACAGGTTGAACGCGGTCGATGGACTTTGCGAAAATGGCATCGTCTGTTGCTGACGCTTCAAATTCGTCCCAAAGCGCACGAAACGCCTGTGCTTGATTGGCTGGAAGAAGGCCAAAGATCCGGGTTGCGGCGGCCTGTTCGATCGCTGCCATTTCCGCGGGATCGTGATCGCCGTGGATTGGGGTGTCGCCCGCGTCAATTTCAACAATGTCATGAATCAACAGCATTTTGATCACGCGGTTGATGTCGACAGGACGTTGCGCGTGTTCAGCCATGACCATCGCATAAAGGGCGATATGCCAACTGTGTTCGCCCGTGTTTTCACGCCGTGACCCGTCGCATAATGTTGTGGCGCGCAAGATTGACTTGAGCTTGTCCGCTTCTGTTAGAAATGCGAGCTGTGCGTCAATCCGTTCCATTATGTTTGCCTTCTCGCCACTGTGAAGGCGCAACTGCGAAGCGCCGGTGTATCTTAGGAAGATGGTTTTCCAGCGTCGCGGGCGTTTTGCTGATCAAGCTCATCAAGCATGCTTTGCAGGTCGGATGTATCGACATCCTCATCGTTTGCTTGGGGGGACGGTCCACTGGCAGCGTTTGCCTTATCACCCGTCAGCAGTCGGCTTGTGTCGCCGCTGTTTCGCGGATCGCGCTTGGCCAAGATTTCGCGGGCCCGTTTTTCCGCGCGGCGCACGCGCACTGATGTCAAAAATGCCTCTTGCAGTGTTTGTGATGACGACCCGACAATTTCGGCGATGTCATTGATGATCCGCTCGTCGCCAGATCGTTCTTCGTCGGCCAAGGCAAGCTCGGCCAACTCTCCTGCGATTTTTTCCAGATAGGCGTCCGACATGTTTAGCGGGTGGTTTCTGTTAGACGGCGGCGCACATAACCGCGCACCGTGTCGATCATCGGGTCCATATAAGGGTCCTCGAAGAAGTGACCGGCGCCTTCCATTTCGTCATGCGTGACGGTGATGCCCTTTTGCTCGTGCAGCTTGTTGACCAAGTTTACGGTGTCTTGCGGTGGTGCCACACGGTCGCTTGATCCGTTGATTACCAGACCAGACGCAGGGCAGGGCGCCAGAAAGCTAAAGTCGTACATATTGGCTGGTGGGCTCACGGAAATAAATCCAGTGATTTCAGGCCTGCGCATCAAGAGTTGCATGCCGATCCATGCGCCGAATGAAAATCCGGCAACCCAGCAATGTTTTGAATTGCTGTTCATTGACTGCAGATAATCCAGTGCGGACGCTGCATCTGACAATTCGCCAACACCTTGGTCATATTCACCTTGGCTGCGTCCGACGCCGCGAAAGTTGAACCGCAAAACCGTAAAGCCCATATTATAAAAGGCATAGTGCAGGTTGTAGACCACACGGTTGTTCATGGTCCCGCCGAACTGCGGGTGCGGGTGCAGCACGATAGCAATCGGTGCGTCGCGGTCTTTTTGTGGGTGGTAGCGCCCTTCAAGGCGTCCCTCGGGTCCGGGAAAGATGACTTCGGGCATTCTTGTTCCGTCGCTGTTATGGGTGCATGCATATTCTTGACGAAAACGCTCGGACACCTTAGAAAGATTCTAAACTGGGGCGTAAGGCCCCGAGTTGTCGTGATCTGTGTCAATTAGTGTCGCAGGGCTGCGACGTCAATGTAATTGCGCGATATGGCTGGGGTTAAGGCATGAAGTTAAGCACAAAGGGGCGCTATGCGATGGTCGCTTTGGCTGATTTGGCGCTGCAGGTTGATGATGGTCTGGTCAATTTGACAGAGATTTCCAAACGGCAGGACATCTCGTTGCCGTATCTAGAGCAGTTGTTTGTTAAGTTGCGCCGTGCGGGTTTGGTCGAATCCGTGCGCGGTCCCGGTGGTGGGTACCGACTTGCACGTCCTGCTGTGGATATTCGTGTGTCAGAGATTTTGGGCGCTGTTGATGAGACAGTATCGGCGATGCACAAAGGCGCAGGGGCGTCGGGTGGCGCGTCCGGTTCGCGGGCACAGTCGATGACAAACCGTCTATGGGAAGGGCTAAGCGCCCATGTCTATGTGTTTTTACACCAGGCCCGTCTGTCGGATGTGGTCAGCAACGAACTGGCACCTTGTCCCGCTGTGCCTGCGTTGTTTGAGGTCGTGGATGATGCATAGGCGCGGTTTCGTGGGTATGTGCCGGACCGGGGCCAGCCCCGGACCCCGAGGTATTTTTGAACACAAGAAGGCATGAGGGTCTATCTGGATCATAACGCCACGACGCCTTTGCGCGTTGAGGCCCGTGACGCGATGTTGGCGGCGATGGATGTCGTAGGTAATCCATCGTCTGTACATGCAGAGGGACGTTTGGCCAAAGGCATCATTGAGACGGCCCGTGCGCAGGTCGCAGAGGCTGTCGGGGCATCAAACGCGGATGTTGTGTTTACGTCCGGCGCGACTGAGGCGGCCGCTTTGGCATTGGCCGGGTGCGATCTTCAAGCCGCACCGATCGAGCATGATGCCGTGAATGCATGGATCAATCCGGTTTTGGATGTTGTGAATGGTGCCGTGCAGGTTGTTGATCCTGCGCAGACAACGTTGCAGCTGGCGAATTCGGAAACGGGGATACTGCAAGATTTACCGCAAGGGTTGGCGGTCAGTGATATTACCCAAGGATTTGGCAAAGTGCCGTTTGCTTTTTCCTGGTCCGGTGTCGGCATGGTGTTTTTGTCCGCCCATAAATTTGGTGGGCCAAAGGGCGTTGGCGCGTTAATATTTCCGCAAGGCACGGATATTGCAGCCCAAATGAAAGGCGGCGGGCAGGAAATGGGCCGTCGCTCGGGCACCGAAAACGTCACAGCGATTGCTGGAATGGGGGCTGCCGCTGCCGCAGCCCAAGCTGATTTGGCCGCTGGAAAATGGGATCGGGTTGCCAAACTTAGAAATATTCTAGAAACAGCCATTGAGGCCGCCGAAAAGAGTACTATTTTTGTCGGGAATGGTGTTGAACGACTACCAAATACCAGTTGTTTCTGCTCTCCCGGTTGGAAGGGCGAAACGCAAGTGATGGCGATGGATCTTGCGGGGTTTGCTGTTTCAGCGGGATCCGCTTGTTCGAGCGGCAAGGTCAAGATCAGCCGCGTTCTGCGTGCGCTGGGTTTGGACGATGAAACGGCGGCAAGTGCTTTGCGCGTGTCACTGGGGATCGACACCACTGAGGATGAGGTCATGCGTTTCGTGCAGGCCTGGAGCGAAAAACGAGCGCGGCGCAAGGCCGCTTGAGAGGAACGTAAGATGACAGCTTTGGATATAGTCGAGGTCAAAGAGGGCGTTGATCAAGATACCGTTGATGCGGTCAAGGAACTCTCTGGCAATTACAAATACGGCTGGGAAACCGAGATCGAGATGGAATACGCCCCCAAGGGCGTCAACACCGATATCGTGCGCCTGATCTCTGACAAGAACGAAGAGCCGGAATGGATGACCGAATGGCGTTTGTCCGCATTCGCGCGTTGGGAGCAGATCGAAGAGCCCACTTGGGCGATGGTCGACTATCCGACAATCGATTTTCAGGACATCTATTACTATGCCCGTCCCAAGAGCATGGAAGTCAAACCAAAGTCACTGGACGAGGTCGATCCAAAGTTGCTGGCTACATATGCTAAACTTGGTATCCCTTTGAAAGAGCAGGCAATTTTGGCAGGCGTTGAAGGTGCCGAAGACATGCCAGCCGAAGGCCGTAAAGTCGCTGTGGACGCTGTGTTTGACAGTGTATCTGTTGGTACGACATTTCAGGCAGAACTGAAAAAAGCCGGTGTGATCTTCTGTTCGATCTCGGAAGCGATCCGCGAGCATCCTGAGCTGGTGAAGAAGTATCTGGGTACTGTCGTGCCTGCGTCCGATAACTTTTACGCCACGCTGAACTCTGCCGTCTTCTCGGATGGGTCGTTTGTTTATATCCCGCCAGGTGTGCGTTGCCCGATGGAGCTGAGCACCTATTTCCGCATCAATGCCGAGAACACCGGCCAGTTTGAGCGCACGCTTATTATCGCTGACAAGGGGTCTTACGTCTCCTACCTTGAAGGCTGCACAGCACCAAAGCGTGACGTCGCACAGTTGCATGCGGCTGTGGTCGAGATCATCATCGAAGAAGATGCGGAAGTGAAGTATTCTACCGTTCAGAACTGGTACCCCGGTGACGAGAACGGTGTGGGCGGCATTTACAACTTTGTAACCAAGCGCGCCGATTGTCGTGGCGCACGGTCCAAGGTGATGTGGACGCAGGTTGAAACGGGCTCTGCGATCACGTGGAAATACCCAAGCTGCATTCTGCGTGGTGACGAGAGCCAAGGCGAGTTCTATTCAATCGCTATCGCCAACAATATGCAGCAGGCCGATACCGGCACGAAGATGGTGCATTTGGGCAAGAATACCAAATCGCGGATCGTGTCCAAGGGTATCAGCGCCGGTAAGGCACAAAACACCTATCGCGGGTTGGTGTCGATGCACCCTAAGGCCAAGGAATCGCGCAACTATACGCAGTGCGACAGTTTGCTGATTGGCGATAAATGTGGTGCGCATACAGTGCCTTATATCGAAGTTCGCAATAATTCTTCACGGGTTGAGCACGAGGCGACGACATCCAAAGTAGACGATGATCAGCTGTTTTATTGCCGCTCGCGCGGGATGGACGAAGAAGAAGCAGTGGCATTGGTCGTCAACGGGTTCTGCAAAGAAGTGCTGCAAGCTTTGCCGATGGAATTCGCAATGGAGGCACAGGCACTTGTTGCGATTTCTCTTGAAGGGTCGGTTGGCTAAGAATGCACCTGCCTGTCCGTCATAAATGTCGCGGCTCTGTCACGCGGCGGTCAACTTGTTGCCCAAGTTTGATGCGAATGATCCCTGTACACGATTATGACGGGGTTGCGCATCATGGCCGCAAAGAAGATGGACATCAACGACTTCAATGCGCGGATCAAGCAGATCCAAAATCCGCGCAACCAGTCCTATTTCGATCAAGATCTGGGCATGCATGTGCCCAAACGCGTCAAGCGCGCTCCGGCCAAGCGGGTCGTGGACGAGGAATCACTGGTTGGTATGGTTCTTGTATCGATGATTTTGGGCGCGGTCGGGCTGATTATTGCGCAGATCGTGCGGATTCGGTACTTCGGATTACTGGAACCCAGCACGATTGCACTTTTCTTAGAGGTCGCGATCGCATTCTGGGCCGTCATATTGTTGACGGTGCTGACCAACAAACGCACCATAACAGAACGGATAGCACAGGTCTTGGGCGTCGCTTTGATGATGGCCGCAGGACACAACATGATTTGGCGGTGGCCGGATCAAATGGCCGTGATTTACACACCGGCCTACGTCGAACAGGTGATGGCAACCACCACACAGCATTCGATCATATATCGCGGCAGCGTTTACGGTCTCTAAAACACCCCCTTTTTCACGGCATTGCCTTGTGCGGATTTCTTCGCGCAGGGTCTTTTGCCGTGTCCAACACATACGCATCCTGAGGAGAGTATCATGCTCGAGATTAAAGGCCTGAAGGTCAAACTGGAAGAAGAAGACAAGCAAATCCTGAAGGGTGTTGATCTTAAGATTGAGCCCGGCACAGTGCACGCGATTATGGGGCCAAACGGGTCCGGCAAATCGACGCTGTCGTATGTTTTGTCCGGCAAGGACGGCTATGTCGTCACCGACGGTGAAGCAACGCTTGAAGGTGCCGATCTGCTTGATATGGACCCCGAAGACCGCGCCGCTGCTGGTCTTTTCCTTGCGTTTCAATACCCTGTAGAAATCCCCGGCGTCGGCAACATGACGTTCTTGCGCACCGCAGTAAATGCGCAGCGCAAATCGCGCGGCGAGGTCGAATTGACGGCTGGTGAATTCCTCAAAGAGGTGCGCGAAAAGGCAAAAAGCCTGCAGATCGACGCTGAGATGCTAAAGCGTCCGGTCAACGTCGGCTTTTCCGGCGGCGAGAAAAAGCGTAATGAAATCTTGCAGATGGCGATGCTTGCGCCAAAGATGTGTATCCTTGACGAAACAGACTCTGGTCTTGATGTCGATGCAATGAAACTGGTTGCTGAAGGCGTGAACGCGTTGCGGTCCGAAGGGCGGTCTTTCCTGGTGATCACGCACTATCAGCGTCTTTTGGACCATATCAAACCTGACGTCGTGCACATCATGGCTGACGGTCGTATCATTAAATCCGGCGGTCCAGAGCTGGCTTTGGAAGTAGAGAATAACGGGTATGCCGATATTCTGGCAGAGGTGGCCTAATGGCACTCGCAAAGCTGAAAGTTGAGACGACTGACGCCCGATTGTCGGGTGTTGTCGTGCCGGATGGGGCTGCATGGTCTAATGCTGTACGCGCCGATGCACTGTCACGCGTACGACAGATGGGCTTGCCCACAAAACGTGACGAATATTGGAAATACACCGATCCTGCGTCTTTGACGACGGCAGAACCATCATCTGCTGCCTTGTTCGTAAATGATGAAGGCCCATTGTTTGAAGCGGTTGATCGGGTGCGCATTGTATTTGTTGACGGTGTGTTCGATGCGGGTGCGTCTGATGATTTGACTGCTGAAGGCGTTGAAATCGAACGTCTTGCCGATGCGATTCAGACCGACATCCATTGGGCCAAAGACCTTTACGGCGTGCTGGAAACGCGCGGGCAAACACCGGTTGAACGTCCCTTGGCCGCGCTGAACACCGCATTGGCCACAGACGGCGTCGTCATTCGTGTGACAGGCAAAGCGGCAAAGCCGATTAACTTTATCTATCTGCACAAGGACGAAAACTCTGACGCGATGTTGCACAACGTCGTCAAAGTCGAGGCAGGTGCAGAGGTGACAATCCTTGAAACCGGTCCTGCTGCGGCACGGTTTTCAAAGATGCTAGAGGTCGAAGTGGCCGATGGCGCCACTTTCCATCATGTGCGTGCTCAAGGTCGCGACCATGAGCGTCGTGCCGTAACCCATTGTTTTGCAAGGATTGGCGCGAACGCAACGTTCAAATCATTCACGCTGACATTCAATGGCGTGCTGACGCGTAACGAATGCATTCTTGAAATCGTCGGTGACGATTCTGTGGCCCATGTGGCCGGTGCCTGCGTTGGCGATGGCAAGGATTTCCACCACGACGACACTGTTTTTGTCACCCACGATTCGCTTAACTGTGAAAGCCGTCAGGTTTTCAAAAAGGTGCTTCGCAACGGTGCCACGGGCGTGTTCCAAGGCAAGATTTTGGTTAAGGCCGGTGCGCAAAAGACTGATGGTTATCAGATCAGCCAGTCGTTGTTGTTGGACGAAGACAGTCAGTTCCTTGCCAAGCCAGAGCTTGAAATCTACGCCGACGATGTAGCGTGTTCACACGGATCAACTTCGGGCGCGATTGATGAAACGGCTTTGTTTTATCTGCGCTCACGCGGTGTTCCACATGATGAAGCCCGCAATCTACTCACGCTGTCATTCTTGGCTGAATCGCTTGAAGAAATCGACGATGCTGGCTTGGCCGAAGAACTGCGCGACAGGCTCGAAGCCTGGTTGGCCCGTCACAGCTAATGCCGGTGACTAACGACATCATGCGCACTTGGCGCAGGCCGCGGATGGTGATCCGCGACCTGCTTGAACAAGGCCGACGCGAAGATCGGGCGATCGTCTATTTGATGGTCAGTTGCTTTTTGATTTTTGTGGCCCAATGGCCGCGATTGCGCCGGATCGCTGAAGGCTACGAAGTTTCGCCTTGGCCTGCCGAGATCAATTTCGAAGGGATGATGACATATACTTTCTTTACGGCTGTCATCGTCCTTCCGTTGTTGATGTACGGTATTGCGGCCCTTTCGCATGTGGTTGCGAAGATCATCGGCGGGAAAGGAAGCTGGTATGGCGCGCGATTGGCGCTTTTCTGGACTTTGCTTGCGACATCACCATTGTTTTTGCTTTATGGACTGGTGCGTGGGCTGATAGGGGCAGGGTCACAAGCGGTGCTTGTCGGCGGGATCGGTGGTGTCGTCTTTCTATTCATTTGGATTCAATCGCTACGCGAGGCGGAAAGCAGACCATGACAATCGATTTCCAAACTTGGATGCGGGCCGTTTTCACCAGCATCATGGAGCCCTCCAAGATGGCCCAACAGGTCATCGGGCTGAACTTGCCCCGCGAAGCGCTCTGGATCGCTTTGGCGCTTGTTGCTGTTTTGAACGTGGTGCTTTTGGCGCTTTTGCAGATGCTGTCGCCTGCACCCATCGCCTTTGAAGAGCAGACTTTTGCACTGTCGCCTTTTGCTTACGTAGCGATCATCGGCGTGTTCTTGGCCCTGCTGGTGGCAGGTACGTACTACACGGGCAAGATTATGGGCGGGGTCGGGACATTCACAGCGACCTTGGCGATTATCGTTTGGTTCCAGTCTGTTAGCTTGACGTTGGAGGCGGTTCAATTGGTGCTTGTTTTGATCAGTCCTGCCATTGCTTCTATCTTCGGGATGCTGTCGCTGGGCGCGCTCATATGGTGCATCGTGAATTTCGTAAACGTGCTGCATGGCTTTGAAAACCTTGGCAAAGCATTGACCGCGATCGTGTTGGCTCTGGTTGGCACGGCACTTTGCGCGGGCATTGTGCTCGCTATTTTGGGCGTCGGCCCTGCGGTGGGCACAGTATGAGCTTTGATGTTGAAAAAATTCGCGCTGATTTTCCGATCTTATCGCGGACTGTGAATAACAAGCCGTTGGTCTATCTTGATAACGGGGCTTCGGCGCAGAAGCCACAGATTGTGATTGACGCGATCACGCGTGGTTACGCCGAAGAATACGCCAATGTGCATCGCGGATTGCATTATTTGTCGAACCTGTCGACCGAACGCTACGAAGGCGTGCGCGGGATCATTGCACGGTTTTTGAATGCGCCATCTGAAGACGAAATCATTATGAATTCCGGCACCACCGAAGGCATCAATATGGTGGCTTATGGCTGGGCTATGCCGCGCATGCAGGCGGGCGATGAAATCGTGCTGTCGATCATGGAACATCATGCGAATATCGTGCCTTGGCATTTCTTGCGTGAACGCCAAGGTGTTGTGATTAAATGGGTCGACGTGGATGCGAACGGCGATCTTGATCCGCAAAAGGTCATCGATGCGATTGGCCCCAAAACCAAACTTGTGGCCGTCACCCATATGTCGAACGTCTTGGGCACGGTTGTTGACGTCAAAGCCATCACCGAAGGTGCCCATGCCAAAGGCGTTCCCGTGCTGGTTGATGGCAGCCAAGCGGCTGTGCATATGCCCGTTGATGTTTCCGACATTGGCTGTGATTTCTATGCGATTACGGGTCATAAATTATACGGCCCGTCTGGGTCCGGCGCGATTTTTGCGTCCAAAGCGCGGATGGCTGAAATGCGTCCCTTCATGGGCGGCGGTGATATGATCCGCGAGGTTAGCCGCGACGCGGTTACTTGGAATGACCCCCCTATGATGTTTGAGGCTGGCACACCCGGGATCGTGCAGACTATTGGTTTAGGTGTCGCTCTTGAGTACATGATGGATATAGGCATGGACCAGATTGCTGCTCATGAACGGGGGTTGCGCGATTATGCCCGCGACCGTTTGGATGGACTGAACTGGCTGAACGTACAGGGGCAGTCCGCGACCAAAGGTGCGATATTCTCTTTCACGCTTGATGGTGCAGCGCATGCGCATGATATCTCGACCGTGCTTGATAAAAAGGGTGTTGCGGTGCGTGCTGGCAGTCACTGCGCGATGCCGTTGATGGAGCATATGGGCTTAGGGGCGACGTGCCGCGCATCGTTTGCAATGTACAACACTACCGATGAGGTGGACGTGCTGATTGATGCACTGGAACTGTGCCACGATTTGTTTGCCTAACAAAGTCGCGGCGGGCCGAGCCCATATTCATCACGCGCTGAAAAAGTTGGTGAGGGTATGGCCCCACTTCAAGATGATGACGCCAACCTGAAAGCTGTGTCGTCCCGAAGGTTCATTAAACTAATAAAAATCTCACCAGAACACTCTTAAACAAATGAGCCGTCGCAGCGCGACGCGGGCCATACAAACGTAACTGAAAAATCATCGCTACGTCCCCTGATTTGATTAACCACACATCAAAGGACGGAAATATCAAAATCTGACGAATCCGGAGGATTTAGCAAGATATTTGGAGTTTAAGACAAGTTTGAGCAAAGAATTTGGACGATTGCACAAGTCGCTATTGTTGGTCGACTGATGGCGACACGCCAAAGTGCTGTTTGTAGTCACGGCTGAACTGGGACGCACTCGCATATCCAACCGCAAAGGCCGCAGCAGATACCGGTTTTTGCAGGGCTGTGATCTGGTGCCGAGCCTCTTGTAGCCGCAACATCTTGGCAAAGCTCATAGGCGATTTTCCGGTGAACTGGTGGAAGTGCTCGTAAAAAGCGGATTTTCCCATTCCGACGGTGGTTGCAATTGCGTCAACCGAAAGCGGTTCTTTAAGATTCGAGCGGATAAATTCGATGGATTGTGCGATTTTGCTCGCGTGGCTGTTTTGCGACAATAGCTCGCGCAAAATACCCGCGCTGTGCGATTGCAGGAGCCGTAGATGCATCTCCTCCAGAATGGCGGGTCCAAGGATCTCGCGCTCGACCGGATTGTCGATCAGTTCGATATAGCGTCCTAATGCGCCGATAAGTGCCGTGTCCTCTTCGACGCGGCGCAAGGATGTTGCAGTTTCTTCCCCGTCCGAGAGCGCATCAATTCGCCCCTTCAGCCGGTGCAGAATTTCAAAGTTCAGCTGAAATAGGATTGCCAGAAACGGTTTTTCAGGACTGCCTTGGGCAATGCAGTATTCGATCGGGATATCATGCCCCAAAACGCTGGTTTGACCTTCCGAAAAAACCATTGGTTTGTCGTCAAGCCGCACTTCTTTCTGACCCTGCAATATAAGCGAGGCGAAAGGCCCGATCGACAGTGATTGGAACGGCGCCGGTGTCAAATGTCGGACAATAAAGATACCGTCCATCGGCAAGACCACAGCTGCGCCATCGGGTTGGTCAGTAGGCACATGCCGTGCGGCAAGATCTTTAAGTTGTGTTAAATCCAACTTTGGACACCTTTTAAATACGTCAGCGGCAATCTTGCTTTTGTCTGACAACTGAGCGAGTTTAGCCGTTGTTTGCTGGAACTATCAACCGCCTTGCATGCGAGTTGCGTCATCGTAGCGCACGATGGCAAACGAAAGCTTTGCCATTGCGCTGTTCATGCAGTTCCTGACCTCAATCTGCTGTAATCGTCTGATCAACAGGGGATCACGATCCACTTACTTTGGCGTTGCGAGGGGAGGGGCGCACAGTTATAGAACCCGTACGCATCCGTAGCTCAGCTGGATAGAGCGCTGCCCTCCGAAGGCAGAGGTCACAGGTTCGAATCCTGTCGGGTGCACCACCGTCATACCCCTTGCTTGCAACGGCATTATGCCATGTAAGGGCGGACACGAAAACATCTGAAAAGCTTCTTGTCACACTCTGGTCACACCAAGAGGAGCTTTGAGATGGCTGCATTCAGAAAACGTAACAATAAATGGCAGGCGCAAATTCGGATCAAAGGACATGCGCCTCGCGCGAAATCCTTCATTACTAAAAGAGACGCCGAAAGCTGGGCACGAAAAGTCGAGGCAGAACTAGAGGCCTCTGCTGTGCGGATTGATCCGCGCGTGTTGGATCGCTCCACCGTGCGTGATCTTCTAGATAGGTACCGAAAAGAAGTGACCGTAGCAAAGCGCGGTGCTGCCTCCGAGAACACGCGCCTGGATGGATTTCTTCGACAGGCATGGGCAAACAAACCCTTATCAAGAGTGACACCACAAGTGTTTAGTCGCTATCGGGACGAGCGCTTGCGCATAGTCAGTGCTGGTACAGTGATCCGCGATCTTGGCCTATTAAGGGCTGTATTTGAAGTTGCGCGGTTAGAATGGGGCCTGCCGTTGCCTGAGAACCCGGTTGCAATGGTGCGCAAGCCCAGGTCTCCCGTTGCAAGAGAACGCAGATTGCAGTCCGATGAGCTTGAGGTTCTTCTGAAGGCGACTGAGGCGACCCGCAACGAGTGGCTGCGCGTGGCGATCCTGCTTGCGATAGATACAGGCATGCGTCGCGGGGAGTTACTGGGCGTGCGATGGAAAGACATTTGTTTTACTTCCAAGACCCTTCTGATCCCGGTGACCAAGACCGGCCACCCCCGTCGCATCCCATTGACGGTGAGCGCTCTAGAGCTGTTCCAGAGGCGTAAGAATCATGCCGACACAGGTAAAGACTTGGTATTTCCTATAACTGCCAATGCTTTTCGTCAGAGCTGGGAACGTTGTAGGCGGCGGGCTGAGGCAGTGCGACCGCTAATTGGAGAGTTGCGTTTCCACGACCTTCGCCATGAGGCTGTTAGCCGGTTTTTCGAAATGGGACTCACCTTGCCAGAAGTAGCCCTTATCAGCGGGCATAGAGATCCAAGGATGTTGTTTCGGTATACCCACTTACGTGCAGAAGATGTTGGGGCAAAGTTGGATGCGGCAATGCTAAAGACGTGATCTGGGGCACCTCGCATTGGCCCAATCCTCCGCTAAGAGAATACGCAATGTTCTTATCTTCTATTTGAGGTAAATTAGTTGGGGTCTGAATCTAAGCTTTCGCTAAAGGGCAGGACCTGTAAGCCGACTTAAAGCGGCCATTCGCTGCGGGACACACCAGGGTCTGCTGTGCGGATGGGGTGGATGGCTCCTGCATCAAACGGCGTCGCAATGCGCCATAGTGCAATTGCTATGAACTGCTTATGAGAGGAGCCACCCAATGCATGTTACAACAATCGGCCTAGATTTGGCCAAGAACGTTTTTCAGGTCCACGGTATTGATGAGAATGGCGAGGTTGTATTCAACCGCGCACTGAGACGAGCACAAGTTTTGGTTTTCTTTGAGCGTCTTGAGCCATGTTTGGTCGGCATCGAGGCCTGTGGAACCAGCCACCATTGGGCACGGGAACTGATCAAGCTGGGCCACAACGTGAAGCTAATCCCACCAGCCTACGTCAAGCCCTACGTCAAACGTGGCAAGTCTGATGCCGTTGATGCTGCGGCCATTTGCGAAGCGGTGACGCGCCCAACAATGCGGTTTGTCGAAGTGAAGACCCCAGAACAACAGGCGATACTTTCTGTCCACCGCACGCGCGATTTGATCGTGAGACAGCGTACGCAGACCATCAATATGTTACGGGCACAGCTGGCCGAGTTTGGTATAATCATGCCGCAAGGCATTTACCACGCGCTGCAATTTGCCAAAGACTGCATAAATGACGAGCCGCTCAATCTTCCAATGGACGCCCAAGAGGTCATCTTCAATCTTTGCGATGAACTGCTGTTCCTACATACCAAGATCCTGCGGCATTCTCGGCACATGACACGTATTGCCAAAAGCGAGGAACGCGTTGCGTTGCTGCGAACGATACCCGGTGTCGGACCAATTACAGCGTCAGCAATCGTTGCGACGGTCGGCAGCGGCAAGCAGTTCAACAATGGTAGAGAGTTTGCCGCTTGGTTAGGACTGACACCGCTCAACAGATCAAGTGGCGGGAAGGAACGTCTCGGTCACATCTCTAAGATGGGGGATCAATACATACGACGTTTACTGGTCCTAGGCATGACGTCTCGCATCCGATCCATCAGGTTGGAGCCGGAAAAGTTTGATCCATGGTTTGCTGACATCCTGTCACGCAAGCCAAGCAGAGTAGCTGCCGTTGCCATGGCCAACAAAACTGCCCGTATGATCTGGGCCGTACTGACCCGGAATGAGCCTTTCAAAGTGAGAACCGTTTAACAGACCAACGAAACAACTGGAGTTTGCAAGACCAATGAAGTGATGGAACTTTGTCAGCCCAAAAACCAAGACACCCCGAGCTTTGTCCAGAACGCTTGCTGTTCGATGTGCGGAATGGGACTTGGTTGGTGGAAACCATCAGGGCCAGCGGCCATGTGCGTCGCGCTAACAGGCCGAACACAAGACTGCTTCTGACAAAATGCCATGCACGAAAAAGGACTTGCAAAAAAGGAGCCATCCACACAGGACAAA
>NZ_JAFMHR010000073.1 GCF_017854415.1 Yoonia sp. | reverse complement strand
GCTTCGGCCAATTTGCCCGCCAGATCAGGGTGGGCCGTCAATACGCCAAGACGTTTGTCTGCATCTGCACTGCGGAAAATCCGGGCGAGCATTTGGTGGATGCCCAGCGCGTTGTCATGCGTTGGACCCAGTTCCAAATCATAGGCACCGTCGGCAATCCAAGGGCTATGTTCAAAGATACCGCCAAATTCAGCAACGAACGTATCGCGATCCATATCAGACGGTCGGTTGAGTGACATCGGCGGATTCTCCTGTGCCCAATGTTCGGCTATCTCCAAACGCGTGGCGAACCAAACGCCTTCATGGGATTGGAAGTGCTCAATTGCGCGGCGCAAGGCAGCGGCGCGGCCCGGACGCCCGATCAGGCGGCAATGCAGGCCGATTGATAGCATCTTAGGCTGACCAGCTTCGCCTTCTTCATAAAGGTAATCAAAGCTGTCCTTAAGGTGACGTTCAAATTGATCGCCGGTGGTAAAGCCTGCCTGAATAGCAAACCGCATATCGTTGCAGTCCATTGTGTAAGGCACAATCAACTGGTCGGCGCGACCAAAGCGCATCCAATATGGCAGATCATCCGCATAGCTATCGGCGACATAGGCAAACTGCCCCGTTTCGGCGGCCAGACGCACCGTGTTGTTTGAACAGCGGCCCGTATACCAGCCGCGTGGGGCCTCGCCTGTTACTTCTGTGTGCAGCCGGATCGCTTCGGCGATCTGGGCGCGTTCTTCGTCTTCGGGCATGTCTTTATGTTCGACCCATTTCAGGCCGTGGCTGGCGATTTCCCAACCTGACGCTTTCATCGCAGCAACCTGTTCAGGTGCGCGGGCCAATGCGGTTGCAACACCGTAAACCGTCACAGGCAGATCGCTTAGCATCCGGTGGACGCGCCAGAAACCAGCGCGCGATCCATATTCGTAGATTGATTCCATGTTCCAGTGACGCTGGCCGGGCCATGCTGCCGCACCTGTGATTTCGGACAAAAACGCCTCTGATGCGGCATCGCCGTGAAGGACATTATTTTCGCCACCCTCTTCATAATTAAGGACAATCTGGACAGCAATCTTCGCACCGTTGGGCCAATTTGCCGCAGGTGGGTTTGCACCATATCCTGTCATATCACGTGGGTATCGGTTCACTTTGCGTACTCCTGAGTAGTGATGTTGTAATTCAAAACAATATAAATGTTTTTCAAATAAAAAGCGAAGGAGCCTTAGGAATGACAGGGTTTGTATCTGCGGCCAACAGTTGGGACACTCAGCTAAATCAAAGGAGCTTACTATGTCCGGCTATCTGACCACCCATGTTCTTGACACCGCGCGCGGATGCCCCGCCGAAGGTTTGAAAATTGACCTTTACAAGATCATTGGGGAAACGCGCACGTTGCTTAAGTCCGTCGTAACGAATGACGACGGCCGCACAGATGCGCAGATTCTGCCCGAAGGCGAATTCGAAATTGGCACATACGAACTGGTCTTTCATGCAGGTGACTATTTGGACCGTATAGGTACACCGCCGGAAACGCCGCGATTTCTTGACCTCATCCCATTGCGCTTTGGGATGTCAGAGGCTCAGCACTATCATGTGCCACTCCTTCTCTCTCCGTTCAGCTATTCCACCTACCGTGGCAGCTGATCCGGTAGCGCGGTTTCTTGAATCGCGCTGCTGATACGCTCAATCACGAACTCCATGAACAGCCGTGTTTTGGGGTCTTGATGCCTGCGATGCGTAAACAAGCAAGCCATTTGAATGGGTTCAGGTGGGGTTTCCTCGCCTACAACCACGAGCGCCCCAGATTTCAAATGGCTCGCTACCTCAAAGACAGGCTTGAGCGTGATGCCGTGCCCCGCCAAAGCCCAATCCACCAGTATATCGCCGTCATCACATTCAAACCGCCCCGCTGCGCGAAACCGTTTGGTGCCTGATGGCGTCATAAGCGGCCATTGAAATTCAGTCGCGCCAGGAAACCGCAGGTTCAGACACTCGTGCTTGTCTTTGACGATGTCATGTCCTGATCGCGGGTGCCCATGCGCCATAATGTAATCAGGCGACGCACATAGCACACGCTGCACATCTGCTATCTTCTTGATGCGCAAATTACTATCTTCGGGTTGCCCAAGGAAAAACGCGAGATCAAGGCCTTCGGTTGTCAGATCGACTTTGCGGTCTGTCAGACGTAGCCGCATATTCACTTCAGGATATTGCGCCAGAAACGCCGGAACCTGCGGGGCGATCAGGCGGCGACCGACACCCAAAGGGGCGGCCACATACAGCGCACCACGTGGCTGATCGGTGATATCGACAACTTGGGCTTCTGCACTCTCGACGGACTCCAAGACTTGACAGGCACCAGTATAAAACGCCTTGCCCTGCTCTGTCGCAGACAGGCTTCTGGTGGTGCGTTGAAAAAGGCGAACGCCAAGGCGTTCTTCGAGTTGTGAAATCCGTGACGACGTGACCGCTGGCGAAATTCGCAAGTCACGCGCGGCGGCGGACATGCTACCTAACTCGTAGACACGGACGAAAGTACGGATATTTTCAAAATAAGACATTGTTTTGTTTTTTTTGATGCTGCTTGGTGTTTTGAGGTGATACCAGAACAATTTGATCTCGCCTAGCATGTTATCAAATTCGAATCTCGGGAGATTGGTATGTACGACCTAGCTATCATGTGGGACTGGATCGCGTTTTCGGTCCGTTGGCTGCACGTCATCACAGCAATGGCGTGGATCGGCGCTTCGTTCTATTTCATCGCACTGGACCTGATGCTGAAACCGGCACCCAATATGCCCGAAGGCGTTTCTGGTGAAGAATGGGAAGTTCACGGCGGTGGTTTCTACCACACCACAAAATACATGGTGGCCCCTGCTGAAATGCCCGAGCATCTGACGTGGCACAAATGGCAAAGCTACGCGACGTGGCTGTCTGGTGCTGCTTTGCTGATGATCGTTTATTGGGTTGGTGGAGAGTTGTTCTTGCTCGACCCCACCAAAGCCGAGCTATCACTCTGGCAGGGTATCCTGATCTCTGGTGGCTCGCTGACAGTCGGCTGGCTGGCCTATGACGCAATGTGCAAATCCAAACTTAGCGAAAAGCCCACGCTTTTGATGTTGCTGTTGTTTGTGATCCTTGTCGTCATGTCTTGGGGGTATAACCAGATCTTCACGGGCCGCGCTGCGTTGCTGCACCTTGGCGCGTTCACGGCGACAATCATGACAGCCAACGTGTTTTTCCAAATTATGCCAAACCAGCGCATTGTCGTCGAAGACCTGAAAGCAGGCCGCACACCTGATGCGAAGTACGGCAAGATTGCCAAGGTGCGGTCCACCCACAACAACTATCTGACATTGCCTGTCGTGTTCTTGATGCTGTCGAACCACTACCCGCTCGCCTTTGGCACACAGTATGCATGGATCATCGCAAGCTTGATCTTCCTGACAGGCGTGACAATTCGACATTACTTCAACACCATGCACAAGACCGGCAAAGGGCCGCATTGGACGTGGGCTGTCACCGTATTGCTGATGATCCTCATCGCATGGCTTTCCACAGTACGCACTGGCGACACATGGCAAGAAGCCGAAGCGCGCGCCTTGACCCCGTACGAGGAAAAGTTCGCGTCAGCCGAAGGTTTTGACGACGCCTTCAATACAGTTATCGGGAATTGTTCAATGTGCCATGCCCGCGAACCTGTGTGGGGCAACATGCAGTGGGCGCCCAAGGGCGTCTATCTGGAAACACCCAGTGATGTGGCACGCCACGCCAGCGAAATCTATCTGCAAGCTGGCGTCAGCCACGCAATGCCGCCCCCAAATGCGGTACAGATGGACCTGGAAGCACGTGCAACACTTGTGGCATGGGTCCGCGAAGTCCGCGCCGATATGTAGATCCGAACTGGACTAGCACCACGTTGCTGTATGAATTTATTGATCCCTCGCGGTAGTGCGCACATTCGGACCGGCACTCGTCTTTCGGACAGGATATGAAATTAAATCATTCATTTTCATTGACGCGCACGTAAACGACCGTTAGGCGCTCCACTTGTATACGATTGTAAAAGGTAATGAGTTATGATGAAGAAACTAATGCACGCAGTGCCTGCACTGCTGATCGCAACGACTGCATTTGCAGCACCGGTTGCCACGACGACAAATGAAATCACCCTTGTTTTCAAGAACCACGCGATGACGCTTGTGGGTGAATTTGCAGGCTTTCAGGATGATGGATATTTTATTATCGCCGATGGTCACAAAATCCACGTCCCCGCAGCTATGGTAAGCTGCGAAGGCGTTGATTGCGTTGATGCCAGCATCACGCTGGTCGGCTCTATCTAAAGCAGAACAGCCTGCCCCGTGCGCGCGCTCTCTTGCGCGGCCAACCCTATCGCGATTGCCTTGGCCCCATCGGCCAAGGTAACTTCGACCTCTCCTTCGCCCCGTACGACCGCATTGAAACGCTGATGCTGATAGAAGGTAGATCCATTGTGATCGCCTGCCTCAAGCAAGGTTGGATCAACTGGAATTTCAGATACGAACGGCCCTTTGGGTGCGCGTGGACTGATGATCAACTGCGGCACTGGCGCATCGCCCAATAGTTTCGGCCAAAAGCGCCCTGGCCCCGGTACAAATGCCTCGATCTTGCCATTCGGGCCAACGGCGCTGATTTCTTCTTGATATCGCGCACCTTCGGCAAACATGCATAACTCAAGCATGGCACGGGCGCCCTTAGCAAAATCCAGAATTACATAACCGTTGTCCCAGATATCAGGCACTTCGCCATCATAGCGTTCGTCCAGATGGTTCAACGTCTGTCCGGCACTGGCCATGACGCGAATTGGCTCATCATCCAAAATCAGGCGCATCAGGTCAAAGAAGTGGCAGCACTTTTCAACCAACGTTCCGCCGGTTTTCGCATTGAACCTGTTCCAGTCACCGACCTTGGGCAAGAACGGAAAGCGATGCTCGCGGATCGTCAGCATCTTGATGCCACCGGTTGCCTGCTCTGCTTGGGCAACCAAAGCTGCGACGGGCGGCATATAGCGGTATTCCATCGCAACCCAAACCGGATGAGCATAGTCAGCAAACAGCTTTTCCAGAACGGCGGCATCCGATGGATCGGTATAAAGCGGCTTTTCGCACAAAATCGGCATTGGGCGCGTCTCTGCGATCTGGCAGAGTTGCTGCACATGCAAGTAGTTCGGACTGACGATCACCACGGCATCAAGTTTTTCGAAAGCCAACAACGCGTCCAGCGATTCCGCAACATGCGCATCCTGCGCCAAGGTCGCTGCTGATTCCGCAAGCTCTGTCACCGGATCATAGACCACTGTCACCCGCCCTTTGGGCAGCAGATTGATATTTTGAATGTGCTCGCGCGCCATCATACCGCAGCCAATGAGGCCATAATTTACCGTATCCACTTCGTTTAACCTTTTCCCATTCGAGAGATGTAAACTGCGCGCTTGGCATCATACCAAGTGCGCGAAAATTCCGCTGGTTCTTTGGCCGCGGTCCAACTGACCCGCTCGATATAGCCTGCTATTTCACCCGACTTCAGATGAAACGCGTCCGGTGTCCATGCGGGCATCGGATCAACACCTATCCGGTCTTCAACCGAAGCAATTATGACACCCAAGTCATGCCTATAAAAATGATACAGCGAGTCCGACAGATCGCTCACCGCGATCTGCGCGGGCTGCGCACCATCAAGCCAGATTTCTTCAAGCGCGATCAAAACACCGTCCAACGACCGCAACCTGATAATTCTGTGCCCCTCGTGATGACCACCCAACTGTCCAAATGCGTCCGGCTTAGGCAAGCGGTCGACAGCTAGAACCTGCGCAGTCGGCAAACCGCCACCCTTTAATAGCTCTAGCCGAAAGAACGCATAAACCGAATCCACTGCGGGCCGGTGCCGCACATAGTTGCCCGACCCCTGCACACGGTCCAGCAAACCCTTGGCTTCCACATCCGCCAGCGCCTTGCGTAATGTCCCAACTGCAACGCCCAGATCATCCGCCATATCCCGTTCCGGCGGCAAGCGTGCACCATCGGTCAAATGCCCCGCCGCGATCTCGCGAATAAGCATTTCACTCAGTTGGATGAACTTGGGCAAAGCAGAGGTTTTCGCCATGGCGACCCCTCCTCTGGCCAACACATGAAAATTGATACACTATTGTTGCACAGATATTTGCGTGCTAGGCAAGTGCAAAGACAATCTTCTGGGGAGGAGAATCAATGACCATCGTTCCAGTCACAAGCGCAGATCTTGACGCGGCTGAGGTCTCTTGGTTTTCGGCGCTTTGTTCGGACGACTATCAGTTCTTGGGTGTGCCGGACGGCGACCTGCGTTCATCATGGGAGCATTGCCGCGACATCGCCCTGACAGCCGAAAAGCAAGGCTTTCGCAACATTCTCGCCCCCTCATCCTATCAGGTCGGCCAAGACACCCTATCATTTGTCGCAGGCATGGCCCCGCTGACAGAAAAGATAAACTTTCTGGCCGCAATCCGCTGTGGCGAAGTGCAACCGATCATGCTGGCACGCACAATTGCCACGCTCGATCATATGCTCAAAGGGCGCCTGACACTAAACGTCATCAGTTCTGATTTCCCGGGTGAAGTCGCTGAAAGCAGCTACCGCTACAAACGCAGCCACGAAGTCTGCGAAATCCTGCGCAAATGCTGGACCCAAGATGAGGTCAGCTATGACGGCGATATCTACCAGATTTCTAAACTGACCACCGATCCCGCGCGGCCCTACCAGCAAAACGGTGGCCCATTGTTGTATTTTGGCGGTTACTCACCTGCTGCTTTGGAGCTTTGCGGCGCGCAATGCGACGTTTATCTGATGTGGCCAGAACCGATGGCACAGTTAGAGCAGCGGATGAAAGACGTGCATGCCCGCGCAGCCGCGCACAACCGCACGCTCGACTACGGTTTGCGTGTCCACATGATCGTGCGCGACACAGAACAAGAAGCCAAAGAATACGCCGAATACATCGCGTCAAAACTTGATGATGAATACGGCAAATTGATCCGCGACCGCGCTCATGACAGCATTTCACTGGGCGTCGCACACCAAGCCAAGGCACGCGAACTGGCCGATAAATTCGGCTATGTCGAACCTGGCCTTTGGACTGGCATCGGGCGCGCGCGGTCCGGTTGCGGGGCAGCATTGGTTGGATCAACCGATCAGGTGATGTCAAAAATCGAGGCCTATCAAAAGATGGGCATCCGTGCTTTCATCTTCTCAGGCTACCCGCATATCGACGAGGCCGAACACTTTGGCAGCCGCGTCATGCCGCACCTTAAAACATGCTCTTTGCCCCACGCTTACGGGCGTGTGCCATCGCAGACACCAGCAACACCACTCGGGACAGGACCACGCCGTTGAACCGTATTGATATTACAAACGACCTTTCTTTTAGCCGCATTGTCTATGGCATGTGGCGGCTTAGCGATGACAGCGACACCTCTGTCGCACACGTCCAAGCCAAAATCGAAGCCTGCCTTGCGCAAGGCATCACGACAATGGATCAAGCCGATATCTATGGCGGCTACGAGGCCGAGGAAGTACTGGGCCACGCACTTAAGTCCGCACCTGCACTCAAAGACCAGATCGAAATCGTGACAAAATGCGATATCGTGGCGCCTGCTGGTCGCTATGCAGATGCTCGGGTCAAATATTATGACACCAGCCGCGCGCACATCATGGCATCTGTCGATCATTCGCTTCGTCTGATGAATGTCGACAAGATCGACACGCTGTTGGTGCACCGTCCCGACCCGATGATGGACCACCATGAAACTGGTGCGGCCCTTGACGAACTCGTCGCATCCGGCAAAGTCCGCAGCATTGGTGTGTCCAACTTCAAACTGCATGACTGGACACTATTGCAGTCAGCAATGAAAACACCACTGATCACAAACCAGATCGAAGTGTCCTTGGCAGCCCATCAAGGCTTCACCAACGGCGACGTCGCTTACTTGCAAGAACGCAATGTCCCGATCATGGCTTGGTCACCGCTTGGCGGCGGCGCGCTAATGATCGGTTCTGGTGCCGTTCAAGACGCACTTTCAGCCGTCGCAAATGCCAATGGCGTCGACAATAGCGCCGTGGCTGTGGCTTGGCTGCTCGCGCATCCTGCCAACATCATGCCCGTTATGGGAACGAATAATATTAATCGTATCAAGGCACTATCTGACGCTTTGAAAGTTAACATGGACCGCGAAACGTGGTTCGAACTTTATACTGCCGCACTCGGCACAGAGGTACCATAATGGACGCAGGCACTATCGCGACATTCGACCCAAGCACTGACGCAGACAGCTTTCGCGGCGCACTTGGTACATTTGTGACCGGCGTGACCGTGATCACAACTGATAGCCCCGAAGGCCCTGTGGCAATTGTCGCAAACAGCTTTGCCAGCGTGTCACTTGATCCGCCTTTGGTGCTGTGGTCGCCCGCTAAATCATCCAAGCGCTTTGAGCATTTCGCAGGATCACGTCGGTTTGCAATTCACGTGCTCGCGGCTGATCAGCGCGACATCTGCGCGGCTATCATACAATCCAAAACCGCTATCAAAGATGTGCCAACGCATCTGTCACATTGCGGCATGCCAATTATCAACGGGGCACTTGCCACGTTCGAGTGCAATCTTGAAGCCACGCATGACGCCGGTGACCACGTCATCATCGTCGGACGGGTCACCAAAGCCCAACATGTCGGCGGCGATCCACTTGTTTTCCACGGGGGGAAATACGGGGAATTCAACGCGACCTAATCATCTTCTTCCGAGCATAAATATCCCGGGGGAATTGTCCGGTACGGACAAGGGGGCAGCGCCCCGAAACGCGCGACAAGGGCAAAACGCCCACACATAAGCAGGGGAGGAGCCGATGTCGGTCCTGTTTGGCCTTTTATGGCCACTAGAACGGTTTAACACCGCGGTACTTGCCATTGGCAGGGTTATCGCAGTGATCGCACTCGCCATCATGGTCGCTTTGATCTTGGGGCAAGTTTTCTTCCGCTATGTCTTATCAGACGCACCTAACTGGACCGAAGAAGGGGCACGCTTTGGCATGCTCTGGATGACGGGCCTAATGGCACCATTAGCATTTCGAATGGGCGGTTTCGTGTCCATTGATATGTTGGAACGGGCCCTGCCCCGTTTGGTCTCTGGTATCCTGACGTTGCTTTTGCTTAGCATTATGATGTGGGTCCTTGTGATCGCATGGGAGCGTGGTTTGAACAATCACGTCGACACGATTTCCGGGCGCGGATGTTCCTCTTCCTTGCGCTGGCCGTTCGGTTTCGAATGGGGCAAGTGCGGCGAGAAGTTCCAAAATAACTATCAATACGCCTCGCTTTGGGTGGGTGTGAATTTGCTGATCCTAGTGAATATCGAGTTGCTCATCCGCCAAATCATCAAGCTTTTGGGCCAGGGCGACCGTCTTACCGCGCTCGCGCCTGACGATTTTCAAGGAGCTGACTAATGTTACTTTGGTTCCTTCCACTTTTCCTTGTGCTGATCATGATTGGCTTGCCAGTTGTGTTCGCATTACTGGCATCGCCCTTCGCGCTGATCATGCTCGAGGGCGACAATCGCAACGTGGTCGCAGGGCTTTACCGCAACCTTTACAACGGTATGGACAGCTTTCCGCTTATGGCGTTGCCGTTCTTCATGCTGGCCGGCGAAATCATGAACCGCGGCGGGATCACCCTGCGGCTGGTTGAATTCGCCCAAGCGTTCATGGGCCACCTGCGCGGTGGTCTGGCACATGTGAACATCCTGTCATCCATGTTGTTCGCGGGACTATCAGGGTCTGCCGTTGCTGACACCTCAGCCATCGGTTCAACGATGATCCCCGCGATGGAGAAAAACGGCTACACCCGTAAATTCGCCGCCGCGATCACTGCAGCTTCATCCGTCATCGGGCCGATCATTCCGCCATCCGGCATTATGATCATCTACGCTTATGTGATGGGCGAAAGCGTCGCGTCGTTGTTCCTTGCGGGCATCGTGCCCGGCATCATGGTCGGCGTCGGCCTTATGGTTATGGTGCGCCTGATGGCCGACCGTTATGACCTGCCCAAGGCCGAACGGATCGTCACCAAGAACCAGACGATCACGCCTGTTGAATATTGGGTCAGCTTTGCGCTGATCCGGATCAATGTGGCGGGCATCCTGATGGCGATCTACAGCGGGCTTTCGACCTTTGTCGGCCTCGCATCCATCAACGAAGCAGGTGATAAAGTTCACAACCTTAGCCTTTGGATCGTATTCGCAGCCTTGCTTGCGGCATCACACTTTATGCTGATGAGCTACCGCAACAAAGTCAGCAATGACTTCCGGATGGTATGCAAAAAGGCCGTAGCACCGCTGCAAACCCCGATCATCATTTTGGGTGGTATTTTGGTCGGTGTCTTTACTCCGACCGAAGCATCGGCAGTCGCCGTAGCCTATGCATTGATCGTTAGCTTCTTTGTGCTACGGTCGATGAAATTGAAGGACCTGGGCGAGGTTTTGACACGCTCTGCCCTTGCGACATCAGCGGTCCTTTTGCTGGTCGGCGCAGCCGTCGCATTTAAGACCGTGGTCAGCCTTAGCTATGCACCCCAAATCCTGTCAGACTACATCTTGTCGCTTTCAGAAAACCCTTTGATCTTGCTGTTCTTGATTAACATCTTGCTGTTCATCGTTGGCATGTTCCTTGATGCAGGCCCCGCAATCATCATTCTGGGGCCAATCTTGGGACCGATCTTTGTCGATCTTGGTGTGCACCCCGTACATTTCGCGATCATCATGAGCGTCAACTTGACCGTGGGGTTAGCAACACCGCCGATGGGGCTTGTTTTATTCGTGGCCAGTACGGTCTCTGGCGAAAAGGTAGAAACCATCGCCAAAGCCATTCTGCCATTCCTCGCGGTGGAAATCCTCGTGATCTTCCTGATTACGTATATCCCCGCCATTTCCATGACGGTGCCGTATCTGACAGGTTTCTTGGGCTGCGCCCCGGAAATCGGATTCAGCGCTTGCATTAGCCCGGTACCGGGCATCAACTAACGACCATCAAGACTACTAAGGGAGAGACTATTAATGAAAAACCTAACAAAAATTGCAGCAACCGCTGCATTGCTGGCGACACCGTTCGCAGCATTCGCGGACGGTCACACGGAATTCACAATCCGCGCGACCGCTAACTCGAACGAGAACGACGAGGACTATGACGGTCTGGTTGTCTTTAAGAACTATGTCGAGGCCGCCTCTAACGGGCGCGTTGCGGTGGAACTGTTCATCGGTACACAGCTTTGTGCAACTGGTGCAGAATGCCTTGAAGGTGTTTCTGAAGGTTCAATCGACGTCTACATTTCCACATCTGGGGGTGCTGCTGGCATCTTCCCGTATGTGCAAGTTCTTGACCTGCCTTACCTGATGGCAAGCGACCGCGTCGCCGAAGCCGTGCTATCGGGTGATTTCGTCCGCACATTGCGCGCCAAAGCTCTTGCAGACAGTGGCGACACCATCCGCCTGATGACTGTTGGTAACACTGGCGGCTGGCGCAACTTTGCCAACACCGAACGCCGCGTTCAGACACCAGACGATATGGCTGGCCTGAAACTGCGTACGGTTGTGGCTGATCTGCCTGTGCAATTGGTCGAAGCAATGGGCGCGTCGGCAACACCGATCCCGTGGCCAGAGCTGTTCACATCGCTGCAAACCGGCGTTGTTGAAGGCACTGCAAACGGCATCACCGACATCATGGGCATGAAGTTCCCTGATGCGGGCCTGCAGTACATGACACTTGACGGCCACTCTTACATGGGTGCGCTGTGGTGGATGAACAACGACAACTTCCTTGCGATGCCAGAAGACCTGCGCCGCGTTGTTGTTGACGGTTTCTCTGCGCTGCAACAGGCGACATTCGCGTCACCCAAGCGCAAGTCAATCGAAGCCTACGAGGCCTTTGTTGAAGGTGGCGGCGACATCTACGTCCCATCCCCAGAAGAGAAAGCCGCATTCGCAGCAGCAGCAGAACCTGTGAACGCATGGTTCCGCGAAAACGTCGACGGCGGCGGTGAAATGCTGGACGCGCTTCTCGCAGCAACTGCTGAAGTTGAAGCAGAGCTCGAAGGCGCTTATGCGAGCGACTTGAACTAAGGCACTTAGCCTACGAACAGACGATCGGGCCGCTCTTTCTAGGGCGGCCCTTTTGCTTGTCCTGCGTTTAGTATTGCGGTTAAATCCCCTTTGAACCAAGCGACGGGCCACAATATGCAAATCACAGACATCATCGATCAAAACGCTCATCCAATTAGTGCAGATGACTTCATCACGGATTGCCGCGACACGCTCGAGCAAACAGGCGTTTTAGTTTTGTCTGATTTCATCAAGCCTTCTGCGCTGGCAGCAATGCAAGTTGAGGCCAAAGCGGGCCAAGACCAAGCCTATTTCTGCGCCCAAAACCATTCGGTTTATCTAACACCTAACAATAGCGCCTTCGCGGCTGATCACGCGGCAAACCGTCAGGTTGTGTCGTCAAAAGGCTGTATTTGCAATGATGTGATAGGCAATGGATCACCTTTACGCATTCTCTATGACAGTGCCGATTTCCGCCACTTCATAGCCTATGTCACTGGCGAAACCGCGCTGCATCCTTACGCTGATCCGCTTTCATCGATCAACATTCACTTTGCAAATCGGGGGCAGGAACTTGGATGGCACTTTGACAACTCATCTTTTGCGATCACACTTTTGATCCAGAAACCCGATGCCGGAAGTGCCTTCGAATACATCAAAGACCTGCGCGACGCAGACGCTGGCGAAATGAACTATGAAGGTGTCACCGGACTTCTAGACGGCACCGTACAACCCGCCGTGCTAACTATTAACCCAGGTGATCTAGTGCTTTTCCGGGGGCGCAATTCCATTCACCGTGTCTCGCCAAACGAAAGCGACAAAACACGAATGCTTGCTGTGCTGGCCTACAACACCGAACCGGGTGTGTCTTTGTCAGAAAGCGCGCGTATGACGTTCTACGGGCGATTGGGCTAGATCACCGAAACGGGTACATCCAACCCTTATAGTCATCCACTAACACCTCTGCCCTTGCCCGCTGGTCCGCCGTCAGTCTTGGCGTGATCAGCTCCAAACTATCCAGCGCATCAGGGTCGCCCCCTATTGCCGATAGCGCATACCAAAGATACGCTCTGACCATATCAGGGGCCGGAATGCCGCGCCCCACTTCGTAATACCACCCCAAGCCCGATTGCGCCCCCGGATGCCCCTTCAAAGACGCCCGCAAATACCAGTCAAAGGCCCGTTCGTCGTCACGCGTGACGCCAAGACCCAGCGCGTACATCACACCAATCAATTCTTCGGCTTCGGCATTGCCGGACCTTGCGTAGACCTCGAACAGCGCGCGCGCCAGAGCGTATTCACCAGCCTCCATCAGATCGCGCGCAGTCTCCATATCGGCCTTTGCAGGAGCCGCCCACAGAAACGCAGCCAGACAAAGGGCATAAGTCTTGCCAACGTTTTGCATACCGCTGTTTTCCTCGTCTTAGGGGGTGCAAATCTGGCTACTGCACAGATCATTACACAAGATGATTACATCCCTGTTAACGCGGATCAAGCCCGCATCGGGCAGTTGCTTTTCTACGACAAGATACTGTCAGGAAACAAAAACATCTCTTGTGGGACCTGCCATCACCACGACCACGCAGGCGGCGACGGCCTTTCGCTTGGTATCGGTGAAGGCGGGGTTGGTGTTGGCCCTGATCGAACAGCAGGAACAGGCCCTGACGCCATCCGCAAACGCATCCCGCGTAACGCCCCAAGCTTATGGAATTTAGGCCATAATTCGATTGATGCTCTATTCCATGATGGGCGACTGACCCAATCTGACACCTACGGAAACGGCTTCGACAGCCCGGCCGAAGAATGGCTTCCTCAAGGCCTCAATAACCTTGTTGCAGCCCAAGCTTTATTTCCGCTGATCGCCCAATTCGAAATGGCCGGAAATCCACGCGAAAACGAAATTGCCGGGGCAACCCATGACCGCATTGACGTGGCATGGCCGATCATCGCCAAACGGGTGCGCACGATCCCGGCATATGGCGATATGTTCGTGCAAGCCTTTGGTCATATTGATGAACCACGTGATGTGACAATCGTCGAAATCGGCAATGCTCTGGGCGCATTTATCATCAGCGAATGGCAATCCTACGACAGCCCCTATGATCAATGGATCACCGGTTCCCCCCTTCCCGAGGACGCAGAACGGGGCCGTCAACTTTTCCTTAACATTCGTTGTGCATCATGCCACGCAGGACCGCTGTTTACCGACCAGCAATTCCATGCCCTTGGCCTACCCGCTTTCGGGCCAGGACGCACACGACAATGGGATCAGATTTCGCGCGATGTCGGACGCATGGCCGAAACAAACTTGCTGGAGGACGCCTATAAATTCAGAACCCCATCTTTGCGCAACGTGTACCTAACGGCCCCCTACGGTCACAACGGCGCCTACCCCACGCTTGCTGCAATGATCAAGCATCATGCAACCCCCGCAGAAAGCGCTGCGGCATGGACACCAGATATGGCTCAGTTGCCAGACGTTCCTTGGCTGGCCGCAATAGATTTTGCAATCCGCGAGGATGCGGCTGAAATGGCGCGGCAGTCGGCGGTCAATGACTTGCGCCCCATTACGCTAGGCGACAATGACGTAAACGATCTGGTTGCGTTCTTGAAATCCCTTACAGGCGAAACGGCGCTCACCCGTCCATCAGGCCGACCCGACGCAGTGCCAAGCGGCTTGCCCGTCGATTAACAGCCTCGCTTTGTTCAAAATACTCCCGCCGGAGGCATCAAGACTTGCGGATCATAACCCCTAGATCGGCGACATTCGTACCGGTTGCATGCGTCATCAACAGATCACCGGCTTGCGCCAATGCGGCATAGCTATCATTGTTCGCGAGCAACCCGTTAATATCATCAATTTTCGGCAACGTCTTATCATCCACCAGTCCACCCGCTGCATCGGTAGGTCCATCGCGCCCGTCGCTACCGCCTTGCAGACAAACCCAGTCGGTCCAACCACGCTTGGCCGCCTCTTGCGCGATCCGCAAGGCAAGCTCTTGGTTGCGCCCCCCAAGCCCATCACCGTTCAAAACAACGGTGGTTTCACCACCCCAAACGGTAATTCCAATCCGCGCATTGTCACAAATCATACGCGCCGCATCGACAACATCGCCTTCAATCGGGGACGCGATAACATGCGCATCACGGGCCGCCGCAGCCATTGCCGCGACGCTTTTCTCATTCGATCCAACAAGGATGTTTACCGCTTCCGGAAGCGGAGCGGACGCGGGTGCATTTTCAAGATGTGCCCGCACGGAATCAGGCAATTGCGCCCAAAGACCCCCGCTTTGCAGCTGTGTGATCGCATCCGCAACAGTGCCAATCGGACCAACAGTCGGGCCACTGGCAATCGCCGCAAGATCATTCCCGATCACATCCGACAAGATCAAAGCGGTCACATGCTGCGGTGATGCATGACGCAAAAAACCACCGCCCTTGAGCGTGGACAAGTGCTGACGAATCAAGTTCATCGCCGTGATATCCAACCCGGACGCCAAAAGCAGCGCATTGACCTCTGACTTATCCGCAAGGGTTAAACCTGCCGCAGGCGCAGGCAGCAAAGCAGATCCTCCACCAGAGATCAGCGCCAGAACGGGCCCTGTTGCGCGCCCCAAAGCAGCAATCACGGCTTGGGCGGCCAAGGCTCCGTTTTCATCTGGCACTGGATGGCCGGCCGCCATAATAGTCGCACCTGCCAGCGGTGTCGCATTTTCGTAATTCGTGACAACCAAACACGGCACATCCGTAAACTGGACCAAGGCCGCCTTTGCCATCAACCGTGCAGCCTTACCTACTGCGATTATCAGCGCAGGCTGTGGGACCTTATCCAAATGTGCTGTCACCGCATCGAAAGGATCTGCCGCGGCAACACCAGCGTCAAATATCTGGCGCGCTTGTTTGCGCAAAAGTTCATTCATTCCATATGCTTACGGATACGGTTCACCATGAACCAAACCAAAAGCAACACAACCGGTGTCGCAACAGCCGCCATCACAGACTTGCTGATGTCAAAAC
>NZ_JAFMHR010000072.1:13933-16190 GCF_017854415.1 Yoonia sp. | reverse complement strand
TAGAGAATATTTTTTGCCGGCCAAGCAATAAAATTGCTTACAGTTCTTAAAATTTTGTGGATAGTGACGGTTCGGTATACGTCTTGGGGAAGACGCGAAAGTGCGCATGCGGGGAGGCATGCATGCCTTCTGTCAGCAACATGATCTAGATCATGTTATTTTCACACCTCACTGCGTAACAAGAGGTCTATGGACCTAAAAATGAACTTCTAACAGCATGGTGGTCGCATGTTGTTGTATGAAATCTTGACCATACGCCCCATCGGAGGGCGATATTCTGGGAGGAATATTATGAAGAAAAAAGTAATCGCAGCGGGCCTTGCCGCAACAATGGCAACCGGTGGCGCAGTACAGGCGCAAGAAGTCTTTGAAATGACTTCTGCGTTCTCGCGTAACCTGCCAATCCTTGGTACCGCCGGTGTGGACTATGTTGAAAAGATCAACAGCATTTCTCGCGAAGTAGAGTTCGAGCACTTCGATCCCGGTGAGCTGGTTCCAACTCTGGAGGCGCTTGACGCTGTATCCAACGGTTCCGTCGACGCAGCTTACACAACTGCTGGATATTGGCAGGGTAAGATCAAATCTGCGTCGCTATTCGCGGCTGTGCCATTTGGTCCAGAAGCCGGCGAATTCCTTGCATGGATGCTTTATGATGACGGTCACGAGCTGTTCCAGCGCATGTATGACGAAAATGGCTATAACGTAAAAGTTCTGCCATGCGGCATCATCGCGCCAGAAACATCCGGTTGGTTCAAAGAAGAAATCAAGACGCTTGCAGACCTTGAAGGCCTGAACATGCGCTTCTTCGGCCTTGGTGCAGAAGTCATGGAACGTCTTGGCGTATCCACATCTTTGCTGGCTGCTGGCGACATCTTCCCGGCACTTGAGCGTGGCGCGATTGATGCGACAGAATTCTCCATGCCGTTGATCGACCAGCGTTTGGGCTTCTATAACATCGCGTCCAACAACTACTTCCCCGGTTGGCACCAGCCAGCAACATTGTTTGAGCTGCTGATCAACAAAGACCGTTGGGACGACCTTGATGAATTTGGTCAAAAGCAGATCGAGATCGCTTGCTTGGCTAACATCACAACCAACTATGCTGAAGGCGAAGCGCTGAACTATGCAGCGATGATTGCGAACGAAGCAGAAAATGGCGTGACGAACCGCATCTGGCCAGACGAAATGCTGGACGCGTTTGAAGCATCATGGGCTGAAGTTGCTGGCGAACTCGCTGCAGAAGACGAGTACTTCAAGCTGGTTTGGGACGATCTGCAGGAATTCCGTGCTGGATACAAAGTCTGGTCAGAGAGCATCTACTTGCCACGTCCACGCAACTAATCTGTTGTTTTCAAATAATCCAAAGGGGCGGATGCTGTCCGCCCCTTTGTGCGACCCTGCATGTCAGTCAGAAGGACCCCCTGATAATGGATGAAGTTAAAGAGCTTGTCGCGGTCTCGGATCCCGGTGAAATCGGGCGCGAACACCATAACCGTGGCGATCGCTTTGTGGTCTTTGTGTCGAATATCGCAGCTTGGCTGTTTCCGGCACTGATGATCGCCATCTCTGCTCAAGTTATCTTGCGCAACAGTGGGATGAACCAAGCATGGCTCGATGACCTCCAGTGGTGGCTTTATGGTATGGCCGTTTTGGTCGGCGTTGGCTATGCGGTCACAACCGACAGCCATGTGCGGGTTGATATCCTTTACGACAATTTCCCTAAGGAAAAACAAACGCGGATCAATCTTTTTGCAATTGGCTGGCTTTTCCTGCCCTTCATTATTTTGTCCTGGGACGTAACTTATGACTACGCCCTTGGTTCGATCCGCGCTGACGAGGGCTCCAATAGCCCCAATGGTCTGCATAATCTTTGGATACTCAAGACGTTCATGAACGTCTCTTTCGTCTTTATCGCAATTGCTTGTTGGTCCGCGATTGTGCGGAACCTGTCGCGCATGCATCCGCCAAAGCTTTGGCGCCAACTTTGGGCAACGTTTCCCGCTTCGTTTCTGCTGATAAATTTGACGATTTACTATGGGCTTTACGGCATCGCTTCGGTCTTTGCCGAAGAAGGTGCTAGCAGTCGTGACATCAGCCGCGGCCCGCTGTTCGGTTCAATAGAGTTTGGCAACTACGAACTGACCTACACGGTCGTTGCCGCTTTGATCATCACCCCAATTCTCGTCCTTGTCCTGCGCGCTATGGACCCTTCTCGCAAGACTGAGGCGTAAAACACATGCTGTCATTTATCGGACAA
>NZ_JAFMHR010000072.1:7351-13639 GCF_017854415.1 Yoonia sp. | reverse complement strand
GATCAATCAGGCGTCGCGCAGCGCATGATGTATGCGATGCAAAAGCTGTTTGGCGGTTTGCGTGGCGGTCTGTCTCTGACCGTTCTGCTGATCGGCATCATCTTGGCGGCTTCAACTGGTGTTATCGGTGCATCCGTGACCTTGTTGGGTGTGATGGCTCTGCCTGCGATGATGGCGCAAAACTATTCCAAACCGATTGCGACGGGCACGATTGCTTCGGCGGGTACGTTGGGAATTCTCATTCCACCATCTATCATGCTGGTGATCATGTCTGACCAGTTGGCCATTAGCCTTGGTGACTTGTTTATGGGCGCGTTGTTCCCCGGGTTGATCTTGGGAACACTTTATATTGTGTTCATCGTCGTCTACGGCCTGATCAACCCAGATGCGATGCCCGTGCCTGAAAAAACAGACGAAGTTGGGTGGCCCGTCATTAAAGAGGTCTTGTTGGCCGTTATCCCGCCGATGTTCCTGATCTTGCTGGTTCTTGGATCGATCTTTGCAGGGATTGCGACCCCGACCGAAGCTTCTGGTTTGGGTGCTTTGGGTGCGACGCTTTTGGCGCTGTTCAACAGGCGCCTGAACTTTAAGGTCCTGCGCGAAGTCAGCCGTTCCACGTTGAATACGGCGGGTTACATCGTTGGTATCTTCTTGGCCGCGAACTTCTTTGCTTTCATTCTGCGCCGGTATGGCGGGGATGAGATCATCGAAGGGCTTGTGCTGTCATTCTTCGAAGATCCCTACGCGATTATCCTGTTCATCTTGTTCATCGTCTTCCTGCTTGGCTTCTTGCTGGACTGGATCGAGATCACGATCATTATTATGCCATTGATGCTGCCGATCATTCAGGGTCTCGGCATCGAGGCAGACATTCCGGGCTTTAACCAAGTGGCACAGCCCGTTGTGACGTGGTTCGCGATCTTAGTGGCGGTGACCTTGCAAACGTCGTTCCTGACGCCGCCTGTGGGCTTTGCGCTGTTCTACCTCAAGGGCGTGTGCCCTCCGGGTGTGACCATCGGCGACATCTACAAAGGTGTTATTCCGTTCGTGTTGCTGCAAATCCTTGGCCTGTTCATCGTGTTCGAATTCCCTGCTATCGTGACATGGCTGCCATCAGTGGCCTACGGCAACTAGAGAAACTGAAGGGCGGCGATGACCTTGCGACCTTTGAATATTGACCCAAGCAAATGCTTTATTGCAGGCGCTTGGGTTAATCCCATCGGGCAAGAGGTCTTGCCGCTTTTGAACCCTTCTGATGGCACGACCTTGTGCCAGATCGCTCGGGGAAAATCCGAAGACATCGATGCGGCCGTCAATGCGGCTGACGCAGCCCTAGCCGGTGACTGGGGCAAAGCCACTGCTGCAGAGCGCGGGCGCGTGTTGTCCACAATCGGGCGCGCCGTTCTGACACATGTGGATGAGCTCGCGAAGTTAGAGGCGGTGGACGTCGGTAAACCACTGGCCCAAGCCCGTGCCGATGTTCTCGCACTTGCCCGCTATTTGGAATTTTACGGCGGTGCCGCTGACAAAATTCACGGCGAAACGATCCCGTATCTGGATGGTTACACGGTCTATACATTGCGCGAACCGCATGGTGTGACAGGGCATATCATTCCTTGGAATTACCCGATGCAGATCATCGGACGTTCGGTTGGTGCAGCCTTGGCGATGGGCAACGCTTGTGTCTTGAAACCTGCCGAGGAGGCATGCCTTACCGCACTGGCCTTCGCCGAGATCGCGCATCAAGCTGGATTGCCCGCTGGCGCGCTGAACGTGGTGCCGGGTTTGGGTGCAGAGGCAGGTGCTGCATTGTCGGCGCATAAAGGCGTGCATCACATATCCTTCACAGGTTCTGTCGGCGTCGGCAAATTGATCCAAGCAACAGCGAGCGAAAATGTTGTGCCGGTCACGCTTGAATTGGGGGGGAAATCCCCGCAGGTCGTATTTGATGACGCGAATATTGACGCCGCTTTGCCGTTCTTGGTGAACGCTGGGATACAAAACGCAGGGCAAACTTGTTCGGCATCGTCACGTATTTTGGTGCAACGTGGGGTCTATGATCAGGTGGTTGCGGCGATGGCTGCCCGGTACAACGCATTGCGCGCAGGGCCCGCATTGGACAATCTTGATGTCGGACCGCTGGTATCTCCGCGCCAAAAGGAAATCGTCGAAGGCTTCATTGCCAAAGGCGCAGACCTAACCTGTGTTGCACGCGGGCAAATTATTGACGGTGCGCCGATAGGCGGGGCCTATGTGACGCCCACGCTGTTTGCAGACGTACCGCCAGATCATACATTGGCGCAGGACGAGATTTTTGGCCCTGTTCAGGTCATCATCCCCTTTACGGACGAAGCCGAAGCCATCGCAATTGCGAACGGCACGGCGTTTGGGCTGGTCGCATCCTGCTGGACCGAAAACGGCGCAAGACAAATGCGCATGGCGCGGGCATTGCGGGCAGGGCAGGTCTTCATCAACAATTATGGTGCTGGTGGCGGGGTAGAGTTGCCATTTGGCGGCACTGGCCTGTCTGGCCATGGTCGTGAAAAAGGTTTCGAGGCGCTTTACGGCTTTTCAACACTTAAGACAGTGGCGGTACTGCACGGATAGCCGCCCGATGTGTAGCGCACGGCCAACATCGTTCTGACCACTATCATTCCCCGCCGCATAGCTTATGGGGTGTCCTAGCTTTAGGAGAATGAACAATGGCATCTGAACACGGCGTTATAGAACTGGTTGCAGCGGCGCGGGTGACTGCAAAGGCGTCCGAGGATCGCATTTCAGAGGTTCAGCAGCTTGTTGACGCAGGGCAGGAAACTGATGCCCACGTCGAAGACCTTCGCGCGGCAACCATTGCGCTGGAATTGGCGGCCGTCGATTTATTTTCAACCTTCGAAGCGCGCATGCAGCACCATTTCAGGCGCGGCCCGTTCGCACGCAAACTGGTGACCATGTTGCGCGATGCCGGGCAAGATGAGCTCGCAGGCAAGTTCCATCAATATTATCTGGCGATCAATGTGCTGAAACACGGCAAAGGTGCCAGCCACCGCGAATTGTTAAATACGTCTAACCCGTTGTTTGACGTGAAGCCCGCGCTGGATAGTGTTGCAGACGCTGCGACGCAACAGGCGGGTCTTGTTGATGTTACTGCCCAAGGATTCTTTGATGGGCTAAGCGGGACTATTCTTGAAGCTTATCAGTTCCTCGAAAACAAATAGCTTTCGGTATCGGTGCCACACGGCGCGTTAAGTCAAACGCCTTCGACAAATTTGTAGTCGCGCGTCGACACTGGCAGCGCGAAACCAAGCGCTCGTTGGTAATCGGGGCTGTGGTAAAACGCTTTTGCGGTATCCATGTCAGCGAAACGAATGATCACGCAGCGATCACGGGATTCGCCCTCCATGACTTCTACAGCACCACCGCGCGCCAGAAATTCTCCGCCAAATTTGGCCACTGTCGGACCCGCAATTTCTGCGTATTTCGCGTATTCTTCCGCATTTTTGACGTCAACTTGAACGATTGCATAAACAGTCACGGGAATTCCTCTTTTTGTGGTGCATCAACATGGCCACGCACAAAGGCTGTTGTCGAGAAAAATTTTACCATTTGATAAAATAATTTTCTATGCCAAGGTAAAGATCAGATTTGCCGTTGGAGTAGCCATGAATAGCCAATTCACACCCGGTGTCGTTTCCGAACGCCTAAGCGCCGAAGACCTTTTAGATAATTTCAATGACCTGCATGCGCCTCTGGATCACCACGAGGCAGCGGTTGCGGCGGATCGCTGTTATTTTTGCCATGACGCACCGTGTATCACGGCGTGTCCTACGGATATCGATATCCCGCTTTTCATCCGCCAGATCAGTACGGGTACGCCCGAAGCGGCGGCTAGAACAATATTCAACCAGAACATTCTGGGTGGCATGTGCGCCCGCGTTTGCCCCACAGAGGATTTATGCGAACAAGCCTGCGTGCGTGAATTGGCCGAAGGCAAGCCGGTCGAGATTGGCCGCCTTCAACGGTTTGCCACCGACACATTGATGGCAAAAGATGTACATCCTTTTTCGCGCGCCGCACCAACCGGTAAACGTGTTGCGGTCCTGGGCGCAGGGCCTGCCGGTCTTTCTTGCGCGCACCGTTTGGCCCTGCTGGGACATGACGTGACGATCTATGATGCGCGCCCCAAAGCGGGCGGTCTGAACGAGTATGGGATCGCTGCATATAAATCGACGGATGATTTCGCCGCCCGCGAAGTTAACTGGTTGATGTCGATTGGTGGCATTTCGATTGAAGCGGGCAAAACTGTTACGATTGACGCAGTCGCTGATGCGTTTGACGCTGTGTTCCTTGGCGTGGGACTTGGCGGCGTGAATGCGTTGGGGATCGCGGGCGATGATTTGGGCGGCGTGTCTGACGCGGTTTCGTTTATCGAAGACTTGCGTCAATCAACCGATTTGGCGACCTTGCCGGTTGGACGCAATGTCGTTGTGATCGGCGGCGGAATGACGGCCATTGATGCCGCAGTACAATCAAAGTTGCTGGGCGCAGAGCAGGTCACTGTCGCTTATCGCCGTGGCCGCGAGGCCATGAGTGCAAGCAGGTATGAACAAGACCTTGCCGCGTCCAACGGCGTCAAATTATTGTTTAATGTCATGCCAACTGCCGTGCATGGCAACGGTGCCGCGACCGAAATCGAACTTGAATACACCCATGTCACAAACGGCAAACTGACAGGCACAGGCGAAAAGATCCGGATCGCCGCCGATCAGGTTTTCCGTGCGATTGGTCAAACCTTGACGATGAACGCCGGGCTTACGCTGAGCGGTGGAAAGATTGCAGTGACCGGCGCTGGTCGCACAAGCCGCGACGGCGTTTGGGCCGGAGGCGATTGTGCATCTGGTGGTGACGATTTGACCGTCACGGCAGTTGCCGAAGGCCGTGATGCTGCGATGGACATTCATGCAACCCTGACAGGAGATGTGTAATTATGGCTGATCTGACAACAGACTTTTTAGGCATCAAAAGCCCGAACCCGTTCTGGCTGGCTTCTGCGCCACCGACCGACAAAGAATACAATGTGCGCCGCGCTTTCGAGGCCGGATGGGGCGGTGTCGTTTGGAAGACACTTGGCTCCGAAGGACCGCCCATCGTGAACGTCAACGGCCCGCGGTACGGCGTTGTGCACGGCGCTGATCGCCGGGTGCTGGGTATGAATAACATTGAATTGATCACGGACCGCGATCTTTATGTGAACCTTGAAGAGATCAAGCGTGTCAAAGCCGACTATCCGGATCGCGCGATGATCGTGTCGCTGATGGTGCCTTGCGAAGAAGAGGCTTGGAAAGCGATCCTACCATTGGTCGAAGACACCGGCGCCGACGGGATCGAGCTGAACTTTGGATGCCCTCACGGCATGGCTGAACGTGGTATGGGGGCTGCTGTTGGGCAGGTCCCAGAGTATATCGAAATGGTCACGCGCTGGTGCAAGCAATACTATTCTAAACCAGTGATCGTGAAGCTAACCCCGAATATCACTGACATTCGCCAACCCGCAGCGGCCGCGATGCGCGGTGGGGCGGATGCAGTTTCACTCATCAATACGATCAACTCGATCATTTCGGTTGATCTTGACCATATGGCACCTGTTCCGACAATTGCGGGGAAAGGCTCGCATGGCGGCTATTGCGGCCCTGCAGTGAAGCCGATCGCGATGAACATGGTCGCAGAAATTGCACGTTCACCTGAAACGGCGCGCTTGCCGATTTCGGGGATTGGCGGGATTACCACTTGGCGCGATGCGGCCGAATACATTGCTCTTGGATGTGGCAATGTGCAGGTTTGCACGGCGGCAATGACCTATGGCTTTAAAGTGGTCCAAGAGATGATCAGCGGTCTGGATCAGTGGATGGATGAAAAGGGTCACAAGTCGATCGACGACTTTAAAGGCAGCGCAATTCCTAACGTCGTGGATTGGCAGCATCTTGACCTGAACTACATCGCCAAAGCGTCGATCAACCAAGATGATTGTATCAGTTGCGGGCGCTGCTATGCGGCTTGTGAAGACACATCCCACCAAGCTATCGCGATGTCAGCGGACCGCAAATTCAGCGTCATTGATGCTGAATGCGTCGCCTGTAACTTGTGCGTCGAAGTCTGCCCCGTAGAAAACTGTATTACGATGGTAGAGCAACAACCGGGCACAGTTGATGCGCGCACTGGCAAGGTTGTTGATGGCAACTATGCAAATTGGACAACACATCCAAACAACCCATCCGCGACGGCGGCTGAATA
>NZ_JAFMHR010000072.1:3039-7123 GCF_017854415.1 Yoonia sp. | reverse complement strand
ATGCAATTCGCCTGAAAGGACATCTAGGATGCGGGGCGCACCTTGGATGATCTCGTTTGCAAACAAGCGGCTTTCGGCGGGGTATTGCTTGCTCATTTCCAGTTTGATTTTGGCGTATCGCAGGATTTCTTCGACAGGGTCGCCAGCGGGATTAATCGCATAGACGGGTTTCATCCAATCGCCCAAAAGTCGGGACAAGAGCGCCACATAAATCGCGTCCTTAGAGGAGAAATAGTATAGCATGTTGGGCTTTGACAGCCCCGCCGCAAGTGCGATCTGGTCCAAAGTGGACCCCCGAAAGCCATACTGCGAAAACACTTCTAGCCCTGCAGCCATGATTGCGGCTTGGTTTTTCTTTTGGATGCGGGATTTAGTCTTTGGCATTCACGGGCACGCTCTCTTGCAGAATTCGTTGTTACGGCCTGAACCGGCTAATTGAAAGTGCGGCACGCATTATCCTTGACTGCCCATTGACCTCTGTTAGCCTCATTTTACCAGTTGGTCAAAAAAATAGAATGAACCAGACGCTGCAAAGTAGGGGGACACGATGGCTGCCATTGGCGAGAATCTGAAAATCAACGGGACACGTCTTTGGGACAGCCTGATGGAGATGGCCAAGATTGGCCCCGGCATCGCAGGCGGTAACAATCGCCAGACTGTGACGGACGAAGACGGTGAAGGACGCGCATTGTTCCAGCAATGGTGCGAAGCGGCCGGTTGCACGATGGGCCTTGATCAGATGGGCAATATGTTCGCACACCGCGCCGGAACTGATCCCGACGCATTGCCTGTCTATGTGGGCTCTCATCTTGATACCCAGCCGACTGGCGGAAAATACGACGGCGTTTTGGGGGTGCTTTCGGGGCTTGAGATTATCCGCACTCTCAACGACCTCGACATCAAAACCAAACACCCGATCGTTGTGACGAACTTTACCAACGAAGAGGGCACGCGGTATGCACCTGCGATGCTATCTTCTGGTGTATTCGCCGGATTGCATACGCAAGACTGGGCTTATGACCGTGTTGATGCAGAGGGCAAGAAATTTGGCGACGAACTGAAACGCATTGGCTGGCGCGGCGACGAGGAAACAGGCGCACGCAAGATGCATGCCTTCTTTGAATTGCACATCGAACAAGGCCCCATCCTTGAGGCCGAAGGCAAAGAAATCGGTGTCGTGACCCACGGCCAAGGCCTGTCATGGACGCAAATCACGATCCACGGCAAAGACAGCCATACCGGATCGACGCCGATGCCGATGCGTAAGAACGCAGGCCTCGCGATGTCGCGCATTCTGTGCAAAGTGGAAGAAATCGCGATGAGCCATGCTCCCCATGCAGTCGGCGCAGCAGGCCATATCGATATTTACCCCAATTCCCGCAATGTGATCCCGGGCAAGGCCGTTTTCACCGTCGACTTCCGCTCGCCTGACCTGGCGGTCATCGAAGACATGGAGGCCCGTTTGCGCGTTGAAACCAAAGCAATCTGCGACGAGATGGGCATGGAGTTCGAAATTGAAAAAGTCGGCGGATTTGACCCCGTGGCCTTTGATGAAACCTGCGTTAACGCCGTGCGCACTGCAGCGGAGCGGCTGGGGTTTTCCCATATGAACCTGATCTCGGGTGCGGGCCATGATGCCTGCTGGATCAACCGCGTGGCCCCCACTGCGATGATCATGTGTCCCTGCGTTGACGGGTTAAGCCACAATGAAGCCGAAGAAATTAGCCCCGAATGGGCCGCGGCGGGCACTGATGTGCTGCTGCATGCTGTGCTGGAAACGGCGCAAGTGACGTCTAGCTGAAAAGAGGAAACACCATGACCAAAGTGATCAAGAACGGCACCGTCGTGACCGCCGACCTGACCTATAAGGCAGATGTACTGATCCAAGACGGTAAGATCATTGAAATCGGCCCGAACCTGTCGGGCGACGAACAGCTGGACGCGACGGGCTGCTTTGTCATGCCCGGCGGCATCGATCCGCATACGCATCTGGAAATGCCATTCATGGGTACCTATTCCAGCGATGATTTCGAAAGCGGCACACGCGCTGCATTGTCGGGTGGCACCACGATGGTCGTCGACTTTGCGCTGCCATCACCGGGGCAGGGCCTACACGATGCTCTGATGATGTGGGACAATAAATCGACCCGCGCCAACTGTGATTACTCCTTTCACATGGCCGTGACGTGGTGGGGCGAAAAGGTCTTTGACGATATTGAAACCGTCATCAAAGACCGAGGCATCACGACCTTCAAACACTTCCTTGCCTACAAAGGCGCGTTGATGGTTAACGACGATGAGCTTTACGCGTCCTTTAGCCGGATTGGCGAACTGGGCGGTATCGCGATGGTGCACGCTGAAAACGGTGATGTGGTCGCAGAACTAAGTGCGAAACTGCTGGCCGAAGGCAACACCGGACCAGAGGCGCACGCCTATTCCCGCCCGACCCAAGTCGAGGGCGAAGCCACTAACCGCGCGATTATGATTGCCGATATGGCGGGCGTCCCGTTGTACGTCGTACACACATCCTGCGAGGAAGCGCATGAAGCGATCCGCCGCGCCAAAATGCAAGGCAAACGCGTCTGGGGTGAACCGCTGATACAGCATCTGACTTTAGACGAATCTGAATATTTCAACAAGGATTGGGATCATGCAGCGCGCCGCGTGATGTCACCGCCTTTCCGCAACAAGCAACACCAAGACAGCCTGTGGGCGGGCCTTCAAGCCGGCACACTTTCAGTCGTCGCTACCGACCATTGCGCCTTTACGACCGAGCAGAAACGCTTCGGCGTTGGCGATTTTACCAAGATACCGAATGGTACGGGCGGTTTAGAGGATCGTATGCCGATGCTCTGGACGCACGGCGTCAGCACAGGCCGATTGACGATGAACGAATTCGTCGCAGTGACGTCAACGAACATCGCGAAGATCCTGAACTGCTACCCGCAAAAGGGTGCTGTGCTGGTCGGCGCTGACGCGGACCTTGTTGTTTGGGACCCCGAGAAGTCCAAGACCATCACCGCAGGCAACCAACAATCTGCCATTGATTACAACGTGTTCGAAGGCAAACATGTCAAAGGCCTGCCGCGTTTCACCCTCACACGCGGGCATGTCGCGGTGCACGACGGCGAAATCCGCACCCAGGAAGGCCACGGCAAATTCGTCAAACGCGACGCCAATACCGCCACCAACAAGGCACTATCATCATGGAAAGAATTGACCGCCCCACGACCTGTTGAGCGGACAGGTATTCCTGCGACCGGCGTCTAAAAGGAATTGCCAGTTTGAGCCAGCAACCAATTATTACTGCGCGCGATCTGGACCTGACGTTCACGACGAACGACGGGCCTGTGCATGCACTCAAAGAGGTAAACCTTGATATCAACAAAGGCGATTTTGTCAGTTTTATCGGGCCTTCCGGTTGCGGTAAGACAACGTTCCTACGTTGCATTGCGGGGCTTGAAACACCTACATCTGGCGATATCGCGGTTAACGGTATGACACCGGATCAGGCACGCCAAGCCCGCGCCTATGGGTATGTTTTCCAAGCCGCAGGGCTTTATCCGTGGCGTACCATCGGGGGGAATATCAAGCTGCCGCTTGAGATTATGGGTTTCAGTAAGGCCGAACAGGCAGAGCGTGTACAACGTGTCATGGACCTTGTTGATCTGACAGGTTTCGACCGTAAGTTCCCGTGGCAACTATCTGGTGGCATGCAGCAACGTGCGTCAATCGCGCGCGCGCTGGCTTTTGATGCTGATATTTTGTTGATGGACGAACCATTTGGTGCACTCGACGAAATTGTGCGCGATCACCTGAACGAGCAGCTTTTGAAGCTGTGGGCGCGAACCGAAAAAACCATCGCGTTTGTAACCCACTCCATCCCCGAAGCAGTGTATCTGTCGACGAAGATCGTTGTGATGTCCCCGCGTCCGGGCCGCATCTCTGATGTGATAGAAAGCACGCTGCCGCGCGAACGTCCGCTCGACATTCGCGACAGCCCTGAGTTCATTGAGATCGCCCACCGTGTGCGTGACGGTTTGCGGGCGGGGCATTCTGATGATGTCTAGGAAAACTGCATGAA
>NZ_JAFMHR010000072.1:0-2639 GCF_017854415.1 Yoonia sp. | reverse complement strand
ATGGACCTGTCTGTCATGCCTTGGGCTATTGTCAGCCAGACCATTCCAATCCTTGCGCTGGCACCGATGGTCATTGTGGTGTTGGGTTCAATGGGCATCCAGGGATTGTTCCCTAAATCCATTATCGCTGCGTACTTGTCGTTCTTTCCTGTGGTCGTTGGCATGGTCAAAGGCCTGCGCAGCCCCGACCAGATGCAGCTTGATTTGCTGCGCACCTATAATGCTTCGAAATCACAAGGCTTTTGGGCGCTACGCCTTCCGGCCTCTGCACCCTATCTTTTCGCATCCTTGAAAATCGGGATATCCGCATCTTTGGTCGGCACAATCGTTGCCGAACTGCCCACAGGCGCACGGGCAGGTTTCGGTGCACGCATGTTGGTCGGTGACCAATACGGCCAGCCGCTTGTGTCTTGGGCTGCATTGTTTGCGGCGGCAATCACTGCGGCTGCACTGGTTGCTATCTTTAGCTTTATCGAACGCATGACCCTCAAACGGATGGGGATGGCCGCGACATGATGGCGACCGTTGGTGCATTGGTTGTGTGGGGTGCTGGTTGGTGGCTGAATGTGCGGCTGGCCAATGGACCGCGATCAGACCAACCTGTGATCAGGGCCCTGATACCTGCGATTTTCGGCATTACGGTGATCCTCGTGTGGGAACTGCTGGTCTGGGCCTACGACGTGAACCCCGTGATCCTACCTGCGCCTTCATCCATCGGGGCGCGTATGATAATTGAAGGCCCACGACTATGGGCTGACTTTCAGCAGACCATCATCAAAGGTGCGATGACTGGCTATGTCATTGGCGGCTTGGCAGCATTTGGCGTGGCCATCCTAGCTGATAGATCCGATTTCCTGACCCGTGGCATCCTGCCTGTCGGTGGTTTCATGGCTGCATTACCCATCGTCGGTACCGCCCCGATTTTCGTGAAGTGGCTGGGAAGCGACTGGGAATCCAAAGCGGCGGTTGTTGCCGTCATGGTCTTTTTCCCGATCCTTGTGAACACTGTGGCTGGCCTGAAAGACACCAGTGCAATGCAACGTGATCTGATGCGAACCTATGGGGCAGGGTACTGGCCGACACTGCTCAAGCTTCGCCTGCCTGCCGCAATGCCTTTTATCTTTAACGGACTTAAAATCGCGACCACTTTGGCACTGATCGGGGCGATTGTTGCTGAATTTTTTGGCTCTCCCACGGTCGGCATGGGCTTTCGGATATCAACAAGCTTTGGACAGCTTGCACTCGACATGGTCTGGGCCGAGATTGTCATCGCAGCCTTGGCGGGAAGTGGATTCTACGGGGCAATCACTTTGATCGAAAAGAGGGTAACATTTTGGCACCCTTCACAACGTTAAGAACGACGCCGAAACGGCGCATTTATTTCAACAAGGAGAACGACATGAAAAAGATGATAATGGCGGCTGCACTGGCCGCGAGTATGGGCGGCACAACTGCTTATGCCGACGGACATGCGAATACAGTTACGTTGCAACTTCAATGGGTCACGCAAGCGCAGTTTGCGGGCTACTATGTGGCGCTCGATAAAGGGTTCTATGAAGCCGAAGGTCTGGACGTGACCGTGCTTGCTGGTGGTCCTGATATCGCACCACCACAGGTTCTTGCAGGCGGCGGCGCTGATGCAATGCTGAACTGGATGCCATCCGCATTAGCTGCACGTGAAAAAGGTCTGCCGGTTGTGAACATCGCGCAGCCGTTCAAGACATCCGGTTTGATGCTGACCTGCTGGAAAGACACCGGCATCACGTCAGTTGCAGATTTCAAAGGCAAAACGATCGGCGTTTGGTTCTTCGGCAACGAATATCCGTTCCTGTCGTGGATGTCCCAAGAAGGCATTTCAACTGATGGCGGCGAAGATGGCGTGACGGTCCTCAAGCAAGGTTTCAACGTCGATCCACTGCTGAACCGCGAAGCTGATTGTATCTCGACGATGACTTACAACGAATACGGTCAGGTGCTTGATGCAGGCGTGAGCCCGGACGAACTGGTGACGTTCAAATACGAAGAACAGGGTGTTGCGACGCTAGAAGACGGGATCTACGTTCTGGAAGAGAACCTTGATGACCCTGTGTTCGTTGACAAGATGGTCCGCTTTGTGCGCGCCTCGATGGAAGGCTGGAAATATGCTGAGGCCAATCCTGAGGAAGCCGCAGGCATCATTCTGGACAACGACGAAACAGGTGCACAGACCGAAGCCGCACAAGTGCGCATGATGGGTGAAATCGCCAAACTGACAGCCGGTTCAAACGGCGCGCTTGATCCTGCCGATTACGAGCGGACAGTTGCTACATTGCTTGCTGGTGGTTCTGATCCCGTTATCTCTGCGGCACCAGAAGGTGCGTGGACACATATGATCACGGACCAAGCGCTGAATTAAGCAATCGCTTGCGAAGACGGTGCGCCCCGGCCTTCTGGCTGGGGCGCATTTTTGCGGAAAGGCGTTCGTTTTTTGGGACGTCGGTTCCTGGCGCGGTCTTGTTGTCGATCAGGCCAGTCGAAAACCGTCGGGAAGCAGGTGAATTTGTGCTTCATCAAGAACGATTTCGCCAAGCTGGCGCAAAATCTCACTTGATTGCGTGCTTGACTGCCAGTGCAGCGAAATCTTGATGCGCGTATCGGGA
>NZ_JAFMHR010000071.1 GCF_017854415.1 Yoonia sp. | reverse complement strand
TTGACCAATGACGCTCACTTTAGAGATCTCGTAACAAAAGCTTATGTGAGCCTTTCTGATTCAGGAACCAAACGTGCGGTGCGGGCGGTTCTCGTCCAATGAAACACTTGGTTCTAAACGATCAGGACAATGTCGTGGTTTTGACTGAACAGGCAGACACGGGCGCGATCGTTGTGCCAAACGGTGTGCCTTTGGTCCGCTCTGTCTTGCGTGGCCACAAGATTGGGCGCCAACATATCGCCAAAGGCGATGCGATCTATAAATTCGGTTATGTCATCGGCTTCGCAACCCAAGGTATTGCCCTTGGTGAGCATGTGCATTCGCACAATTGTGCCTTTGGGGCGCATCCCCATAGCGCAGAGCATGGTCAACATCTTGCATCTGCACAGGCCGCTATCCCCAAGGTGAAACCACGCACGTTTGACGGTTACGCGCGCGCAGACGGGCAAGTTGGGACGCGCAATATGATCGCTTTGATCGCGACGGTGAACTGCTCTGCCACCGTGATCCGCAAAGCCGCAGACATCGCCGCAACCTCAGGCATGCTTGACGCTTACCCAAACGTTGATGGCATAGTCGCGCTGGCCCACGGCAGCGGATGTGGAATGGATACAAGCGGGCGCGGCGCGCAGGTACTTGAGAGGGTTCTTTGGGGCTATGCAACCCATCCAACATCGGCGCGGCCGTCTTCGCCGGCCTTGGCTGCGAGGTTATGCAAGTCGCCCGAATGAAACTGAAATTTGAGATTGGAAAGCATCAACAGTTTTATGGACTAACCATTCAAGACACCGGCGGAACCACGGCCACGATCAAAGACATTCTGCCAGAGGTTAACAATGCCAAACGCACAGCCCAGCCCTTAAGTGCCTTGAACGTTGCGCTGCAATGTGGTGGCTCGGACGGCTATTCTGGCATCACCGCCAACCCAGCATTGGGCGTCGCAAGCGATCTTGAGGTCGGCCACGGCGGTCGCGTCATTCTGGCTGAAACGCCTGAAATATACGGGGCGGAGCAACAGTTGCTTGATCGGGTTAATAATGTGGAAACGGGTGCCAAACTCGTTGCTCAACTTCGATGGTGGGAAGACTACACTTCCATGCATGGTGGCTCGTTGGACAATAACCCGACCCCGGGCAACAAGGCGGGCGGCTTGGCGACGATTTTGGAAAAATCTCTCGGCGCCGTTGCAAAATCCGGTTCAACTTCCTTGAATGAGGTCGTGGCCTATGGCCAGAAGCCGCGCAAAGCAGGGCTGATTTTCATGGATACGCCCGGATATGATCCGGTGTCTGTGACAGGCCAGATCGCAGGTGGTGCACAGATCGTTGTGTTCACAACAGGGCGTGGATCGGCATTTGGGTCCAAGCCCGCACCGACAATCAAACTCGCCACAAACGATCAACTATTAGCGAAAATGCCCGATGATATGGATATCAACTGCGGTGACATCGCCACCAATGGAGTGCCCCTTGCACAAAAAGGCGCGCAGATTCTTGACTATATTATCGAGACAGCCTCAGGCCGCGCGACCAAGAGCGAAACCTTGGGACTTGGCGACCACGAATTCGTCCCTTGGCAGCTTGGCGCAGTGATGTAGCGGCAGGGCCTCTGACCTCACCCTTTAAAATAGGGATGGAAGCCAAAGCGATACAGCAGGAACATACGTCACCAAGATCAGCGCACCCAAGATAGCCAGATAGAAGGGCCAAATGGATTTCAGCGCTTCTTCAATCTTGATCTTGCCAACTGCACAACCAACGAACAAGCACGTGCCGACAGGCGGCGTACACAGGCCAAGTCCAAGGTTCATCAGCATCATGATACCAAATTGCGTTGGATCCATGCCAAGGCCTTTGGCAATCGGCAAGAAAATCGGCGTACAGATCAGGATCAGCGCGGCCATGTCCATGATCATCCCGAGGATCAGCAGAATGACGTTAATCATTAGCAAAATGATGATAGGATTGTCAGAGATCGTGACCAGCGCATCGCTAAGGCGGGCCGGAACTTGGTATAGCGCCAACAGGTAGGCGAACGAGCTCGCGAAGGCGATGAGGATCATCACCATGGATGTTGTGCGCACAGTGCCGGTGATTGCCGTGATGAAGGATTTCCACGTCAGGCTGCGATAGAAGAACGTGGTTAGCAGGATCGCATAGATCGCGCCAAAGGCACCGGATTCAGTGACGGTAAAGACGCCGGATAGCGTCCCGCCAACAATGATAACGGCAGTCAGAAAACCGGGAATAGCATCGCCAGCCGTGCGGCCCACTTGCTTCCAACCGGGGAACGGCTCGGACGGGTAGTTATGTTTGACAGAAAGGATATAGGCCGCAATCGCGAGACTGAGACACATCAACATGCCCGGAATGACCCCAGCCAAGAACAGGCCAGACACCGAAATACCGCCGCCTGCCGCCACCGCGAAGATGATCATGTTGTGGCTGGGTGGAATGACGATACCGGCGATGGAGGAGGTGACAGTGACGTTCACCGCGAAATCAGGGCGATAGCCGCGTTCCTTCATCACAGGAACAAGGATGGACCCAAGCGCGGAGATATCTGCAACCGCAGAGCCGGAGATGCCACCAAACAACATAGACGAAAAAATGTTCACCATCGCAAGGCCGCCCTTGAGGTGACCCACCAAGGCGGAGGCAAGTTTGACGAGCCGCACCGCAATGCCGCCATGGAGCATGATTTCCCCCGCCAAAACAAAGAAGGGGATCGCGAGCAACGAAAAGACAGACACACCAGCAGTCGCACGCTGGAAGGTGATCAGCATTGGAAAGCCTTCGAACCAAAAGGCAGAAGCAGCGGCGAGGCCCATGGCAAAGGCAACAGGAATACCGATCACAACGCCCACTGCGAAAACGAGCATGAGGATAGCCAGGCCCATGTCAGGACTCCTGAAATTCTGGCGTCGGGAGCCACTGCGAAAAGGTCATTAGTCGGATGATACCGCGTGCGCCTGCGTTCAGCACAATCAGTGCGCCACACAGTGTGATCGCAAGTGTTCGGAAGCTCTCTGGAATGTTGAGCATCGGCAGGAATGAATCCCAGCCAAAGCGCATCAACTGGATGCCCGCGTAGCACATCACACCGCCAAAAGCGGCGAGAATAAAATCAATCATGACCATTATTATTTTCTGCACTCGCGTTGGCATCATATCCCGAAACAGGGAGACGCCAAGATGCGTGTCGTCTTTAACGCCAGACGCTGCACCTAGAAATGCGATGTAGCAAACTAACAAAAGCGCGAGCTGCTCTACCCATGTCGGGGTGAAGTTCAAAACGTAACGTCCGAACACCAGCCACCCGAAGGTCACGACGAGCACAACAAGTGCGAGCGAGGCTGTGAACATGCTGATCCATTGGATAATGCCAAGCACCTTTTCGGTGTAGGCTATAAGTGACTTGCGTTCAGTCATTTCTGCCTCGCGATAAACCAATGGAAAAAGGGTAAACGGCCCACGATGCGATGATCGCGGGCCGTTCAGATTTGCAGGTCGATTAACCGCCGTTGCGGATCATCTCGACCAATCCAGCCAAATCAGGGTTCGCCGCCAGGAACTTGTCGTAAACAGGGGCCATTGCTTCTTGGAATGGGCCTTTGTCTGCGATCTGGTTCACAATTGTACCGCCGTCTTGGACGATTTTCATGCTGGCTGCTTCACGTGCCTGCCACAGTTCACGCTGCAATTCGGCGCTATCACGACCGGCTTTCATCACGATGTCCTGCTGCTCTGGTGTCAACTTGTCCCAAGAAATTTTGCTCATGCACAGGCATTCAGGGATGATCAGGTGCTCTGTAAGTGAGTAAAACTTAGCAACTTCAAAGTGGCTTGTGGACTCGTAGGACGGTGGGTTGTTCTCTGCGCCATCGACAACACCGGTTTGGATTGACTGATAAACTTCAGCGAATGCCATTGGTGTCGCGTTGCCGTCCATGGATGCAACCATGTCAACAAACAGGTCATTGTTCATAACGCGGATCTTCAGGCCGGTTACATCAGCAGGCGTGTTGATCGGACGAACTGAATTGTAGAAAGAACGTGCACCAGCATCGTACCAACCAAGTGGAACAACACCGCGTTTGATCATGCCTTCGCCAATAGCGTCGCCAACTGCGCCGTCCATCAACTTATACATCTCAGGAATGCTACCAAAGATAAATGGCAAGGACACAACGTTGGCTTCTGGAACGGACGTGCCGAACGGGCCAAGGCTGAATTCACCAAAGTCGATGACACCAAGGCGAAGCTGTTCAATCGCGTCTGGCTGGCTGCCGAGAACGCCGTTGTGGAATGTTTTCGCTGTCAGTTCGCCGTTTGTGGCCGCTGAAATAGCATCCGCAAATGATTCCATCGCAATAGAGACTGGATAGTCTTCAACGTGGATGTTCCAGCCGCGAAGCTCTGCTGCGGAAACCGCTGACGCGGCAAGCGCCATGCAGCTACCAATAAGAGCGCTGCGCATTGTGACATTAAGGGTCATAATATCCTCCCAGATATATTGTAGTTTTTTTGACCGACAAGGTTGGTGAATCGGTCGATCTTAGAAACAAGTATACTAGTATTATAAGTAAGAACCAAAGTCAATCAAGCCTGTTGTTTCATACAGTGCCACGGTGCGGGCGGTCTTTGGTTTTGTTGAAAATCATACCATCCAGCAACTCGGCAAGCTCAGGACGGACGGCTGGGCCATTGGAGATCGCAACGACGATCTGGCTGCCATCTGCGCGCAAGACAAATATGCCAGGTTCGGCAAAGCGGCGATCTGTTTCTTCGGGTGACATCGGCTCGGTCACGTAAACACCTAATGTGGCCATTTGGACTTCGCTCAGATCATAGCCCAGATCGAAACCCCAACCGAATTCTGCTTGATCAGCTTGCGCTTTTTCTTGGGAATCTGCTGAAACCACGGCAATATCGAAACCAGCATCAGCCCAATCGGACCGCATCTCGTTCAGAATGTTGAGGTATTTCTTGCAGCGTGGGCAGTGCTTGCCACGGTAAACAACAAGAAGCGTCCAGTTGTCCTTATGGCCCCCAACAGTCATCTGACCGCCGTCAACCGTTGGAAACGTCATGGGTTTCAAGATACTACCGGGGATGGGTTTGGGCGTTGGCATTTCTGGCTCCTGCTTGTGTGGAATGAGAACACGGGCGTCGTGAAATTCTTTATCTATGCTACTAGGATACCAGATGGTTATCTAGTATGAATTATACGCAAGACGCGCCTTTATTGCGCCTTAGCTTCTTAGCAATGCCCTATGACAGGAATGATCTGATGTTCTCACTTCAAAGGCTCGACAGTGCCGATGCCACCCGAATCTTAGAAGGCGCACGACTCAAAGCCGAGGAGCTAGGCGTTGCAATGTGCATCGCTATAACTGACGAAAGCTGTAATTTGCTCGCCTTCCTGCGGATGGATGGCAGTAAGATCCCAAGCATCACACTGGCCATCGATAAAAGCTACACCGCATCAGGAACGCGCAAGCCGACGCATGACCTTGCCGAAGCAAGCATGCCGGGCAATCCGGTTTACGGTCTGACCTCAACGGTAGGTGGCAGAATGGTGGTCATCGCGGGTGGAGTGCCGATTTTTGCGGGCGACGAGGTAATTGGCGGGATTGGCGTAAGCTCAGGCACCCCCGCGCAAGACTTGGTCGTTGCACAGGCTGGCGTGCAAGCGTTTGATGCGTAGCACTGAAGGGTCGTGCTCCGCTGTCTTTAGCGATGTGCTCAGCTCTTGAGCGTCATGAAGTAATCAAAGATTTCAGGCACGTTGCCTTGGCTCAAACCCGCATCAACAGCCGCTTGAAGGTTATGCGATGTGCCCTCAGCGATTTCGGAACGCGTGCCCATGTCCGCGACCATCTTAAGGAAATAACCGAGATCTTTGTTCGCATTGGCGATGGAAAAACCCAGATCGCTGACATCATCGACGGCGTATTTCTTGCAAAACCCCATGAACGGTGAATTGGACGGCCCCGTTGACATAATATCAAAGAGTTGCTGGCGATCTATCCCTGCGCGATCTGCAACGGCGAAGGCTTGGCTCATGGCGCTGACGGTGGTCATGCCCATGAAGTTGTTGATCAGCTTTGTCGTATGTCCCGCACCCAGCGCACCGAGGTAGAAGATATTTTCGCCAAGTATGTCGAGCGTTGGTTTAACCGTCTCAAACGTATCTTTGTCACCCGCCGCCATGATGTTGAGCAGACCATCCTTTGCGTGCGCCGGTGTTCGGCCAAGCGGCGCATCAATCATGCCTGCGCCCTTTGCGGCAAGATCAGCCCCGATTTTCTGGGTTGAGGTTGGGATAGATGTGCCAAAATCAATCACAACCGCGCCAGATTTGATCCCTGCAAGAATGCCGTCATCACCGTAGATCAGACCCTCGACAACGTCCGATGTCGTAACGCAAAGCATGATAATGTCGCATTGCTCGGCCATGTCCTTGGGCGATGTCGCAACTTTCGCGCCGCGCGCAACAACCGTCTCAAGCACATCTTTCTTGCGCCCCATGACGACTGGTTCAAACCCGTTTTTTTGCAGGCATTCCACCATATTACCGCCCATAAGGCCGAGTCCGATGAAACCGATAACGGGATTTTCCATGTCTTTGCTCCTGAGCGAATGTCTTGTTTCAACTCAAGAGGCTAAGGCATTAAAGACTAGTATACCAGAGTATTCGGAAAATCTGTGGGAAATTTTATCTGCGATCTTGCGTTAGCGCAGATATCAACTGAGCGCGCAGATAACGCCGCGAAGTTCCGCCAAACCGCGCAAACGACCGATCAACGTGTAGCCCGGCTGGGTTTGTGTTTGTGCATCGCTCAACAACGCATGCCCGTGATCGGCGCGAAACGGCAGATCAACATCGCGACGGCTTTCCACTTCGAGAAGTTCGTTAATCACCGCGACAAGATCAACATCGCCGTTCAAATGGGCCGCTTCACTAAATGATCCATCCACTGACTTGGTTACATTGCGCAAATGCACGAAATGGATTCGATCCGCACAGGCGCGCGCAATCGCGGGCAGGTCATTTCCTGCACCCGAGCCGAGCGAACCAGTACAAAGCGTCAGACCATTCGCACCCTCATCAACCGCTTGCAAGATCAGGCGAATGTCCTCTTGGTTGGACACGATGCGCGGCAAGCCCAAAATATCGCGCGGCGGATCATCGGGATGGATACACATATTAATCCCAAGGTCTGCGGCCGTCGGTATGACCTCTTTCAGGAAGCGCGTAAGGTTGGTCCTCAAATCAGCATGTGTAAGCCCGTCATAGGTTTTCAAAACATCGCGCAAACCGTTGACGTCGTAGCGATCATAGGCGCCGGGCAGGCCGGACATAATTGCATGTAACAGTTTTGCGCGCTTAGCCTCGCTTGATTGTGCAAACCAAGCGTCCCCCGCAGCAATTGCGTCTGAATGATATTCACCGCGCGCCGCCTCGTGCCCGAGTATATGAACCTCAAAGGCGGCCATTCTTGCCGCTGAGAAATGCAAACAGGTGCCACCGCGAGCCATTGGCGCGGCAAGGTCTGTGCGCGTCCAATCTAGGATTGGCATGAAATTATAGCAAACCGTTTTGATGCCCTCGGCGGCAAGATTGGCAAGGGATTGGCGGTAGTTGGCGAACAGCGTGCTCAGATCACCACTGCCGCGCTTGATATCTTCATGCACAGGCAGGCTTTCCACAACGTCCCAGGTAAATCCAGCCGCCGAAATCTCGCTGTGACGCTTAAAAATTGCATCGCGCGGCCAGACCTCACCATATGGAACTGCGTGCAGCGCGCTGACGATTCCTTGCGCACCCGTCTGTGCCACCTGATCCAAGGGGATCGGGTCAAATTCACCAAACCAACGCCATGTCTCACGCATGTTATTAATCCTTATTGCCCGTGCGCCATGCGGCGAAGCGGGTTGATGTTTCTGGATCGGTTGGCGGGTAAAGGCCACGGATGGACACCCCGTTTAGAACCTCTTGCAAGACGAACTCTTCAAATAGCTCCATCTCAACACTTTCCTGTGCCAATTCATCCGCGAGGTGGCGTGGAATGATCATCACGCCGTCACCATCCCCAAGCACGATATCGCCTGGATAAACCGCGACGCCGCCACAGGCGATGGGCAGTCCGATATCAACGGCGTGATGTTTGGTCAGGTTTGTGGGTGCCGAAGGCTTGGCCGCAAAGACGGGCATCTTGAGCGCGGCTGCCCCCGCCGCATCTCGAATTCCGCCGTCCAAGACGACACCCGCGCCGCCGCGTACTTGCAAGCGAGTGAGAAGAATTGATCCTGCGGACGCGGCTGACGCATCGCCGCGACAATCCATCACCAAGACAGCGCCTTCGGGACATTCCTCAATCGCGACACGTTGCGGGTGATCCGGTTCGCGGAACGCGACAATCGGATCAGTGTCAGGGCGGGCGGGAATATAGCGCAGGGTATAAGCAGGGCCGACCATCTGCACCGTACCCGCGCCAAGGGGCGCGACACCCTGAACATAGGCATTTTGATAGCCGCGTTTGTAAAGCAGCGTTGCGATTGTCGCCGTGCTGGCCCCTTTCAAAAGCTGGAGCGTGTCAGCCCCTAGCGTGATGTTTTCTGCGGTTTCAGGATTTGGCATCTGAGGCTGTTCCCTTAATTTGACGTGACAGACACCAGTGCCCCACGGGCTTGGACCACTGCTCCGGACAATTTACAGGCTTCTGCAATATCATCTTGCAAGGACGTACCTTCCCCCAAGCCAGCAAGAATGACCGCATTAAAGCTATCGCCGGCCGCAGTTGTGTCGATGACATTGGCAACGGGTGGCACCACATGCGTGCCCTCGCCATCAGGACTGACGTAATAAATGTCATCAGATCCGTTTTTCACAACAACCGTGCTGGCGCCCGCAGCAAGATATCGATCAGCCGTTGCTTTCGGGTCAGCATCTTTAAACCACGTAGCTTCATCCTCGAACGACGGAAGAACAACATCGGACACCGCTGCCCCGGCCATGATGACTTGTAACATCGTGTCAGTGTCGTCCCAGAGGCGGAGCCGCAAATTTGGATCAAACGCGATGGTCTTTCCATCAGCACGACCTGCGCGCAACGCACAAAGAAGGGTGTCACGCCCGTCTGCATCCAAGATCGCCAATGTGATGCCAGAAAAATAAATCAGATCATGATCTTCAATCGCATGTTTCAAAGCGTTTGGATCGGACGCAAGACGCCGAGCCGCAGATTGCCCACGCCAATAAGAAAAACTGCGTTCCCCGTTCTCAAGTGAAATCAGGTATAAACCAACCGTTCTGTCAGGCACATCAACAACATGCGCGGCGCTGATATTCGCGTCACTGATCGCGTCGCGCAATTTCTCAGATATCGCATCAGTGCCCAAACCTGTCAAAAACGACACGTCGATATCGCCATTGAACCGTTTCAAATACCACGCGGTATTGAACGTATCGCCCGCAAATTGAAGCCGAAATGTCCCGGCTTCATCTTGGGGCGACAATTCCCCCATGCATTCCCCGATCGAGAGAATTTTCATAATACCGACCTACAAAAAATCATCGCGGCGTGGCGTGAAACAATCGACCAATGTGCCCGGCTCCAAACACACACAACCATGGGTCATCTCGCTTGGGATAACAAAACTATCACCCGGTCCAACAACACGCTCCTCGTCGCCTAGAGTAAAGCGAAAGCGCCCTTTTTCAACGTAGGTCGATTGCACATGGGGATGCTTGTGCAACCCACCAATGGCCCCTGCCGCTCCAAACCGAAAAGCGACGACCATCATCTCAGGATGATCCGAAAGAACCTGTCTCGTTACGTTTTCACCTGTTGAAATCACGGGAAAATCCGTCATGCCATTTCCTCTCGATTGCGATTAACTGAACAGCATTCCGCCGTTAAGATCTATGTTTGTGCCCGTGATGAACGCACTATCGTCACACGCAAGGAACAGCACAAGATTTGCAGCATCCTCTACAGTGCCTTGGCGCTTCATAGGTGCGTTGGCTTCAAAGCCACGACGGCCTGCGTCCGGTGTGTGGATGTTGTGAAAATCGGTGTCAATCATACCTGGGCATAACGCGTTGACGCGAATATCAGGTCCAATTTCTTTGGCCAAACCGCGGGTCAATGTCATCACGGCCCCTTTCGAGGCTGCATACGCCGTTGAACCCGGGCCACCACCATCACGACCCGCTTGGCTGGCAAGGTTCACAATTGTCCCGGTTTTCATGTGGGCAAGGCAGCCTTTGGTCATCATGAATGTGCTGGTCAGGTTCAACGACATAACCGCATTCCAATGCTCAAGCTCCATATCGGCAATCTTTTTGCGCGCAATCAGCCCACCAGCGTTGTTGACTAGCACGTCGATACTGCCAAAAGCGTCCAATGTTTTTGAGATCAACGCATCAACATCAGTCTGCTTGTTTAAATCGCCTTGAACAGCAATCGCATTCCCACCAGCAGCTTTGATTGCGGCCACAGTCGAATCTGCCCCATCAGAGCTGGCAAAATAGTTGATCGCGACATTGGCACCCTCAGATGCGAGTTTGATCGCAGTTGCGCTGCCGATATCACGGCCACCGCCTGTGATGATTGCCGTTTTGCCTTTAAGCTTCATATTAAGTCTCCAACTTGATTTGCACTAAGGCTATTTTGATATTGAGCTGTAGCATTTGCCAATTTCCGCAGGGGACTTATGGATCTATTCAAACGTAACAAGCCTACTTCGAATTATATAAGACTAGAATACTAGTGAAAAATTATACATACCAGCTAAAAATTGCAGGAAAGCAGGCCGAGAGCCTGTCTTTCACTACGGTTCGCTCTTATAGAGCAAGCGTAACAAGGCCTTCGTGGCGAAACCTTTATTGTGGGACGAGCCCGTAAAAATTTCGGTACCATCTTATAAGGAGAGGATCACATGGGAAACACAGTCCGAACGACTGATCGGAGAACAAGTGTCGATGAGGTTTATGACTATCTTCATGAACAAATCACAACCTTGGGTCTACGTCCCGGTGATAAGATTTCAGAAGCAGACATGGCAACACGGTTTGGCATTTCGCGCCAGCCCGTGCGCGATGCGTTTAGCAGACTAGCTAACCTCGATTTATTGTTAATCCGCCCACAGCGCGCCACCGAGGTCAAAAGGTTTTCTATGCGCGAAATCGAAAAGTCGCGGTTTGTACGTGCGTCGATCGAAATGGAAGTCTTGCGTCGCGCTGCTGCGCGCTGCGATGCAAATGGTGCGGCACGTATGAACGCCGCGATCGAAGACCAAAGAAATGCCATTCAAGACCGCAATGTAGACGGGTTTGGTGCGCTGGATTATGAATTCCACAAGACGCTTTGTGAAATTGCTGGCGTCGATTTTGCGTTCGATGTGATAATGTCGGAGAAAGCAAAAGTTGACCGTTTGTGCCGGCTGGGCTTGTCCAAAGAACAACGCTTGCCAGACCTTATGGAAGATCACAAACGGATTGCTGATGCTATAAAAGCGCATGATGGAACCCAAGCTGTCGAGGCCGGAATGTTCCATCTCTCACGGCTGGATGAGACCATCGAAAGGATCACAGCAACAAATGCAAATTATTTTGAACCTGTTGATACCCTAACATAACTTCAACATTTATTCGTGCGTTCTTGGCACAGAGTGATAGCTATTCGACGCGTCGCTAGCCTCGAATTATATGTAATTCGGTTGAGGAAAACTTAGAGTTTGCATTCGGTGATTTCAAAATGAGCAACAGTGAAGGAAAATTGATCTTTAGAAGTTAGATCTATTATTTCTTGCCCCTCCCAGATGTCCCAGTGCCCGATACCAAGCACACGGCTTTGATGATGTAACCGCCCCCCGGCGGCATACGATGTGCCAAGGTGGGTCTGCAATGATCCACGAAAAGGAGAGCGGTCGTGTCGGATATTGTGACAGTCGGACTCGGTTTGGCGAAGAATGTATTCCAGGTGCATGGAGCTAACGGCCGAGGCCGCGCGGTTCTGCGCAAAAAGTTACGGCGAACGCAGGTTCTGGCGTTTTTCAGCCAGCTTCCGCGATGCTTGGTTGCGATGGAAGCGTGCGGCGGTGCCCATTTCTGGGGCCGTGAGATTGGTAAATTGGGTCACGAAGTACGACTGATTCCGCCCGCTTACGTCAAGCCCTTCGTTAAACGCCAGAAAAACGATGCAGCGGATGCTGAAGCTATTTGTGAAGCTGCGGTGCGCCCGTCGATGCGTTTCGTTCCGGTGAAGAGCGAAGATGTGCAGGGCGCAGCCATGGTTTTCCGGGTCCGGGAGTTACAGATCCGACAGGGCACTCAAGCGATCAATGCGCTACGCGGCCACCTGACAGAATTTAGTGAGGTGGTACCACAGGGAGCAGCGAACTTAGCACGCCTGAGTGCAATCATAGAGGATCCGGCAAGCGGCTTGCCCGAGGAAGCCCGGGCAACATTGCTGATCCTGATCGAGACGAAGATCCGCCTGGACGATCAGATCGCCAAGCTCAACGCCGAGATCAGTCAGCGTGCCAAAGAGAATGAGGTGGCGCGCAGACTGATGACGATCCCGGGGATCGGACCGATGATTGCCACAGCTCTGGTTGCCCTCGCGCCTCCTCCCGAGACCTTCCGCAGAGGGCGCGATTTTGCAACTCGGCTCGGGCTTGTGCCGCGACAACATTCGACAGGCGGCAAGCAGCGGCTCGGGGCGACGACGAAAATGGGAGAGCGATCTTTGCGACGATTGCTGATTATCGGTGCCAACAGCGTCATCATAAAGCGGCATGTCCATCCAATGGCCGGATCGGGCACTTGGCTGGGAGGGTTGCTTTTGCGCAAGCCGCCGATGCTTGTGCGGGTGGCGCTGGCGAACAAGTTGGCGCGGATTTTCTGGGCGCTCATGGTTAAAAAGGAAGGTTACAGAGCTCCGGCTGCGGTGGCGCAAGCCGACTGACAGCCGCGAGATACTTTGTTGCGCTATTGGCGCAGTCCTTCAGATGCCATGAGCAGTGATTGCGACCAAAATATTGCAGTCGACATTTATGCTACCGCCTGAATACTAATTTAATTGTCGGACGTTTGTCGGGCGACGTCAAAAGGCTACAAGAAAAGCCACATCTGCAAAACCAAATATTTCAAAAAAAGCTGGTTCAGCTGGCCATGTCAGGAAGTCCTTAGCTCGGAAGATGTCCTTGAATAGCGATCCTGAGCGCGGCGTGGTCGATTTCGATGCCGGTGAAGATTTTCCAAGCATCAACCCCCTGACCAAAAAACAACTCGTAGCCTGAAATCACAGTGAGACCTGCGCGCTGTGCATCTTGCAAAAATTGCGTGTCGACGGGCGTATAGACCGCGTCAAAAACCCACGCGGCCCCTTGCATTGCATCATCAGGCAATGGCGATCCACCGATTCCAACCATTCCCAAAGGGGTGCAATTGATGATCCCGTCCGCACCGTCCACGGCGGCAACCGCATCCCCAAACACCTCGATCCGCGTTTGCGACCCGAGTGCCACCAGCGTATCTGCAAGGCTGGCTGCTTTGGCGGGATCAAGATCGACGCAATGGATCGCCTGTGCGCCCAATCCAATCAGGCCAAAGGCAACCGCTTTGCCAACGCCGCCGGTCCCAATCAGACAGACAACTCCCAGTTGCTCGGTGCCGCGCACCGACCGGTATGCATTCATGAAACCGGTATAGTCGGTGTTGAACCCTTTAGGTCCATCAGAATCAAACACGACCGTATTGACGGCTCCGATACCACGCAAAAGCGGGTCAGACACAGTCACTTTCGATGTCACAACCTCCTTGTAGGGGTAGGTGATGTTGATGCCGCGGAAGCCAGATGCGCGCGCCAGCTCAAAGACCTCGTCGAACGACAGCCCCATGTCTTTCGGGATCAGCCGGTCATAGGTCACGTCAAGACCTGTCAGCTGCCCCGCCGTGCGGTGCAGTCGCGGGGACTTTGATTGTATGATGTTGTCACCGATTAGTCCCAGTTTGACGGAGTTGGTTGCCGCGGCTGTAATGGTGCTGTCCTTCCAAAAGGGCGATTTTTCATCGCGATCCAAAGCGGTATCTGGCTGACAAAAGCAGGATCAGCGGGTTGGTGATCGTCGCAAACGACGTCAAGATGCGGTCGATCTTTTGACGGACCGATTTCATATCAACTTTCTGCAATTGTTGGAGCGCCTCGGAGACGCCGCCCATATAGATGCCTGCGAAGGCTCCTCGCCCAACAAGCAGCTGCGGATGGGTAAAGACAGTCAGCTTTGCGAGGATGGTTTATATGTCCTTCGTTAAGGTTTTTGGAACCAAAGGCATCTTAAACTAAGAGAGAGTTTGGCTCATCTGATTGTCTACTTTATGCGGCGCGCGGCCTGTGATGCAAGCGTCGCATTTTGAGGGTCTTTCGTTTGATCCTTTCTCGTTGCAGTAGAATGATTTTGTCGCGCCCGAAGTAGACGTTGGCTCCGTTCGATGTCAGATCAGGACATCGAAGAAATTAACAACCGCCTCAACAACACGCCCTGTAAATGTCTCGGACAGCGCGCGCGAAAACAAGAAAGTTCTCCTATGCAGAAAATCGCAGTCGTCACAGGCGGAAGTACCGGCATCGGGCACCATTTGGTCGGCGCGCTTGCACAGGCTGGATATCGCGTCGCTTTCAATTATAGGTCATCGCCCACACCAGCGCAGGAGCTGGCGAAAAACCTCAAGAAACAGGGTTTTGAGGTCGAAGCGTATCAATGCGATGTTGGTGCCGAAGCAGATGTTGCAGAATTTTATGCGTCTGTTGCAAAAGACTTTGGCCGTGCGCCTGATCTTTTGGTGAACAATGCGGGCATCCAGACGTGGTCCCCGCTACTGGACCTTAAGGTAAGCGATTGGGACAATGTTATCCGCACCAATCTGCGCGGTTGTTTCTTGAACACTCAGATCGCCGCCCGCTTGATGGTTGCGGATGAGGTCAAAGGGACGATCATTAACCTCGGATCTGGCTGCAACAAACTCGCGTTTCCAAACCTTGTGGACTACACGGCGTCAAAGGGCGGGATCGAGCAGTTTACCAAGGTGTCAGCCGCTGAACTTGGGGCCTACGGCATTCGCGTGAACTGCGTTGCACCCGGCGCGATCGAGACGGACCGCACCAACGACGAGGACGAAGACTACGCCGATCAATGGGCCGAACTGACCCCACTGCGCCGCGTCGGCACCCCTGCTGATTTGGTCGGGCCAATTTTGTTTCTGGCGTCCGACGAAGCGGCGTTTGTGACAGGTCAAACCCTATGGGTTGATGGCGGCGTCTTTTCCCAAGCGGTTTGGCCAAAGGGCGCTTAGTAAGTCGCGCGCCCCCCTGACAGATCGAACACAGCGCCGGTGGTGAAGCTATTTTCAGGCGACACGGCCCAGACGATCATTTCGGCGGCTTCTTTGACTTCCAAGAACCGGCCGCGCGGGATTTTCGACAACATATAGTCGATGTGTTCCGCGCTCATCTGGTCAAAGATACGCGTGCGAGCGGCGGCAGGTGTGACGCAGTTCACCGCGATGTCAATGTCTGCCAATTCCTTGCCCAACGATTTGGTCAGGCCAATCACCGCGGCCTTAGACGCAGAGTATGCAGAAGCGTTCGGGTTGCCCTCTTTGCCCGCGATGGACGCGATGTTCAGGATGCGGCCATAGCCCTGCGCCTTCATCCCTGGCACGCAAACGCGGTTCACGTAAAAGGTGCCGTTCAAGTTGATGTCGATCACTTGATGCCATGCGTCGACGTCATAGGTTTCAACAGGCGCGTTCGGTCCCGCTATTCCTGCGCTATTCACAAGGATCGTCGGCACGCCGAGTTGTTCGCACGTGGCCGCGTGTGCCGCTTCGACCGAAGCAAGATCGGTGATGTCACAAGAAATCGCCGTGCCCGGTTTTGGCAGGCCCGCCAATGCGGTCGCGTGCGTCGGGTCAATGTCCCAGCCCGCGACACGTACACCGCGCGCGGCTAGGAGTGTTGAAACGGCGAGGCCAATGCCCTGTGCAGCTCCGGTGACGACGGCGACTTGGTCTTTCATTTGCATGGCTTAGCCCCTTCCGATGAAGGGCATGTTCGTTGCCATCACGGTCATAAATTGCACGTTCGCATCAAGTGGTAGCTGCGCCATGTGCACCACGGAACTGGCGATATGGGCGACGTCGATCACCG